>JALFZJ010000006.1 GCA_022783665.1 Arcanobacterium sp.
GTCGGATGGTACGCGAATCGTGGCGTGTGTCGGGTATTAAGCTTTCTGGGTGCTATTCCCCGGTTGGTGATGATGCTCGCGTTCTTACGCAAGAGCTTGATTTACCTGATCCTTTCCCAAGCGTTGAAGATTTGATTGACAGCTGTGACGCCGTCTATATCGCTTCTCCCCATGGCACCCATTACGACTATGCGAGAGCTGCCATCGTTGCAGGAAAGCATGTTTTGTGCGAGAGCCCGATGGTATTGCGGGGAAGTGACGCACGTGAACTTTACGCCCTAGCAAGAGACCATAAAGTCGTGCTGTTGGAGGGTGCAAAGACGGCATTTTTCACGGGTTTTCGCCGGATGCTTGAGCTGGTCCGTAGTGGCGTGATTGGCCAAATCCGCGGGGTCGACGCGACGTTCACCAAGCTGGTTCACCAAGGCCGTGAGGTTGAAGGTCCTGACGGCGGCGCTATTTCAGAAATGGGTACTTACCCGATTATGGCAATTCTCAAAGTCCTCGGGCTCAAGTATGAGTCTGTTAACGTGGATTCCTTCCATGACAAAGACACCGGGATTGACACCTTCTCTAGAATCTACTTAACCTACCCGCATGCGATAGCGACTGCTACTATGGGGTTAGGCGTTAAGTCTGAAGGAGATCTTGTGATTTCCGGAACCATTGGATATATCTACGTGCCTGCCCCTTGGTGGCTCACCGATAGCTTTGAAGTGCGCTACGAAGACATACGGCAAAATCGCAGATACTTCTACCCCTATGAGGACTCCGGCCTACGCTACGAACTCGCCGAGTTCGCCAAGATGATCCACTCAGGCGCGCTCGAAACATATAAGTGGCGCCCCGAAGAATCGATCACAACAGCAGAGCTCATCGAACGGGCGCGAACATCGTCTATCGAACACGCCTCACATTAACGGAGTGTGGCACTCGTTCGTCTTCCGGCGGCAGTCTGTGCCAATCACCGTATGTATGCCGCAAAATCGGATCAGGATTTCTTGGCACGCTCAGTTCATATCCTTGAAACAAGGCCTTCTCAGAGGGGAAGACATCAGAGTAGTCAATCTTGAATCTCCAACTATCGCCCACAATAGGAATGAGATAACGCCCATTGCCTTCGCAGTTAATGGTGCGGGCAAGCTTGTCTACCACTTCTCCGAGTCTGTATGGATTGAGGACGTGCTTGAGAGGGATCAGAGCCTTTTTGGCGGCCTTCCGGACTCGGGATGAACCCGCTTCCGGATCCATTCTCGCCACGTTCAGCAGAAATTCCATTGCTTTCACAGCACGCCCGACTATGTTAATCTTTACAGCGTATTTACTCGTGCTCTCCATCGGAAAGATATCGATCCATAACCCGTGGGCGAGCTTATTGTCTGAATACCGCATGTCCACCATAGTCGACGGATCTACCACCCGGATCCACGAATGTGCTAACGAGCGATCACGGTAAGACACTATGGGGTAAGGAAACTCCTCGCGATGAGAAGTGAAGTATTCATATAGTTTCTCGTAATCCTCGCGAGGCATGTGTACATCAACGTCGTCATCCCAGGGAATGAAGCCTCCATGCCGAAGTGCACCTATCAGGGTTCCATAGGCCAAAACGTATCGTAATCCCAGACGTGAGCATGTCTTGTCGAAATCGACAAGTATCGCAAGTAGCGAGGAAGATATTTCATCACGCGTCAAATACTCTTCAGTTGCCACACTTCACCTCTATCTATGCACTCATATCGCTGTGTTCACAAGTATTCTCTCGGCACTCAACCAAACACAGGTTCATAGAGTATTCTACGTCGCCATGAGGCGTTCGTGGATCAGCTGGAACCTTGGGGTTGGTAACCTTACATCCTTCGTGATCGACCCGGAGTAGCTCTCCTCAACCCACATCACTCCGTTAAAGGTTCTGGATCCTTAAGATACGCAGCAACATAAAAACCCGTCATAATCATCAGTGAGACAAGATACGACACGATTCCAATCATGCTTGGTCCATTCAATTCAAAAAGCGCTGTCAAGCGGGGTGTCACAACAAGCGTCACCACCGCTGCGCTTAAACCACCGATAAAGCAACCCCAGAAGCTGCGTATGCCGAATAGGAGATCGTTCAAGAACCACGTCATCGCCGTCAACAGGGAGAGAATGACCGCGGGTTGTATGAGGAAACTGTATGGGCGTATTTCTTCACCGAATAGGATCACGAGAATCTGTTCACCCATCACAGCAAACACCAACGCAGCAAGTGCCGCGATAACGAGAAACATACCGATGATTTTCAGGTGAAGTAACAACACGCGCCGTTTGTCGGCATGGAATAATTCAACAAGTTTCCCGATGATGGGTGTGTATATGTAACCAGCAGCTACCTGAACCACAATTACCGGCGTGGCAACTGCCGCATAAACACCCAAGGCGTGATCTCCAAAGGAATCAGCAAGTGCTTGGCGTGGCACAAGACCCACTATATTGAAAGTGATAGCAACTGCCACTAGGGGTGAGAGCCGTACGAGCGTCTTGAATATATCCTCGAAATCAAACCTTGGATGGATGGCAGCGAATCTGCTTGTCGATGGCGCGTCATAAGCAATCGCCACGGCAAGAGCGACGACAATAACTCCCACAATGGCGATCAGAAGCGAGTGAAAAACGTACATCGATATCGTAAATACGGTGAGTGAGAGTACACCCTCCACAGCGTAAGAAATTCCAATCAAATCCATACGCATGGCTCTTTGCTGAACCGCATGGAAGCCCTCTGTATAATTAAGAATCATCTGATACACGACGTAAAGGGAAATAATAACTATCGCCTCCCCGTCACTCGAAAAGACAGCGTACATGACGCCAACCACCAGCGCTATTAAGGTGGACACAACCCTGATGCCCATATAGTTAGCTACAGGTCTCATATCGGATTGCTCTGTAACGTAATACACACGTAGACGCGACTCGGCTATCGGGTTCACTAAATTTGATATAGACATCGCAAGCGCGAGGATTCCGGCAGCATCGAATCCGTCAGAGAAACGTACGACAACGAGTGTAAAAAGCCATTTGCAGATTGTTCTCGTGAGAGAACCAAAAGAATTCCACAGCATGTTGCGCCGAAGAGACATGGCCTTGTCCGAATTATTCTTCACTCGAGCCTCACTCATAAACGCCTGACACTCTAACCGTGCTTCTGTTGCGTCGAAGCACGCTCTGGTCGATACGAACATGCCCTGACAATCGACTTCATTCTACGAGATGAGCATGAGGACACCCAACCACATTCCTGCAGTGAACCAACATTGGCGATACCACACACCGCGCGTCATTCCGCATACTACCAGTTGGTCCTTTCGCGCTATGACAGCATTCTGAGCCACCGAGGAGTAGAATACTGCCAACACACAACGTCGGTTTTCGAGGAGGATACCCATGTTTCTACGGAGGCGCAGAAGCGGTGGCAATCAACGTTGATTGCCACCGTGTTGCTCACTGCTACACTCATCGCACCCCAAACAGCACTAGCTCTATCGTCCGATAGTTCTCTGGTGGCTCCCATAGGCGACTCTTGCCCGAGCTACGCACCCGTCATAGTTTTACTCCAGAGCGATGGAACATACGCTAAAGGCATCTATCCAGCCAATCACTCGCTCTACTCCGAGATCACTCCAGATGAATGCTACAGGACGATCGAAGATGCCGTAGTGCTTTCGGGCTCCCCTTTGGCCGCGATGCTGACAGGATGGCACAAGAGTGGCAATACATGGTATTACCTTCAGCCTCTGTCGAATAAGACATGCCCCTCGTATGCCCCTATCAAAGGCAATATCAACAGTAAGGGCGAAAAGATCTACCATACATTCAGCTCAGCCACATACGACCGCACACGCCCAGAGGCGTGCTTTGCAACCACCACAGCTGCGAGCAATGCAGGGTACAGAGCCGCACGAGACTAATCGAAAGCCTACCGGAGAGGATTAATTTGTTACATAGGAAAAAGCGACTAGCAACGTATTCGTCGTCACTAATTGCACTGTTAGTTTCAGCATCGTTAGTTGCCCCCGGCGCGTACGCCGACACCTCGGCAGACGATGACAGTCCCGCCGTCACCTTACAACAAACAGCGACCGCTTCATCGACGGACGAGACCACCCCCGGCGAGTCTGAACAGCCAAGCAATAAGAACGCTTCCGGTACTGACGCTACCACGGGCACGAATATCGATGCCCACAATCCCACATCTGACCCGGATTCGTTGGCAAATGCCGACGGCGACGCGTCTGCACCTGAAGAGGCGCAACCCCATTGGGAGAAAACATCATCAGGCTGGATATATATCACAGAATCGGGCGATCGGGTCATCGATTCCGCAGCAAAGATTGACGGCACGACGTACGTGTTTAACAAGGACGGCGTGCTGGCACGGGGCTGGTACCAGACTCCGGACAAGGCATGGTACTACTCCCCCTCGGTCAACGGCGCAGCCACGGGTTGGTACAAGACGGGCAGCTGGTACTACCTCGATCCCAACACGGCAGAGATGCGAGAAGGCTGGCTCAATGATGGCGGGACTTGGTACTACCTACGTCCTGGTTCCGGTGCTATGGCCACGGGTTGGCTTAAGACCGGCGGCAAGTGGTACTGGCTGTCCAGCTCAGGAGCTATGGCCACCGGCTGGGTGAAAACAGGCGGCCACTGGTACTATCTCGCACCTTCAGGCGCGATGGCTACAGGATGGGAAAAAGTAGGGAGCTCATGGTACTACTTGAACTCCTCTGGCGCTATGGCCACGGGTTGGCTTAAGACCGGCGGCAAGTGGTACTGGCTCTCTAGCTCAGGAGCTATGGCCACCGGCTGGGTGAAAACAGGCGGTGAATGGTATTGGCTCACCGACTCTGGTGCCATGGCAACTGGTTGGTACAAAGCGAAAGGCCAATGGAACTATTCGGATCAATACACAGGACGCTGGGTTAGCAGTCGATCCTCGCTCGATAGCGACATTAGAGCCGTCAGAGGCATATATAGCAAGACAAACTATCTCATCTACGTCAACCGTGATCGGCCTTCGTGCACCGTTTTCTATTGGACGCACGGCGGATGGGAACCTCTCAAGGACATTCCGTGCTCTGTAGGTAAGTCCAGCACCCCAACTCCGCGCGGTCAGTACACTATCAATTACCATCTTGACTCATTTGGCAAGGGATATACAGTTTGGTATGCGACGCAGTTCACCGGCGCTTATTTCTTCCACTCGATACTCTATAACCCAGGTAGCAAGACGTCGGTTCAAGATGGAACGTTGGGAGGCCACGTATCACACGGATGTATCCGGATGCCTCTCGAGTCTGCAAAGTGGATTTGGCAACATGCACCCATCGGAACCACGGTGAAAATCTCCTAGACGGGGTCTCTTCCTGCCCTCGTTGACTAAACGGTGTGGGGTGGCAGCTGTTCAGCTGCCACCCCACACCGCTATCCAAAGTGTATCGTGCTCACTTCCGACGTGTTGGAACGAGATCTCTTATGTTAGCTGCAGCAAGAATCGTTCCACACATGATCACCACACAACATACAACCTCAAGTACTGACGGCACTTCCTTCATAAACAGAAACGCAAACACTACCGCCCATGCCGAGTATGAAATATTGAGCGCCATACCCTTGGCAGCGCCGATCCTCGAAATGGCTTTGTAGTATGCCAGATAGGATACGGTACCGGCCAGAGCTGCTAGTAAAACTACCCCGTTGCCGGCCGTCCAGACCGTAGAGAGAGTGAACTCCCAGGAGCCTAGCATGGGCACTACTAGAATTCCGTACGCCAAGGCCGAAGTAGTTTCTCGTATATGAAGCGCCACTTCGTTATCTACAACCTCGCTACGCATACTCCATGCGCCAATCACTGCTTCCGACCCCCACGCAACCACGCACAGCAAAGCCCCTAGCAATCCGAGAAGCCCGTGAATGGAACCATCCTCACCCGCGGAGGAATAGCCCATCACAACAATCGCGAGTAATGCCGTCATAAGTGCAAGAATTTGATGTGGGCGCATACGCTCCTTCAAGAACACAAATGCCAACAAGGTACCAAACGCAGGGTAGAAGGTTGAAATGATTGCCGTGTACGATGGGCCGATATTGTCAATTGCAATCAGATAACCCGTCATACCCACCGGACCACCGAGCAATGCCCCAAAGATTACACCGCGCCCAGCAGGCGTCCGCAACGCATCGCACGTGTCTTTGAGGCGACGGCGAACCGCCATATAGGCGAACATCCACACGGCACAGAAAAAGTCATGCAGAAATGCACTCGTGATTGCTGCAAGAGCTACGGCTGATTGCGAATCTACAAAGGGAGTCATGCCGAGGGCAATCCCAAGAATTAAAGTGTCGATTGCCCACGTCATTCCAGATATGATGCCGTACCGCATGGCTCACCTCTCAGATGTTGGTTGAGTATCTCGCTGGTAAAGTGCCAGTACACGATCGGCATATCTGTGTGGATAGGTGTAGTACACATACAGCCACTCACCTGTATTATCACCTTGAGCTTCTTTGGCGAGTGCCCACACATACCACGCCCATCCTGCGAAGACGATGAACGCCCAATAGTGGCGACGCTCTGATGCAGTCGGTTCACGACCAAGGTAAACCCTCAACGCATCGTCGATTTCTTCTTCTCGAAACTTACTACAAACACAGAAAGTACCGAAATCATTGGCCTCATCGCCCATTCCGGCATATTCCCAGTCAATAAGGCTCATCTTGCCGTCAGGATCGACAAGGATATTATGCTCAAAAAAATCGTTGTGACAGATACATGTGCGCCACTCTTCATGGCGCACCTGCTCACGCAGCTTCAACACAGAAGCCTTCAAATCTTCGTATCCCTGCGGTTTCGGCGCATTGAATGATTCAAAGACTTTTTCATACTCCAATCCTGCATCCACGAAATCAAACTCATTATCAAGCACAGCAGCACTCGCATGAAGCGTTTTCGCCATTGCCAGCGCATCTGCTAACTGATCAGGATCGCGCGGATCCACCGTGCGTGCATTTGGCAAGAAATGGGAGATTTTCCATCCTTGGTAGCTATCTGCATAGATGAAAGTCGAGTCAAGACCTAGTTTCTTCGCAAGTTTGAGGGCATGCACTTCATTCTCGCGATTGATCATCCTCTCTGTCCCTATCCCAGGATGGCGATACACATATTCGTTGCCTTCAGCCGTGAAATGCACTGAAAGATTGGTAATGCCCGTTTTCAGCGGATAGAAATCCGTCAAGGCATCTCGCTCACAGTGAAGCACACTCACAATGTTGTCCAGAATGTCAGAACTTACATTCGTAATGAATTGCGGGTCAAAAGACCTCATGTCATCTACAGAATCGAACTCGTATATGAAGCCCTTACTGTATGGGCGCATCACCATCGGAAGCTCTTTGATGTGTTCAATATATATTTCTTCCCAGAGCTTTGACGCAGTATCAGGACTATCAATTTCGGCTTCAATGATCGCCTTAAAGCTATTTGAAAAACTCCTACTCCAATATACATGCCCCAGCATTACCCACGAATCGTGCCCACCAACGGTCACTCCGGTAATTAGGCGATGCTTCCCTTTCGTCTCAATACACCACTCGTCTGTCTGCCCTTCCACATAGGATGCAGCGTAGTACGAATGATACACATACTGTTCGAAGGGGTTTTCAGTGAAATAGTTGTCCGAAGAGCAGATATAAGTATTTGCAAGTTTGTGTCGCGCAGCGTAAATGCTAGAAGAGTTGTTCTTGCGCGCATAATCGGCGTTGACGATGATTTCAACGCCATACTTATCTTCCAGATAGAAAAACTGTTCAGCCATGAATCCGACCACCACCGCTATATCAGTGATGCCGACGCTACGGAGTTGGCGAATCTGACGTTCTATTAACACTTCACCCTTGGCTCGAAGCAAACCTTTCGGACTTTCGTACGAAAAGGGTACAAAGCGGGACGATAAGCCAGCCGCAAGAATTACTGCGTTATCAACCTTGAACGGTTTGAGTGACGACATACCCGAAGCTGTAATCGCTCCACTACTGTCAAGCAAACCCTTGAGTTGAAGTTCACCGATCGTCTTGTTTACAGATCCGAGCGACATGCCGCCGCACTGGGATAACTCACGCTGAGAATACTCCGGATGCTCGGAACGCAGACGAAGGACGTAAAACTCACTGCGTGTAATCATCGATCAATACCTCACGTTCTTTTACAAGTTACAGATGCGCACAACGCAAATACAGGGAATCTCGCGTTCATTATCAACTATATATTAGCATTATTGAACGCGTAGCGTATCTCCACTCAACATGCTAGGCTGTGAATGCTGTTAAAATTGTTTACTTCGGCGTGCCGGAGTTCCCTGCGAGGTAACGGAGTTTATAATGCGCTCTATCGCTGCCCGAGCAGCTTCAGCTGGAGCAGTCGCCGTCTGCATTGCCTTTCTATGTGTCCTTTTTCCAAGCAACACAACACACGCAAGTATTCATACGTCTCCTCCTCCACACGCATTCACAATCATGCGCGACGCCACCACAACCAGCAGGCCAGGCTGGTTTCAGCGCGATGACACATGGTACTACGTCACAGACGCAGGTACGCTTGCAACAGGATGGCTGAAGTGGAACAACACCTGGTACTATCTGGACGCTTCGGGCGCGATGCTTTCGAACACCTGGTTGCGTCATGCGGGGCAGTGGTACTACTTGAACCGCTCGGGGGCAATGGCCACAGGCTGGCTTCAATGGGATGGCGAATGGTATTACCTCGATTCGCACTACGGCGGTACGATGGCTACCGGATGGCGCCTGATCTCCAGCAAATGGTACTATCTTGATCCGCAGCATGGTGGCGCGTTAGCCTACGGCTTATTCCAAGCCGCCGATAACCACTACTATTTCAGTAGCGAAGCAAGCGGCGGAGCAATTCACCAAAGCCAATGGGTGACGTCGTCCGGGCGACGATATTGGGCGTCTTCTAGCGGCGCCGTCGCCCAAGGCTGGTTTAACGTATCCGGGCAATGGTATTACGGCGATCCTTCAAAAGCCGGCGCGGTGCACACAGGTTGGCTGCTGGACAACAAAAAGTGGTACTACCTCGATCCCCAGCGCAAAGCTGCGTTGACGTACGGACTATTCGCCACACCCAACGGCAAGTACTACATCAGTACCGAGTCCACTGGCGGAGCAATCTACACCAATCAATGGGTTAGCCACCTAGGCAACTGGTATTATGCTAATCCTGACGGCAGCCTGCACACTGGCTGGCTTCAAGATGGAGGAAGTTGGTACTATCTCACCCCGGCGAAAAAAGGCGCCATGACAACTGGGTGGCTCCGTCTCAACAACAAATGGTATTATCTCGACCCAAATGGTGGCGGGCGGATGCATACAGGATGGTTGAGCGTCGGTGCCGTCAGATACTACCTACAACCTGACGGCGAAATGGTAACGGGCGCCGTCACCGTTAACGGCAAACTGCACTATTTCGATTCGACCGGCGCCTGGAGATTCGATTCCAAGCCCGTTATTGACATCTCACAATGGCAAGACCCTTCCAAGACCAACTACGATCTTCTGGCCAAGAGCATTAGCGGCGCAATCATAAGAATCGGCTACACAGGAACAGCCACCGGAAACAGCTACTACAAAGACAAGCACTTTGAGAAGCATTATCGTGAGCTGACGAAACGGAATATACCCGTAGGCGTCTATTGGTATAGTGCTGCAAATTCCGGCAATGAGGGTACAGCGGAGGCACGGAAAGCTCTGGAGTACCTCGGCACCAAGAAACTCCAGTACCCGATATATATGGACGTAGAGGATCCGACTCATCAGGCACACCAGTCACGTGCCACTTTGACGAACCAGATCACGCAATTCGTAAAGACCGTGAAATCGAAAGGCCACAGTGCTGGCGTGTATGCCAGTGCGTCGTGGTTCGAATCGAAGTTTAACAAGCCTGAGCTCGATAAGTTGAACATCTCTTACTGGGTAGCCCACTGGAATGCTGCGAGACCCAGCATTAACGGCTCATGGGATTTGTGGCAATACACCGTAGCTCCTGGTATATCCGGATATAACGGCCGAATCGATCTAAACATAACACCTGCACTTTAATCCAGAGGAAGCTCTTGCACTGCAATACTTCGGCGCAATGCAAGAGCTTTCTGAATGGTTCACTAGAACATTACAGGCCACGTTGGTAGGCAGATACTAATGGCTGCAACATCGTCCGATAGACGCTCCGATGCATGAGTGAACTCAGGATTAACGTCCACGTCTTCCCCGGCTGCGATCTTTTCCATCGCCTCCGGATCATCAAATTGTGGTATCTCTCCTGCATAGAAAGAGGGAGCCAACCCAACATAGTCTTTCATGGCATCGTAAGCACTCCGTGCCTGCTTATCCGCTGCAGCTAATACATCGAACTCCGATTGATACGCGTCCCAGAAGTCGCCGACGAAATTCAGCCACGCCCCCTGGAGTTCTGAAGCAACACGATCGAATTCATTGGCATTATCTGCCTCGTCCCATGCCTTCGACGCAGTGATGAACTCTTTCCCACTATCTAGTTCGCTAAGGGCTTGTTCGAGCAAATCGTCCATTGAATTACACTCTTGACTCACTGCTCGTTTGTCGGAAAGCCCTGCGTTGGTATTCGGATCGGGGCTGGCTTCCACTCCACTATCGCCTGAAAGTTCACTCGTATTGACCGATGCACCTCCACTCGGCGTGGCGGAGCAGCCACCGGCAATTACAAGCACACCTGCGGCAACCAGTTGTACGGCTCGTATTCTCGTCAATCGCATTTACCTACCCACCCCTCTATCAGGGAAACGGACGCACAACCGTTGGGGCAACAGTAGAGAATGTATACACGGAGGTTATCCCCGCCGGCTTGCCCGGAGAGTCCGTTTGCATGATTTGGTTATTGCCGAGATATATCCCCACGTGATAGACAACTCCTGAGCGATTCTGGTAAAACACCAGGTCTCCGCGTTGCCGTTGCCCAAACGGCACATGCTTTAGCTTTGGATGCGCATATAGCTCTCGCGAGCTCCGATATGCAGGCCAGCCATGTTTGACGACGTTTATTGGTTGAGGATCAAGCCCCGCAGCATGCATCGCCTGCAATGCAAGACCCGAGCAGTCAAATCCGAGATTGTACGGGCCTGCACCTCCCCATGTGTACTGAGAACCACGAGCTGAAAGCGCATAGTTTACCAATGCATCGATGTGCTCCTGGCGGCTAGCGCTGACGGAAATGGGTGAAGGCATATACTGATCGACGTACCAGCTGTATCCAGTGCGCAATGCGTCCCATGTGCGTTTATCTACGACTCCGTTGGCCGGTATACCAGCACGGCGCTGGAAAGCCTTGACCGCATTAATCGTCTGACTATCCATCGTCACAAGCCGGCGCGAATACCAAATGCCGAGCTTTTGCTGCACGATACGTACTTTAACGCCATTCATCCCTGCTGTAAGGGTATTCGTACTCCATCCCAACGAGGACAAACGATTGGTAACTTGGAGATATCCGCCAGGCACCTGATAGTTTATCCACTCACCAGAGCCTAAGAACCGATAAGTCTTGCCATTGATGCGCCGGGTACCTGTTACCATGACGCCGCTTGCTGGATCGAGGTAGTACCATGCACTACCCAGTTTCACCCAACCAAAACGTTGACTCCCTGAGGAATCAAAATACAACCAGCCTGACGTATGCTTGTACCAACCAGTCACCATCGCGCCAGATGAAGAAAGCAGATACTTCTTTCCGTTGAGTGACAGCCAGCCAGTCTGCATTATTCCTTGGGCATCTGAGTAATACCAGGCGCCACGATCTTTGTACCAACCTACGGTTCGATGGCCATTTGGAACATGGTAATACATCCATTGACCGTTAACCTTGCGCCATCCGGTGAACATGGCACCGTCACCGAGAAGCAAATACTGTTTGCCAGAGACAACTACCTCTCCGGTTGCCATCTTCGCTTTCTGGCTGGGATCCAAATAATACCAACGCGCCTTGTACCACAACCAGCCAGACCGAATATCCCCGCCTTTATTCGCCCAATACCATCCGCCATCTATCGAAATCCATTGGTTTTGATAGATGGCGCCATTGCCACCACCACGTGCTATGTAGTCTCTACCATCGCTTGCCGTGAAACGGCCGGTCACCATACGCCCATAGTTGTCAGGATCTAGCCAATACCACTTGTTGTTGTGATGAAGCCACCCTGTGGTGAGTGCACCACTAGTCTTTGAGCCGAAATAATACCAATCGGAATCTATCTGCTGCCAACCGTACACCATCCAACCAGAGGTATCGAAGTAGTACTCTGAGCCGTCGATTATCGCAAATGTATTCTCTGGCCACGTACCATCGGAATTGCGCCACCACCAGCGCCCAGAAGAAGCTACCCATTTACCAGATCCAGTAAGGTCAATCGGGTTGTTCAGCGCGTCGCCTCCCAGATCGACGACGCTTTCGTCTTGGATACCTGCCTGAGTTTTTGGTTCAGGTTCAGAAGTCGGCGTTCGCTCCTCAGTCAGATCCCCACGGATGTTTTCAGACTCTGTGCCCCCCATTTGCACCGCTCGTCTGAGACGTCTCAGTGGTCGCCCCAGAAGTCTGGTTCGCTTCAACGTACGAAGAGTTACCGGAGGCATCTACCGCATGCGCAGACGGCGTCACCAAAGAAAACACGATAAGACCCGTTAGCACCATCTTGGCAACATCGCGTAAATTCATATCCCCCCACTGAATCGTCAATCGGCAAGTAAGCTAAGTAAACCGACAGCATCGCCTAACCACGAAGTCTTGCGGCGAAGCTCAGCCAGACGGTAATCTCCAAAAAGCTTTCTCGCCGGCCCTATTGTTGTTTACGTGTACTGCTTTTAGGCTAACACGCACTGCGTTATGATGCGACAACTCAATCAGCGAGCGCATAAAACCGCACTAGGAGGCCATGATTGTGAGATCCGGGCAGCGTCAATGCTGCCCGCTGATTTCATGTGCGATAATACGAACCATGGACACATCGACACCCTCGCATCCCCCGGAGCACCTAGACGCACTGCGAGTTGATAGCAGATTATCAACTCTCACATGGCTTGTGATGCCTCTTTACAACGAGGGAGCCGTCGTGGGCGACGTCATCCGATCGGCACGCGAAACGTTCCCGAACATCGTTGCGGTAGACGACGGCTCTACTGATGACTCCGCGGCCATCGCGAGCGCTGCTGGAGCCACCGTCGTCTCTCATCCGATTAATCTTGGCCAAGGCGCGGCGCTCCAAACCGGCATCACATGGGTGCTCACCCACACTGACGCAAAATACATGGTAACGTTCGACTCTGATGGCCAGCATCGCACCTCGGACGCACTAGCTATGATTCAATATGCCGAAAAGCACAACCTTGCGTTCGTTCTCGGGTCACGTTTTCTTGACGGAAACCACCAAGCCGGAAAAATCAAGCATCTCGTGCTCGCCACTGCGGCGAAGGTCACGTACCTCACCAAGCACATGAAGCTCACGGATTCGCACAATGGATTACGCGTGCTTCGCCGCGATGCTGCCGAGCAACTCAACCTCACTCAGCACCGCATGGCTCACGCGTCACAGATCATATCCCAACTAGCAGCAAGCAAGCTCCCATGGGCTGAATACCCCGTGACGATCGACTACACGGATTACTCGCGTGCCAAAGGGCAGAGCCTCCTCAACGGCGTCAATATCCTCACCGAACTGTTTTTCGAACCGAAGTGACGACAGACGCCGCAGCCACGCCGCCACACCCAGACGAAATGTAGAATTAAGACTATGTTGATCAAGATCGTTCTCATCGCAGCAGTGCTCGTTATTGCCTATTATCTTGTGCATTTCACCAACAATGCAAAGAATGTGGCGCTGCGACGATTGCTGCTCCTCCTATTCGTTGCGGCAGCCATAGCGTCAATCATTTTCCCAGATATCACCGGATACGTGGCACGTTTTCTCGGTGTTGGCCGTGGAACAGACCTTCTCCTCTACATGCTGGTGATTGCCTTTCTGTCTTATGCGGTGGTCAATTATCGCCGTCTCAACATTCTTGAGAGTCGGCTCGTTGAACTTGCGCGTGAGCTCGCTATCACACGTGCAGATTCACAATCTCTTCTACAAGCCGCAAGCCACTCTCCGGTAGGAAACTCCGCCATCGATGAAAGTAAAGCGGATGGCGACGTACACGGAAACGTAGCAAACGCTGAATCCACCGCCGAGTAGAGCGAATTGAAGCCATACTCTGATTCGCTCAGGGTATATCCCATGCCCCGCATCAGAACCGCAGACCTCGAAGCAGCACTCCGAGCATCTTGAGCACCCCGCATTTCTGCCCGCCATGAAATACCTCAACTCTGCGTCGCTCAGAGTAAAATATCCACCATGGCAAGTAAACCTCCCCGCCCGAGCGTGCCTCAGCGTAGCCGCGAGCACGCCTCGGCTCAGGCGCACTATACTGCTCCGAAGCACAAAAAAGCCCGCGCACCGCTGTTCAATGCGTTACGTGCGCTTGGATTGATTGTACTTGCCATGATTCTGGGCGGGGGAGCTTTCGCCGGCACACTCACCTACAAGCTCCAAAACAACATCACCCAACATTCGCTCGATACATACGTATCCGAAGAAGAACGCCCCGAGCCGGTTATCCCGATTGATCAAAAGGCTGGCCAGCCTCTCAACATTCTCCTTCTCGGCTCGGACGAGCGTAAAGGCGCCTCAGATATTGACGGCACTGGAGCTTCGGGTGCTGTAGAAGGCATGCGTTCCGATACCACTATGCTCGTTCACATTTCGGCAGATCGCTCACGCATCAATGTGATCTCCATCCCGCGAGATATGATCGTCGATATTCCGTCCTGTACCCTCCCCAATGGCGATCGCACCTACCGCACGCAAGATATGTTCAACTCTGCTTTTATGCTCGGCGGTATTACTGGCGATGTATCTGCTGCCGCGGCCTGTACCTTGCGCACAGTAGAAGGAATGACGGGCGTGCTAGTAGATGGCTACGTAGTGGTGGATTTCGCTTCGTTTAAGGACGTCGTCAATGCTATCGGCGGTGTAGATATGTGTTTCGCCCAAGATATTGACGATCCGCAAGCCAACCTGAAACTCACAGCCGGCTGCCACACTCTTAACGGCGATGAAGCTCTGGGGATTGCCCGCGCCCGCAAAACCTTGGGCGACGGTTCTGATCTTTCTCGTATTGGCCGCCAACAAGAACTTGTATTTAGAATCGCGGAAAAGATCCTCGGCATGAGTGTATTCACAGATGCGGGGAGCATGTATTCAATGCTTGGCGCTGTAACCCGCAATCTTGACACTTCTGAGGGGTTGGGCAATCTTGATGTGCTTGCAGGCCTCATGTATTCCCTGCGCAATATCGATTCAGAAAACATCAATTTCGTGACGATGCCGTTCTACAGCGATCCTTCAAACCCGAACCGCGTACGCCCGTCTGCCGAAGCCGAGAGCGTATGGGAAGCTCTGCGCAATGACGAACCGCTTCCGAAGCTTTCCCCGAACGGATACGAGAGAACGCAAGAAGAAGTCGTTATCACCAATCGTGCAGCTCCGCCCGATGAATCAGGCAATTCTGGCACAGACGGCGATAGCAACGGCTCCGATCCGGATCGTAGCGCTTCGGATACCACCGCTCCAAACAGCACATCCGGTAGGAACACAACCGGCAACGGGCAAGCTGGAGGCAATCAGTAATGGCTCAGCCGCCGTCTTTTCAACCGAAAAAGCACCACCCTCGCCCCTCAGCCTATGGTGCACAGGAAGTTGGGCGGAGCGCAGCGTCTCACGCGAGTTCTTTAGCGCCGCAGCAACAGGCGTCCACACGCAAGCGAGCATCATCGATACCTTCAATGCCGCCGTCGATCCCACCACGGCGAAATAGCGGCGGTGCCCCATCACCTCGCACGCCACCGCCGCAATCGGTGCCTCCACGCGCCTCAGCGTCGCGGCGCTCTGCGGCGCAAGGCTCTGCAACGCAAGGCTCTGCGCCCCGTTACTCTACCCAACCGCCACGATCCACCCGCCGTTCCTCTGAGCCGGGCGTACAACGAAGCATCCGCCCTGGTATCCAACAGCCTCGCCAGAAGCTTACGTCAAATGACGCAAGCTACCCCCAACGCACGGCAGCATACAGCCAACCTGCTGCGCTGCGCCCCCAAGGCAATACCCCGTATTCGCCTAGCGGCTCGTATGCTACACAGCGCACTACATCCCAGGCTGCGTCCGGTACGTACAAGGCTCGTTCATGGGGCAAGATCTTACTGGCGATCGTACTGATATGGCTGTTTATCACGGCCTCGTGGTTCGTGTACCTCTATATATACGGCAACTCAAAGCTTGCCCACGTACCGGCACTTGCAGGAGCTTCCAATACGCCGGGCACTACATATCTCATCGTCGGGTCAGATGAGCGCGGGGGTATCGTGAATGATTCCACCGAGGGCATGCGTGCGGATTCGATTATGCTCCTCCATAAGCCGCGCTCTGGAAACCCTGTACTGCTTTCGATTCCGCGAGATAGCTACGTGGAGATCCCTGGCTATAACGCGAACAAGATTAACGCATCATACGCATTCGGCGGTCCGGAACTCCTCACAAGCACCGTAGAAAACCTCACTGGCCTCACCATCGATCACTACGTACAAATAGGAATGGATGGAGTTGCAGATCTCACGGATGCCGTGGGCGGCGTCAACCTTTGCCTCGATTACGATGTAAACGATGAACTCTCAGGGCTCGTGTGGCAAGCCGGTTGCCACGACGCAGACGGCGCCACCGCACTCGCCTTTTCACGCATGAGATATGCCGACCCGCTGGGCGATATTGGCCGCACCGAACGTCAACGCCAAGTGGTATCGAAGATTCTTGGCAAAGCGATTTCTTTGCACACGGTAACGAGCCCAAGTGCGCAGCGCGAACTCGTTGGCGCAGGCGCTTCTGCCCTCACCGTGGATGATTCCGATTCTCTGCTCTCGCTTGTGGGCGCAGGATTCACCTTACGTTCTGTGATGGGTGACGGCGGGCTAGTTGGTACTCCCCCGATCTCTGACCTTGCGTATTATCCCGGTGGTGTCGGGGCAACAGTGCGCCTTGATCCGGAGAAGATTGATAGTTTTTGGGCGAAGGTACGCGACGGCTCTATCTCAGCTGCCGATTTTGGCCAATAGCACTGGGGAGTATGGGGTTTTGCTCCGTCACCTAGAGGCCTGAAGCGTCGCGGTGATCAGCTTTCGTCACTTTTACGAGTGCAGCACTGATCGAACCGATCCCCTGAAGCTCTGGAATCTCATAGGATTCAAGGGAGTAGGTATCGCCAGATTCTGATTCAAGGCGGTTAAGAACTGCCGCAGTTTCACTATCTACAAGGATGCCGTTCACGGGCGCCACGTCACACAACCGTGAAGCAAGATTCACCTTCGGCCCGAAAATATCACCAAACCGCGAGACTACCGGCCCCCACACAAGGGATGCACGTACATCGGGCATATTCGGCTCATCGCGGAGGACTCGCACAATTTCGTCTACTACCGTGATGCCCGTCTCGAGATCATCGGCTACATAGAGCACGGCATCGCCCACCATTTTCACTACGCGTGCGCCATACTGTGAAATCACATCTCGGGAAGCAAATTCGAACGTCTGGATAAAATCGATCAGTGCGTGCGGCGTAAGATTGCCCGAACGGTGCGTGAAACTCACGAGATCCACAAATCCAAATGATCTGGTGAGCTGCACATCCTTTCCATCGGATGCCATATTCTGCAGCTCTGCTTCCGAGCGGCGAAGCATTGCCGCCAGGTGGCGCCGCCAGGCATATTTCATCTGATACACGAGGAATTCTTCGTATTCATCAATATGGTCAAGCACCATATAACGCGCCGAAAGCTCGTCAATATCGTAGCGCCCTTCGAATTCTTCTACGAGTGCCTCATACTGCCAGAGCACCATTCGATCAGCCAGATGTGATTGTGCGCGGATGAGCGAATTTAGCGAGTCAGAATCTGCAAGGCCAAGTTCCACCACTTTCAGATGTGCGCGCAGAACGTCGATATCGTATTCGGTAAAAAGCTTCGTTTCTGCATCCCGAATCCCTGGGAAGCCCATGGCTCGCCAAAAGCGCCGGACGACGTTTGGTTGGATTCCAAGAATCTCACTGACGTCGAGTAAAGAATACTTTGATGCGCCACCAAGCAGCCGAGCCACATGCGTTTCTACGGTGGTCGGCTGTGCTTTCGTCTCAGGCGGGTTTTCACTCCGATGTGGGGTAGTTCCCTCACTCGGCGAATACGCAGGATCTGTGGTACTCGTCACTCCTTCAACTTTACTCATTTTGTACCTATTTTGAAAGTGGTTTCTCTTCGTAATATTTCCCGCCACATCTCGTGTTCGACACCAGCCGCGTATGTGTTTGTTTGCCAAACTCAGCAGCAGCCAGAAGAATCGATCCACGCTAACCGCGTGGCAACCAAATCTGAGCCACAACCCTGCGTGAAGGCTTATAGGCTACCTCAGAGGTGATACGCTGGCGATATGTCTCAGCAACTTCTTCTGGCATCGTCGTCACCCGCCCGGTTAAAGACTCTCCGTGCAGCAGGAATCGCAACACGTGTGTTGGTTTCCCATGTGGACGAAGAGGAAGTTCTTCGCACACTTGCCTCCTCTACGTCTGGCACGCCTAGCGCAAGTGAACAGGTGAGCACCCTTGCCGAAGCCAAAGGGCGCGCAGTACTTGCACACCTGAGCGCTCAAAGTTCCCGCCATGCAGGGCCAGCCAATGATGGTGTGTCATCGCCACAACCCGCCTCTGCTTCGTCTTTCCTCCCAGGTGAGCACTCGGGGGAAATCGCAACTGAGCAAACAAGCGGATCTCTACTCGCGCATGGGCCCTACGCTGCGCTTGTTGCATGCGATTCGATGTTCGAGATGGATCACGAAGTGGTGGGCAAACCCCATACTCCGGAAACTGCTCGTGAGCGCCTCCATAAGATGAGCGGTAATGCAGGCGATCTCCATACAGGACACTGGGTCTACAATTTCAAAACCGGCGAAGTAGCTGCTGGCGTTTCACGCGCCACTGTGCACATCGCCGAACTGACCGATGAAGAGATTGAAGCCTACATCGCTACGGGCGAGCCACTCGCAGTGGCGGGTTCTTTCACGATTGACGGCTTTGGCGGGCCATTCGTTGAACGTATCGAGGGAGACCACCACGGAGTGGTCGGCATTTCTTTGCCCCGCCTGCGCTCTCTTCTCACCCAGGTCGGGCTTTCCATCACAGACTTTTGGGATAGCCCCGCCCCGCAACAGTAATGATGGAGCGCCGGACCGTCTGAACATATCCGGTACATGACGCATAATGGCGGTTTCCGAGGTTTTCACCTCAAGAAACCGCCATTTGATGGAATGCCCAATGCAGTGTTATGCGGGAGCCGCCATCCAGCAATGGGCTCTTCGCAAAGAGAGGAGCCGTGCGCAGCAGAGTAACGCGCAGCCCCCCTCTCATGCACTCCTACCGTTCGCTCATTTCTGGCACATTGCGCTCGTCATAGCCCTGATACACCTGGCGTGGGCGGGCAATCTTGCCGTTAGGATCTTCAAGCATTTCGCGATACTGGGCAATCCAACCAGGCAGGCGGCCTACCACGAACAGCGCCGGGAACATTGGCACAGGGAAGCCCATCGCCTTGTAGATCACGCCGGTGTAGAAGTCGACGTTCGGGTAGAGCTTGCGCTCAATAAAGTAATCATCGGAGAGCGCCGTCTGTTCGAGCTCGCGAGCCATATCGAAGAGCTCTACGTCGCCGTGGAGCTTCTCCAAGATTTCGTCGGCCACGCCCTTCACCACGCGGGCACGAGGATCATAATTGCGATAGACGCGGTGGCCGAAGCCCATGAGCTTCACGCCATTCTTCTTCGCCTTCACCTGGTTGACGAACTCCTTGATCGTCAGCCCCTCTTCTTTGATGTGATCGAACATATCGAGCGCTGCCTTGTTCGCGCCGCCATGCAACGGCCCTGCGAGGGCGCCTACGCCAGCGGAAATCGCGGCATACATCGACGCATTCGATGAACCTACCACGCGCACAGTCGATGTGGAGCAGTTCTGCTCGTGATCGGCATGCAGGATGAGCAGCTTCTCCAACGCGTGCACGAGGAGTGGATCGAGAGGCTCCGCACCCGGGGTCGAAAGTGCCAGGTTGAGGAAGTCCTCGACGAAAAGACGATCCGGATCAGGCTGGAGCACGTAGTGCCCCTCCCCATGCTTTTGGGCATTCGCCGTCAAAATCGGCACCTTTGCAAGGAGAATCTTCGTTGCGAGATCGCGCGCTTCAGGATCGAGAGGATCGAGGCTGTCTGGATAATAGTCTCCAAGGCCCGCAATAGCTGCCTGGATCATAGCCATTGGAGACGCCTTAGTTGGGAAGTTTTCGTAGAAGCGCCGATAGTCTGAAGGTAATTCGCGGTACCGGTCGATCTCGGCTGTGAATGTATCGAGCTCAGACTGCGTCGGCAGCTCGCCATAAATGAGTAAATACGCAGTCTCTAGGAAGCTGCACTTTTCAGCGATCTGTTCAATCGGATATCCACGGTAACGCAAGATACCTTGTTCGCCGTCGATATAGGTGATTTTTGACGTCGTTGAGGCAGTGTTCGTAAAACCAGGGTCTAGGGTTACTGTGCCCGTTTCGCCGAGCATTTGATTGATAAGAAAACCATCGTTGCCGTTCACGGCTTCCACGCGCTCAAGGTCGAGGGTCTTTCCATCGACTGTGAGTTGTGCATTACCAGACATTAACGTCTCCCTTCAGCAATGATGGCGCGAGCGCGCCAGTGCGCTTCACACCACCTGTTTTGCAATCGCTATGCAACGTCTTCAGGTTACTCGATTATATTAACCGATACATAAAGATATTTCTTTATATCGAGATAAAAACCTTGACGTCAAGGTATTTTACTCGTAATTTCTTCTGTAAGCAGAATTAAGGCAGCTTCGCCTAGGCAGGCGCACTAAGAGCGCCTACGCCTACGGCCGTTTAGCACACTTACGGCACTCGCGCCAAAACGCATAGGATTGATCGCCCATGTGTCACCCATGCCACTCGATCAAACGAAGATTCGATTAAAGGGTTCGATTCAAAACCAGCGCCTACCCCAGCACTAACGCTTGCTCGGCTTCACGGTTCGAGCCGTGGCCGGCGCATACAAAACGCACACAAAATGCTGGCGCTTAATCACACACGTGAGGCGGCATATTCCCAACTCCCGAGCCTGTGCGCTGCCGAGCGGATGTCGGCGTCACTCGCCGTTAAAGATACCCGAACGCGTTTCGCTCCCCCATTGCCATAAAAGGTACCTGGCGCTACCACAATTCCGAGTTCAGCAAATGTGCGCACCATCGCCCATGCCTCCATCGGCTCCCCATCTGGATGCTTTGCTGAAAGCCACAAGTAGAGCCCGCCAACTGAATCAGGATCGTTATGTAATCCCGCTGCCTCTGCAGCACTCAAAAGCACGTTCCTCCGGCGTGCATATATCTCGCGTTGCGCCTTTACATGGTTCTGATCGTTCAACGCCACCGCCATGGCGTGAGCCACGAAAGATGGCATCATAAAGCCGCTGTGTTTGCGCAGTTCCCCAAGAGGTTCAATGAGCAGCGGATCTCCTGCGATAAATGCGCCGCGATAGCCCGCCATATTTGATTGCTTCGACGTGGAGTAAAGCATTAGGAGATTGCGTGTATCGCCGCCGCACACATCATCATTAAGGAGAGACGGTGCTTCGGGTGCGTCCCACACAAAAGCGGCATAACACTCGTCTGACGCAAGGATCACCTTGCTATCGCGAGCCCAGCGAATGATTCTGCGGAGCTGTCCGCGATCTAGCACGTGCCCGTCTGGATTTCCAGGCGAATTGAGCCACAGCATCGAAATACCCGTCGGCCAGCTATTCGGATCCGTATCAGGATCGACTGCCAGCTGTTGCGCTCCTGCAAGGCGCGCACCCACTTCATAGGTGGGATAGGCGGAGCGCGGAAACGCCACAACACTCCCGCTCCCAAGGCCGAGCATAGATGGCAATAAAGCAACCATTTCTTTCGAACCGAGAGTAGGAATCACGCCCACCTGCGAGGTAATCCCTCGCTCACGCACCATCCATTGATGAATCGCCTCATGTAACTCTTCGCTGCCGAGGTTCGGCGGATACGCATGAGCATCTGCCGCCTCGCTCAGCGCTTGGATCACTATTGGCGGTACAGGATCCACGGGACTTCCAATAGTTAAATCAACAGATCCCTCGGGATGCCGTGCCGCCCGTTCACGAATAGGCACAAGCGTATCCCAAGGGAAATCTGGAAGTGAGTCACTATAGAGAGGCATAAGCTCGATCCTCGTCTAAATCAGGGGCGGCCTATGGATAGCCTGCTGTGAGTCGGCGTATGCGCCGAGGGCTACCAGCGATAACACAGCGCGACACCTAGACGAGCCACAGCCTATCCGCACTCAGTTTTGCGGCGGAAGCGCAGCGATAAGCGGATGATCGAAATCCTGCGGGCCAAGCTTCGATGCACCACCTGGCGAACCTATCTCATCGAAGAACTCAGCATTTGCCTTCGTGTACTCCGACCATTCACTCGGGAGATCGTCTTCATAGTAGATTGCCTCAACCGGGCATACCGGCTCACATGCGCCGCAATCAACACACTCATCTGGGTGAATATAGAGTGTGCGCTCACCTTCATAGATGCAATCCACAGGGCATTCATCCACGCATGCGCGATCTTTTACATCCACACATGGCAGTGCAATAATGTACGTCACCTTTACTCCCTTACTCGTTACTACAGTTCAAGTATCTGCGGATCAGCACTTGCCAGCAAACCGATTTACGGCATGTCCGGCTTTCACAATCAACACACGCCGGCATATTCATACTGCCGGATCACACACAGCGTGAACCATCGTGCGGAGCATACGTCCACGTATTAGTCACATCCTCCACTACGCTTCCCTCTCGCGTGATCTTCCGGCCCCACTGCACGGTAAAGCCTGGACCTCCTGGAGATGAAGGAATACACGTGGGATAATTGTTGTCCCGCGTCGTCGGTTGCGTGTAGGCATAGGGCTCACCTATCCAGTAATCCACATCCCAATACTTGGTAGACCACAATTTCGTGACGAGCCTTCCACCCTCCACATACGAATCAACCACCGCGCCGTATGGAGTCACGTTCTCCCACACCACGTTAATATCTGGAATCCACATCGTTGATTCCATTCCCATCGGATAACGCTCGTAATACGTGGTGTGAGCCTGATGCTCGATATCTTTCATACCGGCACGATAGCCCACGTTGAACGAATTCGTAGCCACTTGGGAGAGGCCACCGCCCATCCCCTCAGCAGGCAGACCATTCACCGAAACGCCCGAATTCACGAATCCGCGTTCTGCAGTGACATCTCCCAGCAACTCCTGCAGATTAAACTGCTCGCCGGGTTTGATCACGTGATTGGAAATGTATTGCGAACCTACCCGTAAGTTGATTGTGCGATGGCTGTCAGCGGTCACGGGCGTCGAAATCTCAGACACTACCTCTTTCACCCCAAGGTTTTGTGCGTCCTCGGTAGTGAATTCCGCCGGTTGCACAACCGTAAGCGCATCCACATCTCGTGACTCGGCTTGCGGCAGCGCAACGATCTTCGCCGCCAGATCCGCCACATCCACGCCTACGCCATCTTCAGATTCAATAATCTTTGGAGTCGTATGGTTTTCAATGACGACGTTCGCATCCTTTGCTTCTTTGACGACGTCTGGAAAATGCTCAGGCATAGCCGCCGTCATCGCTTCTTGATCTAGGGTGAGAGACGGCGTGGCCTTGGATGTATCCGCCTTTATCCACGGCCCGATCACGTTCGGTTCGAGCTGCTTTGCCGCGTCACCGAGATGCACGACGATTGGTTTTGCAAGTATCGGCGCAACACTAGTTTCCACAAACTCCTGTACCGTTTGCGTCGAAAGGCTTGGTTGTGCCAGCTCGGCGGGCACATCAATCTTCCCCGAGCCGTTAAGCCATTGGGCTTCCAATGCCTCGAGCACTTGGGACTCGCTCAGGCTTAGACCTGTTTGAGCAGGCGTCACATCGATACTTTCAGATTCGGCGTTGTATGCAAAGCTTGCATCAACTGCGTCACGAGCAAAATGCTCCGAAATCGCCTGGAGCACATGCTGAGAACCCTCAGCATCAAATTGTGTACGCGCTACGGACGTAGAATCGCCGAAAAAGTGATCCCAGATCTTGATCGGATTCCAGCTAAAACCCACAAGCGGATCAAGAGTCGCCTGAGCATTGATCTCAGGCTTGAGCACTGAACTATCGAAAGAGAAAGGCTTCAGAGCTTCGCCATCGGAAGCATCTGCCGCAAGCGCTACGTCTAAAATGACGCCGCTGTGTTCACCAACGAGCTGATCGCCTAGTTCTTCGTTGAGCTTTTCAGTTGCAGCTTGGCGCGTCATCCCGCCGACATCCACACCAGATACAACAGCGTGCGCCGGCGTGGTGCCGCTCATCATAAAACCGCTCACGCCGTAGAGCGCAGCAATCGCCGCGATCGCTGCTGCTCCCGTGATCCACGGCCATTTTCTCCGTGAATGGTGGGCACCGCTTATCTCATCGTCGTTCTCGCCGTCTTGATCGCCCTCATACTCGGGATTGCCAGACTCTCCCGCATGTTTCTCTAAGTCGTCGCCACGATCAAAAGCATCTTCATCAGGGCGTGATGCTTCTACATCGTCACCGATGAAACCGCCCGGATATGAGTCCTCAAACTCAGGTGCGTCGTCGTCAAGAGCCACAGCGATCCCCTTGCTGCAATAATTGCTTATAGTGCCAGCCGCGTTGCTCCTTGAATTCTATGCGTTTACCTCCGCTTTTTCACGCGTTGAGCCTCGACCAATGCGCATATCACAACCACTACCAAACACACGGCAGCGGTGATAGCGAGCCATACACCCATGCCGAACACTTCAATATAGAGCACATCATCGCGGTCGATCACAATCCACGCAAGCGTGTGCCACACGAGCATTCCGGCAGTAAACCCTAACGCGCCACCGATACCGCGCGTCGCGAAGCTCGATACGGTGCCAGAAATATCGATTGCTACGCACAGCACAATTCCCAGGAGTACACTGCCCATAATTCCGGGCTGCACCACCAAAGTTACTGCAGCAGCAGGCAGTGCTAGTAGCGCGCCAACAATGAGGTCACCCAGACGCGCCCGGCGATCCTTCGCTAGCCCTCGCACTTCGCCTTGCCTCGCGGTATCAGTAACCCTGTTACGTACCGGCACGCCCAGCTCAGTCACGAGCGCTAGCCCTCGCACTTCGCCTTGCCTCGCGGTATCAGTAACCCTGTTACGTACCGGCACGCCCAGCTCAGTCACGAGCGCTGGCCCTCGCACTTCGCCTTGCCTCGCGGTAACGCTCGGTGGCGGAAAGGATTACTTTGCGGATACGCACAGTCTCTGGCGTCACTTCAATACACTCATCATCAGAGGCGAACTCGATCGACTCCTCAAGCGTGAGGGTACGCGAGGCCTGCAGCGTCTCGAACACATCCGCCGTCGCAGAACGCATATTCGTCATCTCTTTAGCCTTGACGACGTTCACATCCATATCCTCGTTGCGCGGATTCTCCCCCACAACCATGCCTTCGTAGACGTCGTCTCCAGGCTTCACAAAAAACGTGCCGCGATCCTCGAGGCGTTGAAGCGAAAAAGAAGTCACATTGCCCGCACGATCCGACACCAGCGAACCCGTAGTACGAGACTCAATCTCACCAGCCCATGGCTGATAGCCCTCCGAAATCGAGGCAGCGATACCTGTGCCACGCGTCTGAGTCAAAAACTGCGTACGGAACCCAATCATTCCGCGGCTAGGAAGCACAAACTCCATACGCACCCAACCGCTCCCATGGTTCGTCATCGTAGCCATTTGCCCTTTACGCGCAGCCATCAACTGAGTGACGGCGCCCAAATACTCCTCAGGCACATCTATCGTTGCGCGCTCCCACGGCTCATACACTTTGCCGTCGATAATCTTCTTCACCACCTGCGGTTTGCCCACGGTGAGTTCGAAACCTTCACGGCGCATCGTCTCTACCAAAATCGCGAGCGCAAGCTCTCCTCGATCCTGCACCTCCCACACATCCGGTCGCTCCGTAGGAAGCACACGAATCGAAACATTGCCAACCAGCTCTTGAGTAAGACGATCACGCACCTGGCGTGCCGTGAGCTTGTGCCCTTTCACTTTCCCCGCCAGCGGAGAGGTATTAATGCCTATCGTCATTGAAATCGCCGGGTCGTCCACATGGATCGGCGGCAGCGGGCGCGGATCATCCATATCGACGAGGCTTTCACCGATAGTGATATTCGGGATACCCGCGATAGCGACGATATCCCCAGGGCCAGCAGTATCGGCAGGAATGCGTTCCAACCCCTGAGTACGAAGAAGCTCAGTGATATGCACCTTTTGCGGCACATCATCCTCACCGTTCACGAGCCCAACCCACGAGTTCTTACGAAGATTGCCTGAATAGATGCGCACAAGGGCAAGGCGGCCGAGGAACGGGCTCGAATCGAGATTCGTCACCTGCGCCACAAGAGGCGCCGATTCGTCATACTCAGGAGCTGGAATATACTCAAGAATTGCACGGAAAAGCGGTTCGAGATTCTCAGACGCCGGCAACTCGCCATCTGCAGGCTGCTCCGTATCTGCTCGCCCAGCTTTCGCGGCAGCATAAATCACCGGAATCTCCAGAATGCGATCCAGATCGAGGCCTTCTGTGTTTTCAATATCGGACGCAAGGCTGAGGAGCAGATCTTGAGTCTCCTCAACCACCTCCGAAATACGCGCATCTGGGCGATCTACCTTATTCACCACCGGAATCACAGGCAGATTCGCTTCGAGTGCTTTACGGAGCACAAAACGCGTTTGCGGCAGCGGGCCTTCTGAAGCATCCACAAGGAGAACCACGCCGTCTACCATCGAAAGCCCACGCTCAACTTCACCAGAAAAATCGGCGTGGCCGGGGGTATCGATCACGTTGATAATCACGCCGTCAGGTGCACCGAAATCAGCAGACGACGGGCCAGTGTAGTGGATCGCGGTATTCTTCGCGAGAATCGTGATACCTTTTTCGCGTTCCAGATCGCCTGAATCCATCACGCGCTCTCCCGCTTTCTCGGCGGCGTTCGCACGCGTTCCAAGCGCTCCACCCTGCCAGAGCATCCCATCTACGAGAGTAGTTTTCCCATGGTCAACGTGAGCCACAATTGCCACATTGCGCAGGTCTGAGCGCACAGTCATACAAGCTGCTTTCTAATCGACGAGCAAAACACTCAATGAGCGATATGTGCGCCCGGCATTCAGGCGGCACACCCACAAATAATAAGATGTGCGTCGCCTTCATGCACAGCGCTCCGTGCCAAGTGCGAGCAAGCGTACACTCGCCGCTCTCCCCGGCATGGTGCTACACGATGGATGGCGGGTGCAACCACGCTTCGGCTGGGTTGCACCTAAAGAAAGCGCACGCTAGTCTCGCTGCCAGGCATGCCACAGCGAGGCGTATTCGCCACCCAGAGCCACGAGCTCGTCATGGCTACCGAGCTCCGCCACTTCGCCATCTATCATCACAGCCACGCGATCGGCATCATAAGCAGTGTAGAGCCGGTGGGCAATGGATATTACTGTGCGGCCTTCGAGCACCTGCGCAAGGGCTCGCTCGGTGGAACGTGCTGCGGTCGGATCGAGCAAAGACGTCGCCTCATCAAGAATCACCACGCGCGGATCAAGTAGCACAATACGTGCAAGAGCGAGTTGCTGGGCTTGTGCGGGAGGAAGAGTCTTCCCTCCAGAACCCACCACCGTATCGATACCGTCACCTAGTGCTTTCACCCATGTGGCATCTACCGCGTCGAGTGCATCTTCGAGTTCTCTATCGCTCGCCGCGGGCTTGGCGAGGCGCAGATTATCCGCAATTGTGCCGACGAACACGTGGTTTTCTTGCGTTACTAGGGCAACTGTCTGATGCAGCAGTGCTTCGCGCAGATGCGTCACTTCTATTCCACCCACTCGAATAGACCCACTATCGGGCGGGTTAATCCCAGCCAGCAGACGCCCAAGCGTAGATTTTCCTGCCCCTGATGGCCCCACAATCGCAAGGCGTTCACCTGGCCGGATTTGCATTGATACGTCTTTCAATACAGGCACGCCAGGATTGTAGGAAAAGTCCACACGCTCTACCGATACGGCATCGTGCGTGGGAGTATCGTCGCCAGTGCGTTCATCGCGTTCCACTTCACTGACGCCGAAGATGCGTGCGAAGGCCACGGTGGCGAACTGGAGCTCATCGAACCACCATCCGAGCTCATCTACTGGCCCCATAAGCTGCTGGGCGTAGAGCACAACGGCGGTAACCGCGCCGACCGTCGTCAATCCCATGCCCGCGAGCCACGAGCCCCATACGAGGGCGATCAACACGGGCATACCGAGAAGCACGATCGTCTTCATTCCGTACAAGGAGCGCTGAAAAGCGGTGTAGCGTTCGTTAGCCCACATTTCGCGAAGCGGAATGAGCATACTCGAACGGCGCACATCGCCCATCCACAAAGAATCTACCGTGGCGGATGCCTCTACCGTTTCTGTAACGCCACCTGAGAGTTCAGCACGAATAGCCGAGGAGGCAAGATACGCTGCTACGGTTCTGTGCAGGTAGCGGCGTAGCGCGAAAGCCCACGGCACAAAGCTGAGCAGCACCACGAATCCAACCTTTGGATCCACACTAATTGCAGCAATCACAGTAACGATGATCGTCAGCACTGTAACAAGCAGGCGCGAGACTCCGCGGCGAATCACGAATTCCACGCGATCCACATCGCTCGTGGTTCTGCCGAGAAGATCGCCAGTTCCCGCCGATTCTACTACCGAAAGAGGCAGATGCGTCACCTGCTCGACGAGCCGTATGCGTAAGGCGTGAAAAATCTTTTGGCCGAGCACACGTGAAAGATATTCTGCCCAGAAGCCTAAGCCTGCCTGAAGTACAACCGTTACGATCACAATCGTGATATTGCGCGTTACAACGCTGCGTGGTTCCCCGCTCGAGACCGCATCGATCGTATGCCCAATTGCCCAGGGCGTCACTACCGCAGCGAGTGCTACAAGCAGCTGAACTGCCACCATGAAGAGGAACTCGCCTCGAAAGCTCAAGAACAGGCTCGCGAGTTTGCGGGCCACGCGGCGATTAGAGGATACGGGAAGTTTCACTGCATCTACTCCTTTCCGCCACGTGTTGGGTCTACATCTGTATCAGTGCCGCGATCGTTCGCTAGCTGGGCCACTGGGTTACCGACGGTTTCACCCGCGGATTCTTGGCCATCTTCTCCGGAAGCGCGGTGCACAATCCCTCGGTAGCGCGGATCGTTTAAGAGTTCATGGTGTGTACCGCGCGCAAGTTCATGCCCATCGGCCCCAAGGAGCACTACTGTATCGGCGTACCCGAGCATAATGGGTGACGTCGTGACCACACCAGTGGTTCTTCCTTGCCGATTCGCTGCCAAGGCACGCGCGATTCGCGATTCAGTGTGTGAATCTACTGCACTCGTCGGCTCAACGAGGAGCAAGATTGGAGCATCGGTGAGCACAGCTCGTGCAAGTGCCACCCGTTGGCGTTGCCCGCCAGACATCGAGCGCCCCTGCTCTGCAACGTGTTCGAAATATCCTTCGCCCAGTGCGAGGATATCCTTTGCGTCAGCGATTTCCATCGCATTATCTACTGCATCCATACGCGGGGCTTGAGGGTGCGGGTCATATTTACGGTGCGCAATACCTGAACCGTCGCCAGTATCTTCCATTTGGCGAAGGATTGGGCGTTCGTTGGGATGCGAATCCCAACGCCCCTGGATATTTGAAAGCAAAGTACCTTGGAAAAGCTCGGCGAGGGCTCCCGAAAGCACGATGTTGGTGCGCACCTCAGCCAGCGGCAGATCAGAGAGAGGAACCGCGCCATCTGCAGCCTGTGCGTCTTCAGCAGGCGAGCCGTTATACGCCAGTACTGTGCGGCTATCGTCTGTACGCCCAAGCCGCTCTACAAGCGCGGCAGAGGCGTCAGGGTCGCTCGCTACAAACGCCGTCATCTCTCCAGCGCGCAAAACCACCCCCGATGTTTCATCACGCAAGCTCACGCGCCGCCAGTCTCGTACGGCTGTGGCGTCTCGCTTGCTCGGCTCAGCGCCGCTTGCACCCGCGCGATCGTCTTGCCCGCCGCTCAGCACGGCATCTGAGGTGAGCGGCTCCATGGAGAGCACGCGTTCGATACGTTCACTGCCCACTTTCGAATCGGCAAGAGAGAAGAAAAAGAATTGTGCGTTCCATATAGGAATCGAAAGGTACCCCGTATAGCCGTAGAAGGCAACGAGTTCACCGAGAGTCAGCTCCCCACCGTAGTACTGCCAGATTCCAGCACCCACGACTGCCGCAGTGAAAATTGCGGGCACAGCAGTTGAGAGTCCACCCATCAGCGCGCTGAGGGGCGCTGAGCGAATACCTGCATCACGCATCGCTTCGGATTGCTTGACGTAGCGGGCATTGTACTGCTCTTCACCGCCAACTCCGCGCATGACGCGAAGCCCTGTAACGGCGTCTGCCGCAAGCGTCGTGAGCTTGCCTTTTTCCTCGCGTATCGCGGCAAGTTTCTTCTGAAGTGGTTTCGCTATGAGTGCCATGACGGCGATGATCACGGGGGTGCCGATAGCAACCACGAGCCCGAGGCTCACCGATATGCGCAACATCAGCACAATCACCACGCCAGCGGCCGTCAAACCACCTATGGTATTGCCAATTTGTGCAGCAAAGTTGCCGATTTTGTCCGTGTCAGACGTTATGGCAGCCACGATTTCACCGGCTGTCATCTTCTGCTTGCCGCCGCCACGTATCCCAGACACGCGTTTGATGATCGCACGTGCCGAACCGAGGGAGAAGCGCAGGTACGGAAACATGAGGACGAACCCAAGCCACGTACCTATCAGCGAAGCGAGGATAAAGGCAAGGAAAGCCATCACGCCGGGAATGAGCGCCGCAGTGATGCCTTGTTCAATTCCTGAATCAAGAAGTATATTGAGCGCCCAGGGCAGCAAGGCGAGGCTCACATACTGCAAGATTGCAAGCACGATCATCAACGCCATCACACCTGCGTTCTTGATAAATGCGGTTTTCAGCAGGTGCTTCGAGGGCAGTTCGGGTGTGGCGTCGAGTTCAGTAAAGTGAGGCCAGCGTTTCGGCTCTGGCCCCTTCTCGAATTTGCGCGCCGGCGGGCGCTTAACCGTATTATGCGTGGTAGCCCCCATTTCATCTGGAGAAACATCCTACCAAAAACGCACGAAGGGGCGAAAGCGCCTACGCGCTTCACCCCTTCATTATGAGTCACGATATTCTGTGCCACGCAATGATGCCACCGGATCGTACAAACCTCGCACCAGCCACGTTGTGCGGATCACTCCAAGCTCATGCGTCGCCGAGGCCTCACTGCGATATCGTGCTGCCCGCACCCGTACGCCGCACACCCTGGGCAACGCCTAGATCACTCGTGTCGGCGCGCGTAGGCAGCTTCATATCCTTCTTTTTCACGGTCGTTCATAAACACGTAGTGGCCTGGCACAAGCTCTTGGAGCAAGGGTTTTGGCCCGGAAAGGTCGCGATGGGAATCGTCGTATACGATAAGCGCCTTGTCTTTTTCGATACGCGGATCGGGAATCGGCACCGATTGCAGCAAAGAGCGTGTGTAGGGATGCATCGGGTGCGCGAAGAGTTCCTCGGTAGGCGCAACTTCCACAATGCGGCCGTTGTGGATGACGGCGATACGATCGGAGAAGTAACGCACTACCGAAAGATCGTGAGCGATAAACAGGTATGTGATCCCGTCTTGTTCGCGAAACTTATTCATCAAGTTCAGCACCTGAGCTCGAATCGACACATCCAAAGCTGAAATCGGCTCATCAGCGATAATTAGATCAGGTTTCATCACCATTGAGCGCGCAATACCGATACGCTGACGCTGCCCGCCGGAGAACTCGTGAGGGTAGCGTGATTTATGTTCGGCCAAAAGCCCCACATCAGACAACGCATCGTCTACGATCCTATCCCGATGGGCAGCGTCGTCATAGAGATGGTAGTTATCTAGCCCCTCGGCAACGATGTAATCCACAGTTGCGCGCTCATTCAACGAAGCCGCCGGATCCTGGTAGATCATCTGGATTCTACGCACGAGTTCTTTACGGTCGTGGCGTGAGAGCTTCCCGTTAATCTTTTTACCGTCGAAATACACTTCGCCGGCAGACGTCGGATGCAGACCGATAATCGCCCGCCCGATCGTCGTCTTTCCTGAGCCCGATTCGCCGACGAGCGAGAACTTTTCACCCTTAAAGATCTGAAAGTTTACGTCCTTGACGGCGCGGAACTTTTTCCGGTTGTTGGTAAACGTTACCTCAAGATGCTTCACATCGAGGAGTACTTCGTTTTCATTCGCCACCGTACACTCCTCCCTTCGACGTCAATGCAAGGAGTTTCTCATGCAAGTTTTGGATAATCACCGGCTTCTCCACATGGGGTGCCCGAGGATCTTCAAGCCAGGTCTTAGCGAAATGCGTAGGTGAGACCTCAAACATTGGCGGTTCGATCTCGAAGTCGATCTTCATCGCATACTCGTTGCGCGGCGCGAATGCGTCACCCTTAATCTCTTCGAATAGAGACGGCGGCGTGCCGTCAATCGCGTAAAGCTCCTGGCCGTCCTCGCCGAGCTGCGGCAGAGAGGATAGCAGACCCCAGGTGTATGGGTGGCGCGGATCGTAGAACACTTCCTCGATCGAACCATACTCAACAATCTGGCCTGCATACATCACTGCAACCTGATCAGCCACCTTAGCCACGACACCAAGATCGTGCGTGATGTAGATCGTTGTGAAGCGATATTCCTCAGCGAGTTCTTTGATGAGCTCGATAATCTGAGCCTGGATCGTCACATCCAGTGCGGTGGTTGGCTCATCACAAATAAGAATCCGTGGGCGGCAGGCTAGAGCGATCGCGATCACGATTCTTTGCCTCATGCCGCCTGAATACATGAAGGGATACTCATCATAGCGCTTGGCAGCATCGCGGATACCAACGCGTGCCATTAAATCGATAGCGAGTTCTTTCGCTTCTTTCTTCGACTTCCCCTGGTGCTTCATAATCACTTCGGAAATCTGATATCCGATTGTGCGCACTGGGTTAAGGGAAGTCATCGGATCTTGGAATACCGTGGCAATCTTCTTGCCCCTGATCTCGTTCCAGTCACGATCGGAACGATTAGCGGCAAGATTTGCTCCTTCAAACCAGATTTCACCGTTCGATACCCGCCCGTTAGATTCAAGCATTCCGGTGAACGTCTTAGTAAATACGGATTTTCCTGAGCCAGACTCCCCCACGATGGCAAGCACTTTGCCTTCTTCAAAATCGAGAGAGATATTGCGAATGGCCGTGAGTTCCTTGCCGCGCACCTGGAATTTGACTTCCAGATCTTTCACCGAAAGAATCACGTTTTTCCCATTCGCAGCCTCGTTCGGCGGCATGGCCGCGGCGGAGTCATGTGATGTGTGTAGTGTGTGCTTCACGGCTTCCTCCTAAACCCGATGATTTCGTGGATCGCTAGCATCAGCGAGAGTCTGCCCAACGATATACAGCGAAATCGAGATAAGCGCCGTAATGATCAGCGGGATAACGAACAGATACGGCGTAGACATCATGTATCGCGCATTGGTTTGCACGATACGGCCGAGCGAAGGAAGCTCCTGCGTCAAGCCCACACCAAGATAGCTCAATGCCACCTCAGTAGAGATGAACTCTGGAATGTATCGCGAAAGGAGCGTCATCAACACTGAGATGAGGTACGGGAAGATGTTGTGGTTGATAATCTTCGGCGTCGAGCTACCAAGAGTTTGTGAGGCGAGGTTGTATTCGCGGTCTCGAATAATCATCACCTGAACGCGGATGAAGTAAGCTACGCTCACCCATGTTGTACAACTCATGGCGAAGATGAGCTGCCATACGCCTGGGCCGAATGCGAAGGCTAGCACCATCACGATCAACATGAACGGAATATTTGATACGACGTTATACACCTCGATCATTACCACGTCCACGCGCTTCGAAAAGCCCCAGAACATGCCTACGATTACGCCTACTACCATGATGATCAGTGTCGTCATCATGGCGATAAACAAGCTGGTACGAGCGCCGGCCCATACGGCGTCAAACAGCTCACGCCCTACTTCGTCAGTTCCGAATGGATGCTCAAGGGACGGCCTCTGGAACCACTGCGAACGGTCATTAATGAAGTCCGTCTGCATATTGTCGTACTGCGAGAAGATTGGATGAATGAAGCTCATCGCCAGCACAGCCACCATAATCACGAGCATCACGATGGCGACTTTCGATGCGAAGAATCTGCGGAACACGCTTCGCCAATACGAGTAGCGCGGAGCGGCGATATGTTCAGAGGCGGTTTTGTCGAGCTTTTGGAAAGCGAACGACTCCGCTGTGATCTGCGGTGCTGGGCTGTGCTGCGTGCGCGCTGAATGAGTCTGATCCGCCTGAGTTTGGCTCTTCTTCGCCATCACCGGCCTCCCTTCTTCTTAGCAGCAAGTGAAATACGTGGGTCAACCTTCGTCATGAGGAGGTCGCCGAGAAGCACCGCAACGATAGCCAATGTAGTGAAGATAAACGTCAATGTAATCACCATATTGTTGTTGCCGGCCTTGATCGCATCAGGGAGCATCTTGCCCATACCTGGTATCGAGAACACTGATTCAGTAATAACAGCGCCCGAAATCGCGAGAATAACCGAGCCAGGGATACCATTCACGATCGGAATAATCGCGTTCTTCAAAATATGGCGCCGCGAAATCTCTTTGTTCGTCAGACCTTTGGCGGTAGCAAACTTCACATAGTCTGCTGTAGATTGATCCACCATGAATCGGCGCACCCACATCATCAGCCCTGGCGTACCCATCAAAGCGAGCACAATCACCGGCATAACATATGAGCGGATATCGCCAAAGCCAAGGTGTGGGAATCTATCTGGCAGCCCGAAAGCAAAGCCGATGTACTTCATAAAGAAGATAAAGGCCAGTGACGGCACAGAAATCAACAGGTTGATATACACGATACCGACTTTGTCGATCCAGCCACCATGCCTGCGCGCCATCGCAACCGCAAATGGAATCGCTATTGCGTATTGCAAGAGCAGAGCTGCCACACCAAAGATATACGAGGTGCCGATCATCGATGGTGAATCGTAGCGGAGCTGAGCATCTGCATAATTATCTGTAAAACGCTGCTGGTCGAGATGATCAGGTTCAAACTTATACTTCAAGGTGTGCTGATCGATTGGCGATGATGAAGTGACGCCGGTGGGGAAAGTCTGTTCGATATTCTTCAGGTTCCCTTGCCCCGTGCTAATCACGTCAAGCGTGGATACACCTTGGTGGGTGGGGAACGATTCGCCGAAATTGAACGTGATGAAGTTCTGGTGGATAAAGGGGAACTTACTATCCACGTAAATCATGTATTTGTGTAGCGTGCCCGAGCCCACGAGCGCTGGAATACCGTTGTAATCGCGCTCAATGCGATAGCCTCGCTCAAGATCGGGATTATTGGGATCTTGAATATAGTTGGTGCTATCAATAACGATGAGCCGCTTATAGAAGTTCACCACGAGTTCGAGCGGATTGTAATACCGATATGCGATTGTGCCGGGGCTTCCGTTTCCTTCATCGGCGAGTTCGTGGAGTGTGTAGCCGTCTTCGTCAAGCTGAGCTTTCACCTCGTCTGGGCTGAGGTTATCCCCGTCAGGGACTGTTGCTCCTGTGGTTATCTGATTGGCCGACACGTAGTCGAGATAACCAAGCGTCTCAAGTTTCGAGTAGTAGTAGACGGTTTTCGCGTTGCCTTTCATCTTCTGATAGCCCTGATCGCCGATGAATGAACGGGTCTCAGGTACGAGAGTGAAGACGATCATCACTACCAAACTGACGACTATAAAGATCGAGATTATAGCTCTGAGAATACGTGTAAGAACGTATCTTGCCATATAGACTCCTCACGGCAAAGGATATGCCATGGGGACGGAACAGAGCCGCTCTCGGCTTGCTCCGTCCCCACACTTTAGATGAATCCTTGGATAAATCCTTCACCTGCTATGTTAGGTTTACCGATTTTCAGTGAAATCGTCGAAGGCTTTCTGGAATTCTTCAGTAGTGACGATATCGTTTTGGATCTTCAGACCCTTGTACTTGTACTCTGATACGCCGTAATCGGAGTATGGGCGGCTAAACGGCACATACTTCGTCACATTATTGCCACGCGCCTGCTGGCTCGTTGGGATATAGAGTGCATGCTCAACGAGGTAAGCATCAGCCTTGGCGAATGCTTCATAGCGGGCATCCATATCGTCGGTGATTGCGTCAGCGTCACGGTACAGTTTCTCGTATTCCATGAATCCGAGCTGCGTCTTGAGATCCTGGTTTGCGTCACCTGCACCCAGACCAGTTGCCTGCATATAGTAACCAGTAGTTGGCGAGTAGATGTCTACGAACGACTTCGGATCGCCATAGTCAGGGCTCCAACCGGTGTAGGTGGAGATGTCATAATCCATTGCTTCTGGATCCTGGTTCTCGTACACCACAGAGTTGATGGTGTCTTCCGTTTCCATCACGAGCTCGATGATGATCTGACCATCAGTATTGGCTTCAATCGACTGCTTCATCGACTGCGCTTGCTTCGTCAGAACATCAGAAGTCGAGTTCACCATCACATCGAGATGCACGGGGAAGGTAACGCCTTCACCCTTGGCAGCTTCGATGAATTCCTTGGCCTTATCTGGATCGTAGAACGGCATCTGAGCATCACCGAGATCTACATCTTCACCAGTGTCTGCCGTGTAGGCATCGGTGACGAGATCATAGTAGGTCTTACCGTCAGAAGTGGAACCCGCACCCGGGAAGTTGTTGATATTACGCATGGTCTGCTCAGCAAGATCATCTGGCATACGCACAGCGAGATATGCCTTTGTATCAAATGCAGCACGCAGAGCCTTGCGGAAGTTTTCGTTCATAATCGCATCATGCGTCTGCTGAGCGAGAGTCTGGTCTGATGCATAGTTGGTGTATTCGAACACCTTACGGTTGTAGTTGAATACAACACCGAATACAGACGCATTCGGGATGGAATAAACGGTCTGGCTTTCGTACTTATCGACGTAGGTCTGGTAGTCCTCCCACGATGGGTTCAGGGCAGCCCGGGCGTAGGTGCCGTCTTCAAAACCGCGGATAATTGAGTATGGATCCTCGCCGCCGTCATAAACGCGGGTAACGGTTTCGAGGTATACATGCTCTGCATCCCAGTAGCTCTGGTTCTTCGTCAACACTGCCGAAGACTTCGCATCGTTCTGGGAGAGGATGTAGCCGCCGTTGTAAAGAATTGAATCGAGTTCGAGTGACCCGAAGCCACAGTTCTCTTTGTCAGGAGCACCAAGCTTGCAACCCTCACCCTTGGATTCGAGGAAGGCTCGATTCACCGGATAGAGCACGGTGTACGTCGTCATCGTATCGAAATAAGGAACCGACTGTTCCATGGTGAACTCAACGGTCTGCTCGTCGAGCGCTTTCACGCCCACATTCTCCCAAGCGGCGTCAGAGAAGTCACTCGCAAGATATTCGTTATAGCCTTTGACGACGCCCTGGAGCAACCACGCTGTGCCAGATTCGAATTCGGCACCGTGGCGTACGCCCGTCACAAAGTCATCTGCGGTAACAACGCCGTATTCTTCACCTGTGTTCGTTACCCATTTCACATCTGGGCGTAGGTGGAACGTCCACACCGTGGCATCGTCGTTCGACTCCCACGATTCAGCAAGCGCACCTGTGAGCTTGCCATAATTGTCGTTCTCCAACAGACCATCAACAAGGTTGGCGTTAATCTCATGGTCGCTAACAAGAGCAGTCACCACGTAGTCGAGAGTCGATACTTCACGGTTTGTAGCTTCAGAAAGGGTCGTTACCTCGGAGCCACCATCAGCGCTACTCCCCGAACCACCAGCGCCGCACGCGCCAAGGGTCATCAACGAGGCCACACCAATGGCCGCGATCTTCTTCATGTTCACTCGTCTCCTCCTAAACACTGGGCGATGTATGAGTGATAAAGTGCAAAAACGCCGTTCGCTCACGCGATTCAGGCGCCTTTGTTGCTAAAAGTATAATGGAATTGAGTTAGATCACAACTCTTTGACCATTTTTAAGATCCCCGAATTTCACCGCACCCAACCGTGCAGCCCTGGGATCTGGCTACCACGCGATACGTATCTATCAAAATGCGACTGCATCTGCAGCGTACTAAAGTGGCACACGTGCATGTGCTGAATCTGCTCAACTACGGCCCCATAGAATATATGCGCATCGACGCGCTCCAGCGCGATTTGCATGATCGCGTAGCCCGCCTCGAAGCGCCCGATACCCTGATCGTTTGGGAATCCCAACCAACATACACTGCGGGGCGCCGCACACAACCTCAAGACATCCCCGATTCTCATATTCCCGTCATTGCTATGGATCGCGGAGGATCTGTGACCTTCCATGGCCCTGGCCAGCTCGTTGTGTATCCGATCGTTAAGGTCAAACCCCCGAAGGACGTCGTCTCTTTTGTGCGCAATACAGAGCTCGCCATCGGCCGCGCGATGAAGCATTTCGGCGTCGTCACCCAGCAAATCGAGGGGCGATCAGGGGCGTGGATTGTGCGCGAAGGGCAGATCGATCGCAAACTCGTGGCCATCGGCATCAAATTCGCAGACGACGCCACTATGCACGGAATGGCACTCAATGTGACGACCAGCATAGAGGACTTCATGCGCGTCGTGCCCTGCGGTCTGGATGATGCAGGAGTGGCGAGCCTCCAAAATGAAGGTGTAGAGACGACGCTGGGTGAGGTTGAGGCGATACTTGTGCCCGAGCTTGCTCGCACCTATGCACAATTCCTGATCCCAGAGAGGATCGAAGCTGAACTTACCTATGACGACGCCGCAGCGGCACTAGCTCGCATCGATCATCTTTCAGCGAGCCTACCGGCGAAAACGGGCGTAGCATGGAAGCCACCGACGACCAAGGAGACGAATTAATGGCAGTCGCACCTCGCGTGGACCCTAACGGACGCAAGTTATTGCGCATCGAGGAACACAACCGCGAAACTCCGATTGATAAACAGCGCCCGGCTTGGATTAAAACAACTGCAACGGTGGGCGAAGGCTACACCGATATGCGTGAGCGCGTTCACGGATCGTCGTTGCATACTGTGTGTGAAGAAGCGGGTTGCCCGAATATCTATGAGTGTTGGGAAGATCGGGAAGCGTCATTCCTTATCGGCGGCGATATTTGCACTCGGCGCTGCGATTTTTGCTTCATCAAAACCGGCAAGCCCACCAAATACGATACGGACGAGCCGCGCCGCGTAGCCCAGCAGGTGGCAGATCTTCAGCTCAACTACACCACGATTACGGGCGTTACACGAGATGATCTTGAAGACGGCGCCTCGTGGCTTTACGCTGAGACGTGCCGCCAGATTCACGCGCTTTCTCCTACGACTGGTGTGGAGCTGTTGATCGACGATATGCGTGGAGGCGATGCCGCGCTTCAACAAGTATTTGATTCGCACCCAGAAGTGCTTGCACACAATCTTGAAACGGTGCCGCGTATTTTTAAGAAGATCCGGCCAGCATTTCGATACGAACGCTCTTTAGACCTCATCCGCAAGGCGTCACAGGCTGGGCTGATCACGAAATCGAATCTTATCCTCGGTATGGGTGAAACTCGCGAGGAAGTGATCGAAACGATGCATGATTTGCATGACGCCGGCTGCGATATTCTCACGATCACGCAATACTTGCGCCCTTCGCCGCTGCATCACCCCATCGATCGATGGGTGAAGCCTCAGGAATTTGTGGAACTCACGGATGCCGGCTATGCGATGGGCTTCGCAGGGATCATGGCTGGCCCGCTCGTGCGCTCGTCATATCGCTCGGGAAGTCTGTGGGCACGCGCCATGGAGAAGAAGGGACGCGGAATACCCGAGCACCTGCGTGCAATCGGTGCGTCTACCGCCACAGCGCGCCAAGAGGCGAGTTCGGTGCTCGCCCGCCACGGCGACGCCTAAACACGCCCCTTCAAGCGGGTCGAGACGCAATTGCGGTTGCACAATGGTTGGTGGTCGCAGGCTGCGTTTCGATTCCGTTGGGCTTAGGTGGGGACCGCGCTCGCACTGAGCCGAAAGACCGCCCGAATCACAGCGGTCTGAGCCAATTGATCGTTGCAGGCTTGGTGGGAGCACACCAGAGCCACTACTGGAAGTTCGGCGAAGCCGGCCCCCACAGCTCGGCACCCTCATACATTCTTTCAACGAGGCCGGAGTATTTATCCATCACCTGAGCGCGGCGCACCTTCGCCGTGGGCGTCTCGGTGCCGTCGTCTACCGACAACTCACGAGGTAGTATCTCAAACTTCTTGATTTGTTCCCATCGGGAGAGATCCCGATTGATTTCGTCGATTTCGGCCTGTATCGTGGCGATCAATTCAGGGCGTGTGAGCGCCTCGTCATAGTCGGGTTCGAAACGGTTGAGTTTACACCACTGGAGCACCCATCCTCGATCGAGGGCGATAAGCGCGCTCACATACTTGCGGTTCTCCCCGATGACGACGGCTTGCGAGATTCCTGGAGCGAACGACGTCAGCGCACCTTCAATCTTCGACGGATAGATATACTTTCCATTCGAGGATTTCATCACGTTCTTCTTACGGTCGGTGATGCGCAGGAAACCGTCGTCATCAATCGTGCCGATATCGCCGGTGTGGAACCAGCCATCTTTGATCACTTCTGCCGTGGAATCGGGATCATTGTAGTACGCACCCATAAGATGAGGGCCGCGGAGCAACACTTCCCCATCATCGGCAATTTTGATCTGCGTGCCGGGGGTGGGAGTGCCTACCGTGCCGAAGCGTATCTCGTCCGGATCATTAAATGTTGCGGCGCCTGTAGTCTCTGTAAGGCCATAGCCCTCTACGAGAGGTATTCCGATATTGAAAAACCAGCGTTGTATCAGCGGATCGAGCCTTGCCGAACCTGAAAGCAGTAGGCGAATTCGGCCTCCGAGCTTTTCACGCACCGCCGAATAGACGAGTTTATCGGCAAGGCGATATTCTGCCGCGAGTTTTGCCGGCATCTTTTTCTTCGTGGCGCGATAACCGAATGATTTACTTCCTACTCGCATCGCCCAGTTGAGCGTACTCGCTTTGAGGTTTTTCTCTTTGCCGATCACTTTGGTGCCAGCGTAGATTTTTTCGAAGATTCGAGGCACACCACACAAAATAGTAGGCTTTACGATCGCGAGGTTGTCTACGATCTGTGCCACGCGGCCGTCTATCGCCGTCACTGCTCCTTTGTACATGCACAGCAGCACCACAAGTTTTCCGAACACATGGGACAGCGGCAGCCACAAGTAGTTAGTATCGCTGTGGCGTACGAGATCGCCGTGAGCCCACGCCGTCGTCTCAAATATCCAGTTTCCTTGCGTGAGCACTACGCCTTTAGGCTGCCCTGAGGTGCCTGAGGTGTAGATGAGGGAGGCAGGCGTATCTGCAGACGTTTGTGCAATATGTTCATCGACTGCGTGCGGGCGTGCTTGGTTGTATTGCCGCCCATAGGCCATCAGCACATCCCAAGTAATGATGCGGGGATCGTCGAGGAGTGTTTGAGGCACGATTCCATCGAGGATCACAATGTGTTCGAGTGTGGAGTTAATGAGGGAGGATCGGAGGAACTTATCCAGCAATAGCGCCGATCCGGCGATGAGCGTACGCGAGCGCGTCTGGCTCATAATGAAGTCGGTATCGGCTTCGGATGTGTTGGGGTAGATCGCGCAGGTGGTAGCTCCAAGCATATTGAGGCCGAAATCTGCATATAACCACGTGATGCTTGTGCCAGCTGAAAGGGTCACAACGTCGCCCGGTTGTACACCAAGTTTGAGCAGACCGGCTGCGGCGGTGTAGCACTGTGTTCGAAACTCGTTCCACGTGACGTCTTGCCAGTGTTCGTTTTCATCGGGGTACCGGTAGCCTACGCGGTTGGAGTATCGGTGGGCGACGTCATTGATCGCCTCCCCGATATTGTGCCATTGATGGGCGAACGCTTCGCGGGCATCAGCCGATAGCGAGCCGAGGTGTAGCACCTGGTGCAATTGTGAACTCATAGTTAAACGATACGCGATGCGTAGCGCAAATGTGTGTTGCTTGCGGAGTTCAATATGCACTTCTTCGCAGACGGCGTAACCTAGAACCATGACGCAGCCCAATAACGCCGAACTCAAGAGCTCATTTACCGCGAATTACGCGGCCTTTATTTCCCAATCCCCTACCGCATATCACGCACAACACGTTCTCGCACAAAAGTTCCAAGAAGCAGGTCTATCTGAACAACACGAAAAGCGCGCCTGGGCAGGTGCACCGAGGGGCTTCGTCGCTCGAGGTGGAGCCGTTATCGCGTGGCAGCTACCCGAGGAAATCACCGAAACCACAGGCTTTCGGATTGTGGGAAGCCACCTGGATTCGCCGTCATTCAAAGTGAAGCCCTCTCCTGACTCTGCCGCGCACGGTTTTCATCAGGTAAATGTGGAAGTATATGGCGGCCCGCTTCTTAACTCGTGGCTCAACCGAGACCTCGGCTTGGCAGGCGTCATTACCACTATTGACGGCGCGGAGCATCTCGTCAAGACGCCTGCGATTATGACGATTCCACAACTTGCTCCCCACCTTGATCGGAGCGCCAATCGTAGCCTTGAACTGTCTGCACAACGCGATTACCATCCGATTTGGGCGCTTGATCATAGCGCCGAGTTTGGTGAGGAATCTGACGCCAACCATCCTGACGTGTTTGCATATCTGGCTCGCGAAGCTGGCGTGGCCAAGGAGCGTGTGGCCGGCATGGATGTTTTCGCTTACGATACGCAGCCACCTGCCACTTTTGGCGGAGCAGACGGCACAGAGTTCTTTGCGTCTGGCCGTCAAGACAACCTTTCCTCAGCTTTCGCTGCGGCTGAAGCATTTACAGCAATCGTCACTGGAAAGAGCAGGATCGGCGCGCTCGGTAGCGACGTACTCATTTACGCCTCTTTCAATAATGAGGAGGTTGGCTCGCAGACGTTTACTGGCGCGAACTCGGCATTCCTTGAAAACGTGTTGAAACGCATTGCTGCTCATCTTTCATCTAAGGATTCAGCCACGAGCAGTGATTTTGATGAACGATACCTGTGCATGCTGGCAAATTCGGTGGTCATCTCGGCCGATGCTGGCCATTCCATTAATCCAAACAAGCCGGAAATGCACGATCCCGCCCATCACCCCGTGCTCGGCAACGGCCCGCTTCTCAAATACAATGCAGACGAGCGCTACGCAACGAACGGTGCAGGTGCAGCAGTATGGCTCCGAGCGTGTGGAGCAGCAGGTGTAGCAAGCCAGAATTTCGTCTCGAATAACGACGTACCGTGCGGCTCCACTATCGGGCCTTTTGTTGGATCGCGCCTGAGTGTGCTCACCGTCGATGTTGGGGTTCCACTGCTTTCGATGCACTCGGTGCGCGAGATTTCTTCACCGCAAGACGTTTTCGATTTGAGTCTGATTCTTGAGGGATTCTATGCCGGCGCCTAACTCCCATGCTCCCATATACAACCCTGCCCATTCTCTTGATCGTGCGAGCTTCGCCCATCCGCATCGCGCCTCAATCCATTACGGCAGCTCAACGTACACCGTAGAGGAATCAGCTAGGATCACACGCCAGATCGCGGAGCTACTGAAGAATAAGGGAGTCGTCGAGGGCGATCGCGTAATGCTTATTGCGCGCAACTCACCCTATCACCTGCTCATGTACGTAGCATGTGCACGGCTTGGCGCCGTATTTGTGCCGGTGTCGTATCGGATTCCCGCCTCGCAGCTTGTTGACCTCATCGGTTTTACCGAGTCGAAGATCGTTGTGAGCGATCCTGAAACTGCTCCTATACTGCGCGAAGCACTGGCCAGCAGCACGCGTCTGAGCGCAGCGATGCAAGATTCGCTCACCTTATACGTCATAGACGACGATCCGCACTGTGACGGCGCGTGTGATGCCTACGTATGTGCGGATGAATCCAGCCTGCACACAACCGTGCAACACGCGCCGCAACAGCATCCAACGAGTGTGCCTGCAACATTGGAAACCACCGCTGAGCCAACAGCCGGCGAGCCAGCATCACGCCAACTCGCAGCTTATCAGGGCGTAACGCGTAGCACGTCTTTTACTTCTGCCGCCCAGCTCCATCACTGGAAAGAGAGCTACTCGCAGTTCCCAGGCACACTCATGACGTGGATCGCTACACGCGTGGCCACCACTGCAGCACACGATGCTTTCGCTCTCAACCGGCAGGAATACTATGAGGGCCTTGGCGTCATCATGTTCACCTCTGGGTCGACTGGTGGAATGAAAGCCGTGCCTCTCACGCATGAGCAACTGTGGTGGGGATCAAGGAATTTCCGTGAAGGCTTTGAGTATTCCACATGGGATGTGGAGCTCGTAACGGTACCCCTCACTCATATCGGTGGATTCAATGGCACTACGGTAGATCTTTTCTCTCATGGCGGCACGGTTGTGGTGGTGCGAGAATTCGACGCAGGCGAGGTTCTTTCCCAGATTGAACAACACCATGTGGCAATGATGTTCGGTGTGCCCACGGTGTACGCGGCTATGCTGGCGCATCCTGATTTCCCACGCACCGATATAAGCTCCCTCACTCGGCCACTCATTGGCGGAGCCGTGGTGCCTCAAGCACTTTTGCACCGGATGACGCGCGCCGGCCTAGCTCCTCTCAACGTATGGGGCATGACGGAGATTTCAGCCTCAGGCTTTTATCTTTCTGCTGAGAACCTCGGCTCACATGCCGGATCCATTGGAAGGCCTTTTGCGCATATTGAAGCTCGCATTATTGATCCCGAGACGGGCGAGGATTCTACATCGGGCGAACTTGCGGTTCGCGGCCCATCGGTGATGGAGGGCTACTGGAAATCACCGGAGGATACGGCCAAGCATTTTGTAGGTGACTGGCTATTGACGGGCGATCTCGTGACGATCGACGACGCTGGCTATGTGTGGGTGACGGGGCGCCGCCATAACCTTATCAATACTGGCGGGGAGAAAGTGAGCCCCGAGGAAGTCGAAGCTACGCTGAACCATTATCCAGGGGTATCTAGCGTGGTGGTAGTTGGTTTGGCTGATGACTTGTGGGGCGAACGCATTGCCGCAGCGCTCCTTCTGGAGCCAGGTGCACAGGCTCCACAGCTTCACGAGCTTCAAGATTTCGCCGCTCGCTCCTTGCCACGCTTCGAGCTCCCGCGCGAATTGCGCATCGTGCAGAGTTTCCCCGTTAATCCCAATGGAAAGATCGATCGCCAAGCTGTTGTGAGCTTCTTTGATGAGTAGCGCACAACTCACACCGCAGAATGACACAACATTCGATACGCACAGCGTAGTATTTGTCTCATGGTACTTCCACATCAGCAGATCGACTTTGACTCTCTTGGAAAGCAGCAGCGCGCCGCACTAGAAAACCCGTGGCGTAATGTAGGCTCTGCGCTTGATACGCGAGCGCAATCGCAGCCCGATCGCATCGGATGGATGTATCCCGATGCGAATGACGAGTGGAAATCTCTAACGTGGAAAGAGTTTCGCGATACGATGCATATCGTTGCCTCGGGCTTTCTCAGCTACGGTATCGAGCCAGGAAGCGTTGTAGCGATTTGCGCGAATACGTCTATCCGGTGGGTGCTGAGCGATTTCGCCGTGAACTCAATCGCAGCGGTGACATGCGCGATTTACCCCAACACTCACATCTCTGAAGTTGAGTTTATTGTCTCCGATTCAGGTTCTACGTCGCTCGTGGTGGAAAACACTACGCTGCTCGAGCGAATGATCGCCTCTCCAGAAGTTAATGATGCCCTGGCACACATCGTGCTGCTCAACGGCGATCCTGGGGAAAAATACGGCAGTGATCAGCGAATCGTCACGTGGGAGCAAATCCTTGAAGCAGGAAAGGCTTTCCACGGCGAGCATCCTGAGCGCGTGCGAGAATTAATTGACTCAACGAACTCCGATTCGCTCGCCTCGATAATTTACACTTCGGGCACAACAGGGCGCCCGAAAGGTGTAGAACTCACCCATGGCAACTGGATCTATGAAGGCACTGCGTGGGGATCAAACTACACTCTCCAAGAAGACGATCTTCATTTTATTTGGCTTCCGCTGACGCACGTGTTTGGGAAGTCGATGCTACTTGTGAATATCTTTTGCGGCACTACCACCGCGCTCGACGGCCGCGTGCCGAAGATCGTGGAAAACCTCGGCATTATTAAGCCCACTTTGATGTGCGGCGTACCGCGAATATTTGAAAAAGTTCGCGCCGGCACTCAGGCGATTGCTAAGCCGGGCACTCCTAAAGCCGGGATTATCTCGTGGGCGATGAAGGTGGGCGAGAAGTCATTCCCCTATCGCTCTTCCGGCAAGCCGATGCCTCGTGCTCTCAATGCTCAATACAAGCTCGCCGATAAACTCGTGTTCTCCACGATACGTAAAACTCTCGGCGGCAATATTCGCCAGCTCGTCTCTGGCTCCGCACGGCTCGACCCCGATCTTCAGCGCTGGTTCTTCAACCTCGGTATCAAGCTCGTAGAGGGTTACGGCGTTACTGAAACAGCCGCCGTCACTACCTATAATCGCCCATGGGAGTTCAAAATGGGCACGGTGGGTAAAGTTGCACCCGGCACACAGATGAAAATTGCTAACGACGGCGAGATCCTCATTCGTGGCGGAGGCGTGATGCGCGCCTATCACAATGATCCTGAACTCACTGAAGAGATGACTCGCGGCGGCTGGTTCCACACCGGAGACGTCGGCTCTATTGACGACGAAGGCTACGTGCGCATCACTGATCGCATCAAGGACGTTATGAAATCTTCGAACGGCAAGTTCATTTCGCCAGCCGCAGTTGAAGGTGTGCTAACCTCAAGTTCACCGGCGATCGCCCAAGCGGTGGCAATTGGGGAAGGCCGCAAATACGTGAGCGCGCTTATCGCATTAGATGAAGAATGGGTGGAGAAATGGGCCTCCTTGAACGGGCTCAAGTTAAGCTACGCCAAGGCACTGAAATCCCCTGAACTGCGCGAAACGATCCAAAGCGAAATCGATACCGCCAACCAAAATCTTTCACGCTGGGAGCAGGTGAAGAAGTTCGAGTTTCTGCCCGGCGAAATGACGGCGGACGAAGGCACCGCTACGCCCACAGCAAAGGTGAAGCGCCGCGTAGTGATGGATCGGTATGCAGATCTCGTCGAGAAAATGTATGAGGGCGCAGAATTGTGGGGGCCAGCTAACCCGAATTACGTGTGAACTATGCGCCTGTATGTAGTGCGGTGCGTCTATGCACACACAGACGGCGCATCAATTGAGCGCGCCGAGCAGCAATAGCCACGCATCGTGGCCTGGGCGAATGAGATCGCTGTGATTGGCGCCTGGCACCACCGCAATGTTGAATGGTTCTTGAGCAAGATCACGGCTACGCTGAACTGGCACCGTCTCATCGTTAGCACCGTGAATGATATCGAGGCGGAGCCCTCTGCTAGCAAAACCTGCTGGCTCGATTCTCTCGTATGCTTTGAGTGGCTCGAACCGCTCGTATACATCGGGAATATCCTCGGGTAACCCGCCCATAAACTTCGCCGTAGAAGAATGCTCTCGGATTCCACGTTCGTTGACATCGCGTGCAAGATCGAGGATAGGGGCGAGAAGCACTGCGTGCGTTACTGGGAGTTCATCGTCAAACAGCACATCTGCCGCGAGCGCACCGCCGAGCGAATGCCCAATCCAGATCGCTCCTTGAAGTTGTGGCAGGAGTGCCAGAGTGCGCAGATCTTCAAAGGTTGCCTCAACGTTTTTCTTCAGCCTGCGGTATTCTGGCAGCGCTACACGAAAACCGGCCTCACCCAGAGCAAAAGCAGCTGGGCGCAAGTATGCGAGCGTACCGTCTTCATGGAAGAAGCCGCCGTGGATGAAGCATACGGGTTTGCCGTCGTCTGGGCCAAACCACTCGATGATCTGATCTGGATGCACGCCGTAGCGCTCGATGGATGCAGCCATAACATCGAGTGAGCGAAGAGTTTCAAAGGTTTGGTCTTCGGCGGTCAATTCTTCCGCCTCGTGCGGGACGTCGTTCACCATATCCATAGATGTGGACTTCATCCTTTCCGACGTACCCTTGCACGCACATTCTCGAAAGAGCCAGCTTTAGATCATCTCAGCGCTGGCCTCTACACACAACGAGAATCAATTATAACTACGTTCACTCTCGTGCTGGAAATCCATAAGAAAGCCGCGTTGTGCATGGGATGAAATCGCGTCTTGTGAATAGTGTTCGTGCACCCAATCGATCGCATCAGCCGGCGACATACCGTCGATGATAAGGAAAATCGCGAGCGCAGTACCCGCTCGGCCAATTCCGGAGCCTGAAGTAATCTCCACCCGCTCCGATTCGGCACGCGCCCAGAGGTCTTGCAACTGTTTCAGTGCTTGGGAGGTGCGCCGAGGGAGGCGATAATCAGGCCAATCGATCGTCACCATTTCACTGCCACATACGCTCGGACGCGAGCTTGCAGAGAACTCCTTACTCGCTACAGGTGTAAGTACCGCTGAAACATCAGCTTTGCGATCTACGGCATCTCGCCATGAGCGCACTCTAACTCGTTTTCCTGAAGGCACTTCGATCACATTCGGTTCGCCGGCATTCCACGTTCCCATATTCACCACCTCACTTCGCTCTCTCGTCTCACCACTCTATATCCTTGCGGATGCAAGCAGGCAACCAGGGCACGATGGCACCTATGCGGCACACGATATGTCTCGTCATTCGTCATTGTAGCGAGGCTCTTAGCTTCAATCCCAAGCGATAACGGTGGTTTGTAAGGGTTCTTAAGGTATCTCACATAGCAGCGAGGATGTTGGCTGTGGGCGATGCATGAGGGAACGCACACCACTGCGCGCACATATTTCTCTCGACGTAAAGACACTTTTGTTTTTGGCTCTCATTTTGCCCACGTCGTGCATTAGGCTTGGAGATGTAGTACTGTACCGAATCCCAAGGAAGTGTATCGATGGCACGTATTATCTATACCTATACTGATGAAGCGCCTATGCTCGCCACAGCATCTTTCCTCCCCATCCTCCAGGCATTTAGCTCCACCGCTGGTATCGACGTCGAACTGCGCGATATTTCCCTTGCTGGGCGTATCGTGGCAGCATTTGCAGATATACTTCCCGAGGGGCAGCGCGAACCAGATGCACTCGCCGAACTCGGCGAACTCGCGAAAAAGCCAGAAGCCAATATCATTAAGCTTCCCAATATTTCTGCGTCAATTCCACAACTCGTGGCAGCGATTAAGGAACTTCAAGCCCTCGGTTTCGAGCTTCCTGATTACCCCGAAGATCCTCATACTGACGAGGAGAAGGATATTCGCGCCCGTTACGATGCGGTGAAGGGTTCAGCTGTGAATCCTGTACTGCGAGAGGGGAACTCTGATCGCAGGGCACCGCTCGCCGTCAAGAATTATGCCAAGGCTCATCCCCACAAAATGGGCCAGTGGAGTAAGGATTCAGCTACGCGGGTTGCCACAATGCAATCGGGGGATTTCCGCGCAAATGAGCGTACAGCCGTCATCGAAGCGGACGACTCTCTTGATTTCGTACATATCGCCCATGACGGCACCGAAACCACTCTCAAAGCACAACTTCCGGTGCTCGAGGGCGAAATCATAGACCTCACCAAACTTGAAGCTGCGGCACTCGATTCCTTCCTGGCAGAGCAGGTTGATGCAGCAAAACGCGATGGACTGCTCTTTTCCGCGCACCTCAAAGCCACGATGATGAAAGTGTCTGATCCTATTATCTTCGGCCATGTAGTAAAAGCTTTCTTTGCCGATACTTTTGCCACCTATGGTTCCGATCTCGAGGCTGCAGGCTTGAGTGCCAATAATGGCCTTGGATCCATCCTCGCCGGTCTGAATGCCCTCCCGAACGGCAACGAGATCAAAGCCTCATTCGATGCCGAACTTGCCTCTGGCCCACGCCTCGCCATGGTGAATTCTGATAAAGGCATTACAAATCTGCACGTGCCGTCGGACGTCATCATTGACGCATCAATGCCTGCAATGATTCGCAACTCTGGCCAAATGTGGGGGGCCGATGGCAATCCTGCTGATACTTTGGCGGTTATCCCCGATAGTTCGTACGCCGGCGTGTACGACGTTGTGATTGAAGATTGCAAGGCTCACGGAGCGTTCGATCCAACCACGATGGGTACCGTGCCAAATGTTGGATTGATGGCGCAGAAGGCCGAAGAATACGGCTCGCACGATAAGACTTTCGAGATTGCAGACGACGGATCGGTACAGGTTCGCCTCAGTGACGGTAGCGTGCTCCTCGAGTTGCCTGTAGCAAAGGGCGATATTGTGCGCGGTACGCAGGCTAAGGATGCCCCAATTAAGGATTGGGTGCAGCTCGCCGTGCGCCGTGCACGCCTTTCGGGCATGCCTGCCGTGTTCTGGCTTGACCCTGAGCGTTCCCATGATCGCGCCGTGAAGAGCAAAGTGGAACGCTACCTTGGCGAAGAAAACACCGACGGCCTTGATATTCGCATTATGAGCCCGCGTGACGCTACGCAGTTCTCAGTGGATCGCGCACGCAAAGGTGAAGATACTATTTCGGTAACGGGCAATGTATTGCGCGATTACCTTACCGATCTCTTCCCCATTATGGAGCTCGGCACCTCAGCTAAGATGCTTTCGATCGTGCCCCTGATGGCTGGTGGCGGCTTATTCGAAACGGGTGCTGGCGGTTCAGCCCCCAAGCATGTGCAGCAGTTGCTCGAAGAGAACTATCTGCGCTGGGATTCCCTCGGTGAATTCCTCGCCTTAGCTGAGAGCTTGCGCCAACTTGCCGCCTTCGACTCAAATCCACGCGCGAGCGTGCTTGCCGATGCTCTTGACGCAGCAACCGAGCGTCTCTTGAACGAGAACAAGAGCCCGCAGCGCAAACTCGGCTCGATCGACAATCGCGGGTCCCACGCATGGATTGCTATCTGGTGGGCGGACGAACTCGCCAAGCAAAGCACTGATCCAGAACTTGCAGCTGCATTCGCTCCGATTGCCGAAAAGCTTACGACCCAGGCAGACGTGATTGAGAAAGAGCTGATCGCCGTACAGGGCAAACCTGCCGATATCGGTGGCTACTATCGCCCAGATCCGCAGAAGACGGCGGCCGTGATGCGCCCGAGCGCCACGCTCAACGAGATCATTGATTCCATTCACTGATTGACGCAATGCCCGTATGTATGTGCCCAAGTGTACATACATACGGGCATTGCCATGCTTGGGCACGTCAGTGGTGCTGGTGGTGAGACAAACGCTCGGAGATTACAGCGAGCTGATCCACTTCGGAGAGCACTTCATCTACAATATTCGGACTCACCCCACGCCTATTGCGTAGCTGGATGAGCTCATCTTGGGCAGCTCGAATTGCTTTGCGCCGAACATTGTGGGCTAGCACCATTTCATCGGAAATATGCTCTCGTTTCGACGTCGCATCAAGATTCAACTCCACGGAACTCAATAGACGCGTATCGAACCAGTATTGCAAGACCGATACCGTCTCGGGATCGAGCACATCGCGATAGTCACGCAGAACGCCGAGCGCCGCCTCGCGGGCTTTGAGCCCTACAAGGTTGCGCATCTCATCAGCGCGAGCGCTCGATCCGGTACCCACCTTCAGCCATTTCACGAGCTCCGGCAACAAGAGCCCTGGCACAACCATCGTCATCACGAGTACAACAATGGCAATAATGGCAAGTTCATTGTGTGCAGGAAATACGGCCGCAGGTATGGATAACACTAAGGCGAGCGTAACGAGACCGCGCATACCAGACCACGTCATCAGTAGAACTTCACGCGCCGTCATTGGAGCTGCGTAGTACTTGCCCCTGTGCTTGTTGAGGCGATAAAAACCGTACATGAACACGAAGCGGATCACGAGTGCCACAAGCGCCAAAATCACTCCCACGCCCACAGCGTGCCAGAGCATCATTCCAGCTTCGTACACTGCGGTGTTGAGCGTTAGTCCGATCAAACCGAAAGCAATGCCCGTAAAGAGCATGTCTACAGTTGCCCAGAAGAACTGGCCGGAAAGGCGATCCTCGGCCTCAAACGAAGCTCTCGAATTTGTTTGAATAGCAGCCACCACCACGGCGATCACGCCAGATGCACCGAGCTCTTCAGCCAATACGTAGGCCGCGAAAGGTACCACCCAGTTCAACACACGCCGCGCGGTGGTGTTATCGATACGCTCCAGTACGAACACCGTGGCATACCCTATTCCCAAACCGACCACCACGGCAACCACTGCCGAATAGACGAAATCGGCCAGCACGACCCCTATCCTGAGCTCATCACGTTGAAGAAGAGCAGTGAGGGCGAGGTGAAACACCACAATTGATGCGGCGTCATTGAACAAGCCTTCGGTTTGGAGCGCACGCATAATACGCTTCGGGATCCCCGCACTATCCGATACGGCCTCCACCGCCACTGGATCTGGAGGGGCAACGGCAGCACCTATCACGATGGCTGCCAACACCCCAAACGAGGGCATCAAGAAGTACGCAGCCGCACCCACCCCAAGGGCAGTGGCAATAACGAGCAGTACCGAAAGCACAAGTATCGTGATCCACTGATCGCGTATCACGCCCCACGACGTCTGCCATGCGAGTGACCACAACAGCGGCGGCAAGAACAGCGGCAATATATAATCCGCCGGAATTTCGATGCTCGGCATCCCTGGGATGAACACCACGCCCATCACGAGAACCGTGAGAAGCGCCGGCCATGGCAGCCCCGTTTTCTCACCGATCACAACCATTGCGACGGTAGCAAGGACTATTCCGATGAGCACGAAGAAGACTGTCAATTAGAGCACTTTCTCAAGGAAGCTAATCAGGCGGGGGCTTTGGGGGTTGTCGAAGAGCTCGCGCGAAGGCTTATCCTCGCCAATCAGCCCACTATCTAAGAATATAGTCCGATCCGATACTTCGCGTGCAAAACGCATTTCATGAGTGACGACGATCATCGTCATGCCGTCTTCTGCAAGGCCTTGCATCACGCCGAGCACTTCCCCGATCATCTCAGGATCGAGCGCAGATGTGGGCTCATCAAAGAGAATGACCTCCGGCTCCATCATAAGGGTACGCACAATCGCGATACGCTGCTTCTGACCGCCTGAGAGCTGATGGGGATAGGCGCTCACGCGACTGCGTAATCCCACCCGATCGAGCAGTTCCAGAGCCATCTGTTCGGCTTGCTCGGCAGGCATTTTTTTGATCGTGGTGGGAGCCATCGTGAGGTTGCGCAACACGTTCATATTGTTGAACAGGTTGAACTGCTGGAAAACCATGCCGATTTTCTGGCGTTTTTTGTTGACGTCCACTCCTTTGCCGAGTAGATCCTCGCCATCAAAATATACATGCCCCGAGGATGGCTCCTCTAAGAGGTTCAGGCAGCGTAAGAACGTCGATTTCCCGCCGCCCGACGGGCCGATAATCGAAACGACGTCACCACGGTAAAACTGGGCGCTGATCCCTTTGAGAACTTCGGTTTTTCCATACGATTTTTTCAGATCGCGCACATCAAGAAATACGTCAGGATTCTTTTGACTCATACTTGAGCTTCCTTTCCATGAAGTTCACGAGCCTGCCAAATACGAAGGTGAGAATGAAGTAGATAATCAACGCAATCGCGAGTGCGGGCAGTGATTGATAAGTGACGGCGATGACGTCATTCGTGCGGAACATCAGATCACCAATACCGATGACCGATACGATCGACGATTCCTTTATCACGGTCACGAACTCGTTACCCAGGGCCGGGAGGATATTACGCACAGCCTGTGGCAACACCACGATCTTCATTGCCTGCGCATGGGTGAGGCCGATCGAGCGCGCGGCTTCCATTTGGCCGGACTCCACGGCCTGGATGCCAGCGCGCATAATCTCAGATACGTACGCTGCGGAGTTGAGGCTCATCGCTACGATGCCAGCGGCGAAGCGTGAAAAATCCGGAATGAAGGCAATATCGGGGAACTGCACGCCAACCATAGGTAACCCGTAAAAGATAAACATCAACTGCACCAAAAGCGGTGTGCCTCGGAAAAACTCTACAAAAGCCGTTGCAGGCCACTTGAGTATTTTCCATTTCGACATCCGCATCAGGGTGAGTACGGTACCCATAACGAAGCCGAGAATCACCGAAAACAGCGCGATAATCAGCGTGGCTCGTACGCCGTCAAGAAAAAATGGCCAGTAGCGTACTATCAGTTCGCCGATTGCAGTAAAGAATCCCATCGCTGCCCTCTCGTTGCTTCATTCCAAGCTTCAGCCAACATCGATTCGCTGTGAGCCGAAGGCGTTACTACTCTCCCACCTCAAGGCCGAGCGTTTGAGCTAGAGCAACGGCCTCATCGTAGGCCTTCTGGTAGGAGCCGTCGTCCATCATCTTCTTGATGGTTTTGTTCACTTCCGCCTTGAGTGCATCGTTTCCTTTGGCGAGTACCACCGCTTTACCTACATTCGCATTTTCGCCAGTGAAAGAGAAATCCGCCGCAGCGAGTGCACCGTTGGAGGTGTCGATCAAACCTTGGCCTACTGCCGCATCTGCTACAAGGCCAGCGATATTGCCGTTCTTGATTTCAAGGGCAAGGGCAGGATACTTGTCGAGCTCGAAAAGCTCGGAGTCGGTGAGCTCACTGCGCACAAGATCCGACTGAATCGTGCCTTTCTGCGCCCCTACTTTCTGCCCTGCAAGCGACTCAACCGAGGTGTACTTGCCCGCGTTTTCAGCGGCCACCACCAGCATCTGCTCGCTCTTTTCGTAGATATCAGAGAAGTCAATCACCTTCGCACGCTCAGCCGTATTAGAAAATGCCGCAATGCCAAGATCTACTTGCCCGGATTGCACCGCCGGAATGATGCCGTCGAATTTCATATCAGTAACAGTGAGCTTCACACCAAGATCGTCTGCGATCTGCTGAGCCAGTGCGATATCCGCGCCTGCAAAGTTGGCTTGCGCATCCTTGAATTCATAGGGCGCATACTGAGCCTCAGTGCCTACCTTCAGTTCGCCCGCATCCTTGATTTTCGCCAGCACATCAGAGGTGGATGCGCCGGCTCCATCACTGCCAGAACTAGCGGCACTTCCACCTGATCCACACGCTCCAAGGAGTGCGAGCGAGGCGAATGCGGCTGTAATCATTTTGATAGCTGTTTTCTTCATTGTTCATCCTTCTGTGGGTACTGCGTTAATGGTGTATATATCTCAGTATTGTGTATATGCAATTCAGATGTGGAGACGTTCCAAACGGTCGCATGCCTCCTTTAGTTGCGCTTCGGGCACCGTGCAAGCGATTCGTACATGCCCTGCTCCCGATGTGCCGAATTGTTCACCGGCAGCCACGAGCACATGCGCTTCATCAAGGGCATAGTTCACGAACTCTCGGCCGGTAAGGCCTGTTCGTTTTATGCTTGGGAAAAGATAGAAAGTGCCGTGGGGCACCACCAGATCCATCCACGCAATGCTTTGCAACCTCCGCGCAACGTAGTCGAGCCGCTTGCCGAATTGACGTATATAGCGTGAGCGAATCTCGTGGCGATGCTCGATAGCGGCAATCGCCGCGCGCTGCGACACGGACGGAGCGGTATAGACGAATGCGTCGCCCACTGCGCCGATCGCTTCAGCGAGTTGCGAATCTGCCACCACGTAGCCGATTCTCCATCCGGCCATCATATAGTTCTTTGAAAAGGAGTTGAGAGTGATCGTGCGCTCCGCCATGCCCTCCAGAGCCCTCATCGGCACAAATGGTTCAGCACCGTCGAAGATGTAGTCTGTGTAGATTTCATCTGCAATCACAAGGAGGTCGTGCGCGCGTGCCACATTCGCTATGGCCTCGTAGCTCGCCATCTTATGAGTGACGCCGGTGGGGTTCGTTGGGTTGTTGAAGATGATCGCTTTTGTGCGATCCGTGATCGCGCCCGCTAGCTGCGCCTCATTAATGGCAAAACCATCACTCTCACGCAACGGCACGTCTACCACTACCCCTCCGGCGGCGCGAATCTGGATTGCATACACGGGGAAGTGTGGCGAAAAGACGATCACTTCGTCTCCCGGATCCACAATCGCCAGCAGGGTCTGAGCCATACCCATGGCGCTCGAAGCCGTCACGAGTATATCGCTCGCAGGCACGTCTATGCCGAAATCTTCATGCCAGTAGTGCTCGATAGCGGTAACGAGTTCAGGGTCGCCGCTGGGTGCTCCATAATGTGTATGCCCTGCAGAGGCATCAGCGAAGGCAGCATCGATAATGGCCTGATCGGTGGTGAAGTCGGCGTCGCCAATGGAAAGATCGATAACGTCGTCATATTTGTTGCGGGCAAAGACGTCGAGGCTGAACGTTTCGCTCGACGCCCAGCGTCTCGAAACGAACCGAGATGCGCCGCGATCAAGGGCGGGCTCAGGCATTGCGCAGGAGCGTTCGCGGGCATGGGCATACGCATGGTTGCTTTCTGCCATACTGCCCTCCCTCCTGTGCGCACCTAGCCGCGCGTTCGCGGATCTGTATTAATTGTGCAGCTAGCTGTGTGTACGTGAAGCCAGCTGCGTATGTGCAGCTCACTACCTCCCAGCACCTCGCAGCCGGCAGCGCGAACGCCGAAACGCGAGCATATCGCTCGCCAATAGACGCTCATGTAACGTGCATAATTATTCTCGATTATGAATATCGAGTCAATAGCATGTGTGTATTGCTTACATGAACTACCTCACGCGAGAAAGTCACGCGTAGCTTACGGGAGATTCATACATGGCCATGCAGAATCTCGCGCCGCCGCAATCTCACCACGTCCACAATTCTTCACCGCGCACTAGGATTACGGCGGTACTATACTGATTCCATCACTGCGTATTGCGCACTATCGCCTCGCATACATAAGGAGACGAATATGTCTGATATGAATGCCGCCCCCACAGAACACGTTGTAGAGCCGGCTGCCCCACACTGTGCCAGTGGAGCAAGAGTTGAAATCATCACCTCACGCGACGTTCCTCTAGGCGGCCCGCGGGCAATGACGGTGAAACGTACCCTTCCCCAGCGCCAGCGCTCACTGATTGGCGCGTGGTGCTTTTGCGATCATTACGGCCCAGACGACGTCTCCACAACGGGAGGAATGGATGTAGCGCCACATCCCCATATGGGGCTGCAGACGGTGTCGTGGCTTTTTGAAGGCGCAATCATGCACCATGACGCTGCTGGATACCATGCGGTAGTGAAACCTGGCGAGGCAAACTTCATGACGGCCGGCCACGGCATCTGCCATTCGGAAACTTCCACACAGGACACAACATCGCTTAACGGTGTGCAGCTGTGGGTGGCACTGCCTAACTCAGCACGCAATATGGAGCGGCGCTTCGAAAACTACAAGCCCAAGCCCTATCACTTTGACGGCGGCCAAGCCCTCGTATTCATGGGCTCCCTCTTTGGCCAGACCTCACCTATTTCATCCTTTACCCCGCTCGTTGGAGCCGAGATCCGCATCGAAGCCGGCAAAGAAGTAACATTCTCAGTAAACCCCGATTTTGAGCACGGCCTCCTCCTCGATGCTGGCTCTGTGGAGCTCGAAGGCGTCACTGTGCAGCGCAGCGAACTGGCCTATACCGGTATAGGAGAGACGACGCTCACCATCACAAATATAGGGGATAGCGAAGCGCGCACCGTTCTCATCGGCGGTGAACCTTTTACCGAGCCGATTGTGATGTGGTGGAACTTCGTTGGCCGTACGCACGACGAAATAGTGGAAGCTCGTGAAGAGTGGCAAGCACGCAGCGAACGCTTTGGGCATGTTGAAGGCTATGTTGGGCATCATCAAGATGGGCCGAGCTGGCTTCCAGCCCCGCACCTTCCCAACGCCAAGATCAAGACTCGCGCGAATCCAAGCCCTGTGGCGCGCCCTGAAATGCGAATAGACCAACCGAAGGCCTAGCTACGAGACAACCAATGCAACTTGCGCTCTACCCGAACGCCCACGGTTCGCCCACACTCTTCCACGATGTCTACGATTCGCCCCCCCTCTTGTAGAGTGGCCGCCATTCACGTGCACCCGGTATCGGTGACGCACACGCCACTATCACACAGCTCCCTCATTCGTGGCGCCGTTCGCTGACAGCTATTTGTGGACTTTTCTCCACCGCCGTCACATTCAATTGGAGTAACCCAAACTATATACACGACACGAAGAAAGCGAGCGTCTCAATGGCAGACTTGACTGATAAAAAGGGCAATAAGGTTTCCGTGCTCAACCAAGGCAAAGGGAATATCCACCAGTTTGTGATTGTGTTCGACGAATCAAACGAAGTGGGCGGATTCGCAGCATATATGGATAACGACGCCAACGAGCGCATCTTCTTCCACACTGAAACTGCTGAGAAATACCAGGGTTACGGTCTAGCGAGCATACTTGCGAGCGAAGCTCTGGCAGCCACAGCCAAAGAGGGTAAGAAGGTGGTTGCAGCGTGCCCATACATCCGCACCTACATCCAAAAGCACAAGTGGGATGGGGATCATCGCCCCGCTGGCCCTGCAGATATTATGTACGTGCAAGAGCATCTTTAAGGCTGCTTTAGCCTGCAAGCACAGGGTTATCGAGCACTCCGATACCCGTGATCTCACATGATGCTTCTTGGCCGGGCTGCACCTGCACACCCGGCTCAAAAGCGCCACAAATTATGACGTCACCAGGCAGAAGCGTGAACATGCTCGACGCATAGGCCACCAACTCAAGCGGGCTGAAATGCGACTCTCCCAATGCGTGATCCGTTACCACATCGCCGTCTATCATCAAACGGACGCGAGCGCCCTCAGGATCCACCTCTGTGTTGATCATGGGGCCGAGCGGGCACGACGTGTCGAACCCTTTGGTCTGCGCAATATGGCGGCCGATACTTTGGCCATGCACGTCCGTGACGTCATTTGCCACGGTGTAGCCAAATACAACTTCGTGGGCGCGCTCCACGGGCACATCCTTAGCCATACGCGATATGACGACGGCTAGCTCTGCTTCTACTCGCACGTCGGTAGAAGACGGCGGGGTAACGATTGATGCCCCAGGGCCTGTGACGGCGGTATTCGGTTTGATAAAGGTAAACAGCTGATCGACTGAGTTCACGCCTTCATCTATAATTCCGCCAAAACCTACAACTTTCGAGCGTGGGATCATCGGCGCCACAAGTTTTACATCTCGTGGATGGAGCACTTGGCCAGAGTATTCAAAACCTGAATACATCGGATCGCCAGCAAGAACATGGTAGGTGCCCGTTTCCTCATCGAAAGTGGCGAATCGAGGGCCTTGCGGAAGTGAAAGTCGTGCTATCTTCATGCGCCTATCATATCTCTAGGGATACCTATAGGCATCAATTACTAATACATCTCAACCAATACCATCTCAACACAGTACGGAGCACATCAGTGAGCGAGGAAGATATTAGGGGATGGTCCCCGATACATGACAAGCGGCGCACGATTCTTTTCGGATTGATGCTCGCAAACGCTCTTATCGCAATGGATCAGACGATTCTCGCCACAGCAGTGCCCTCGGTGGTTGATGATCTCGGCGATTACACCCGCTTCCCATGGCTGTTCTCAATATACCTGCTTACGCAGGCGGTCACCGTGCCTGTGTATGGCAAACTTGCCGATACATACGGGCGTAAACCCGTACTCCTCTTCGGCATCGGCGTCTTTATGGCGGCCTCCCTTTTGGCAGGATTCTCCCCAAATATGACCGTCCTCATCATCGCTCGCGCACTGCAAGGCATTGGCGCAGGAGCCGTAGGCCCGATGGCAATGACGATCCTCGGCGATATCTATACTCTTGAGCAACGCGGTAAGGCTCAAGGATACATGGCATCGGTGTGGGCGATTTCGTCGGTAGTAGGCCCCACACTCGGCGGCTTCTTTGCGCAAATCGGGGCGTGGCGCTGGATCTTCTTCATCAATATCCCTCTTAGCCTCTTGGCAGGAGTGCTCGTCATCAGGAAATATCGAGACGCCGGTGAACGCACGGTTCATAAAGTAGATTACATCGGAGGAGCCGTGCTCACCTTCGGGCTCAGTGCCCTCATCCTCGGTCTGCTCGAAGGAGGAAATGGTTGGCCGTGGCTTTCATGGCAAACATTCGCACTCTTTACATCAGGCGTGATTGCTCTGGCACTGCTCGGGTTTATCGAACCTCGAGCCACCGAGCCAATCATCGAGTTCTCACTCTTAACTCGGCGTCTCATCATCGCCACATCTATTACCATGATGGCAATCGGCGGCCTCACAGTGGGAGTTACGAGCTTCGCACCGACGTATTTGCAGACGGCGGCAGGCGTCACCCCGATTATTGCAGGGCTTGCCGTTGCAGCTATGACGCTGGGCTGGCCTCTCGCCGGCGGCAATTCTGCGCAGTTTTATCTGCGCGCAGGATTCTGGGTGACGATCCGCACGGGCGCAACGATCGCTCTGATCGGCGCCGTATTGCTTGCAGTAACTGCGAAGTGGCCAAGCGCGTGGGCGCTTGCAGCCATCGTCTTCGTGATCGGGCTCGGGCTCGGTTTTTCTACCGCGCCTTCTACAATCCTGGCGCAAAACTCTGTGGGCTGGGAACAACGCGGCCAAGTGACGGCGATCAACACCTTTATGCGTTCAGCAGGTAGCGCTATCGGCGTGGCCGTATTCGGCGCAATCTCCAACGCCGTGCTCGCCCGCCACGGCGGCACGCCCACGCCCGAAAGCATTGTGCCTGCGACGCAAGCTGTGTTTATTGCGGTGGCGATCGGCACAGTATTCATGCTTGCCGGCGCGCTACTGCTTCCACACGATCAGCCTCGCGGCATTGCAAAACGCCAGCGCTCAACACAATAATCATCATAACTGAGCGCCGCTTCACACAACTCACCGTAAATCAACGCCCTAACCCAAATAGCGTGCCGCTAGATTCTCACTGCCACGCGCAAGTAGCGACACATCTGCACCAACGAGTATGAAATCAATCCCGCCATCGATATAGCTTTGTGCGAGATTTGGATCAAAGGCGTTTATCCCTACGGGCTTGCCTGCACGGCGTACAGCAGCAATGGCCGAATGAATGGCCTCAACTACCTGTGGATGGTCTTGCTGCCCAATAAAACCCATCGTTGCCGCGAGATCTGATGGGCCGATAAAGACTGTATCTACGCCGTCAGTCGCCGCGATCTGTTCGGCGTTTTCTACAGCCTCGACGGACTCAATTTGCACCGTAAGAGATACATACTCCTCGTTTGCATCCTTGAGGTATTGCGCAATCCTCCCCCAACGCCCACCGCGTGAAAGAGCCGATCCTACACCACGTACGCCTTGAGGCGGGTAGCGCACAGCGCACACTGCCGCTTCGGCGTCTTCAGGCGTATTCACCATAGGTACGAGGAGGTTTTGTGCGCCAAGATCAAGATACTGCTTAATCAATACCTGCGAGTTTTCCGGCACACGCACCACAGGCGTCACAGGATACGCCGCAACCGCTTGTAGTTGTAGCTGAATCGATTCGAGAGAGAGCGGCGAGTGTTCGCCGTCTATCAACAACCACTCCACGCCCGAACCTGCACATATTTCGGCATTGACGGGCGAGCCAGAGCTTACCCACATGCCGATAAGGCTCTTTGGCGTGCCACTTTTCGTTTCACTCTGCCCTAGGGTTTGCTCGGCACGCGTATCAAGCACGCGTGCAAAAGTTGGTGGCAGATTTAGAGGAATCGGCATGAGATCACCCCGAGTTCGCCATAGTCACAGAATACGGAATCGCCCCGATCCACCCACATCGGGCGAGTAAACGATCCAGCAAGGATAATTTCACCTGCCTCAAGGCGCGCTCCATGCTGGTGAAACTTATTCGCCAGCCAGGCCACGCCAGTGGCCGGATGGTTGAGCACGCCTGCTGCGACTCCGGTTTCTTCAATCGTTTCGTTCTTGTATAAGCACGCACTCACCCATCGCAAATCCACCGCGTCTGGCGCAACCGGGCGCCCACCAAGCACCATTGCCCCGTACGCAGCGTTATCCGAAATCGTGTCTACAATGGTGCGCCCTCCGAGTTCAATATGTGAGTTGAGCACCTCGAGTGCTGGAGTCACATACTCGGTTGCACGCAATACATCGAAGATCGTACAGTTCGGCCCTTCTAGTGGCTCTTTGAGCACGAATGCAAGCTCTACTTCGATACGTACATTAAGGAACTTATCGAACTCAATCACCGAACCGTTTTCGTACACGGTGTCGTCAAACATCACCCCGTAGTCGGGCTCAGTGATGCCGGTAGCCGCCTGCATCGCTTTGGAGGTGAGTCCAATTTTGCGGCCCACAAGGCGCCGCCCAGACGCCAACTGTTGATCACGCCATACCCCTTGAATGGCGTAGGAATCCTCCACAGTAGCGTCTGGGTAGCGAGACGTGATGCGTTGGATCAGTTCACCCGTCTCACCTGCCTTCGCAAGTTCACAAGCGATCTTCTCTATTTCTTCATGTGGTAGCATAACGTCTCTTTCCTTATGGCTATCGTGATCTTCATGGCCTGTTGGTAAGCAATTCACGCCCGCGCAGTGTGCGGCTCGTGCCGTAATGTGCAGCTTATTCCTCTCAATGCACGCAGGCGCTCCTCGCTTCTATTTGCTCAGATCGAAGATCGGCTCAAAGAACGCCGATAGTGACTCCGTATCCTCAAGCCCGCAAATGTGTGCCACATACATATCTGGGCGCACCACAATCACTGCACCATCGCGCGAGATTCCACGAGCTTCGAAAATATCTTCCTTAGCAAACATATTGCGGGTAAGCGGATAGAGCGAATCGCGCTTTTCTGCAACACCTTCAATATCAATAATGCCAAAGATCTGATTCTTATCTTCGAGTTGGAGCGGCCCTACGCGTGGGCGGAAAATCTCTGGCGCGTCTAACAGCTCAAACTCATGGTGCCCTTGCTGGTAGATCACCTTCACGTCGAACACTGAATTCACGTCGTCTCCAGGCTTCGTGTGGCGAACCACTGGCGAGGCCTCATCCTGTGCGAGCCACTTCGCGAATGTGCGCAGCTTGGATTCGGGTGCGCTAGCAGGAGCGGAATCAGCAAATACATATATGCGCCAGCGCCCGTCGGCCTCATGGAGATGCCCGAGGTGGAGGTCGTTGCCATCGCTGCGGCGCGCCACGCGATACGACTTAAACCTCTTGCCAAGAGTATATCCAGTAGCCAACTCCTGCTTCGCATCATGCGCTACGAGTAATCCTGGCTTGTACTCTGTGCGGAAACCTGAGGGGAATTCCCATGTGCGCACGTAGAAATCCTCAATAGACTCATCGCCTTCATCGGAGGCCGCCATGCGCCCAGACCACTCAAGGTCGAAGTCGATAAGGTCTTGAGCCACAGGTTGGCGTTCTGTGTTGTAGGTGGCGAGTAGTGACGGCGATGAATAGCCGCGTAGCACTTGTGCAAGCTTCCACGCGAGGTTCCAGCCGTCTTGCATCGATACGTTCATGCCCTGCCCCGCCTTAGCAGAGTGGGTATGGCACGCATCTCCAGCAATGAAGACGCGTGGATCCTTTGAGCCTCGCTCTTCTGGGAGCACGTCATCGAAACGTTCAGTGACGCGATGCCCTACTTCGTAGACGGACCACCACGCTACCTCTTTCACGTCCATATGATAGGGAGAGAGAATCTCATTGCCTTTGGCGATGATTTCATCGAGTGGAGTGTTGCGGATCTGGTGTGCATCGTTTTCATCGAGATCCCCAAGATCCACATACGTGCGGAAGAGATATCCGCCCTCGCGTGGAATATGAAGTATCGAGCCATGAGTGGAGTGAATGATCGATTTCGTCATGGCATCTGGGAAATCGGTATCCACGAGCACGTCTGCCACGCCCCCTGCGTGATTCGAAATCACTTTGGAATTCTTCGCTCCGATGGCTGAGCGCACACGCGAGGTAGCGCCGTCTGCACCAAGCACATACTTGGCACGCACGGTCTTCTTTTCACCGAAGGTTTCTTCGCGGGTTGAGGTGAGATGGCAGACGACGGGATACTCTTCGCCGTCTTCAATCTCGAGGCTTTCGAACTGCCAACCGAAGTTGACGGGCATTCTGGAGCGTGAGCGCTCCATAAAGCGGCGGAAGTAGTCGAGCACACGTGCCTGGTTGAAGATAAGGTGAGGGAATTCCGAAATGCCAGCTGGGTCGTCTTCCGTCCACGCTACGCGCTTGATGTGATCGGGGTTGCTCGGATCTGGCTTCCAAAACGCCGTCTCATTGATGTGATATCCCTCTTCGATCACCTCTTGGGCGAATCCGAATGCCTGGAATGTTTCTACCGAACGCGGCTGGATGCCATCGGCATGCCCGAGCGGCAGGCGCCCTGGGCGCGATTCGATAATGCGGGCCTCAATTTCGGGGAATGCCGAAAGCTGCGCTGCAGCGATCATACCTGCCGGTCCTGCACCAACGATCAGCACATCCATAACCTGTGGGAGGTTTGGATCACGATCGGCGCACTTTTCGTCAGCGAGGCGAATTCGTGGGTCTCCAGAGATATAGCCATAGTGATGAAATTGCATGTGTTTTCACGCCTTTCGTCGTTGAAAGAGCAAACTATCGGATAGTCCGCTCCAGGCGTGTAATTGTGCCGCCGATGCGCGTGAGCCGCACTAACCTCGTTGCACTCGCCTGAGGCGAAAGCGCTGGCGTCAGCTCACGCGACACGGCATAGGCGGTGCTATGCCGATTTGAGAGTTCGGCGTAACGCGTCGAGTTTGTGCTCTCGCGCGCACAGCTCAATTACACGCCCGTCCGCACCATCGCGGATAAGCGAGAGCAGATGATCGTGTTGCTCGACTGAGTGAACAGATCGCTCTGCATTGAACTTAAATGACGACCTGCGGATCATCTCCACACGGTCTGTTTCAATCGCCATCAGAGCCAAGACTCGGCGATTAGGGCACGGCGCACACAAAGCCCGATGAAACTCAGTATTGAGGCGCCGATATTCGATTGGGTCAAAATGAGATGCTCGCGTTACATTGTGCATTTCGCCATTGAGTTCCACGCACTGCGCCATGACGTCCGGCGTAATATGCTCAGCCGCAAGCATTGTTGCAGCTCCTTCGAGATAGGCCAAGGCCGTCATTGAATCTGCGTAATCCTCAGTGTTGATCTGCGTTACCATCGCACCGATATTATGGTGGTATTCCACGAGCCCTTGAGCTTCGAGTTGGCGTATAGCTTCGCGTACAGGCACCGTCGAGACGTCGTACTCATCGGCGAGCGTAGAAAGCACGAGACGGTAGCCCGGAGTGAATCGGCCATCCATAATGTGTTCACGGATTTGGTTATATACAAGCTCCGTTGTGGATTGCTTACGCTTAGCCATCGATTCATTCCTTCATGTACGTTCGGTATTACACCTGTCCCGCTCATAGTCTAGCGATAACACCGCCAGGCGAGAGCAACATGTAACGAGCACATCATCTAGCGAGTACATCACGTGGTCGCCAACTACACAGCTTAGAAACCTGCGCCACGCTCGAAGGTAGCCTCAGGCGCGCGCGTGCGCTTGGCAACTTCCGCGATCTGTGCATTTATTCGCTCATCTGCTTTGTGGCTGATATCGGCTCCCGTGCGGTCCTTCACCGAGAGTATCGCGATCACGGCGATCACCGTCACGATGAAGATATATACCGCAACCGCCATCACGGTGCCGAACTTGTCCGTCACGTAGGTACCCACCAGCGGGGCGAAGGCCCCGCCAAGGATCGCACCAAACGCATTGGCGAGCCCAGCGCCCGAGTAGCGTATTTTCGCCGGGAACATCTCAGCGAAAAGCGCTGCCTGCGGGCCGTAGGTGAAACCGATTGGAATCGCCCACACAATCATGCCGACCAAAATGAGAGCATAGTTCTGTGTATCGAGGAACTGGAACAACACCCACACCCACACAAGCTGCACGGCGAAGCCGATCATGTAGGTACGTTTGCGGTTGATCTTATCCGAGAGCCATGCAGAGAGCATGGTCGTGCCCATCCACACCACCGACGTAATCGAAATGAAGTGAAGGATCATATCTCGATCGAGCGCCAGATTGTTGGTGGTGTACGACAATATGAACCCACCGGCAATCATGTAGCCTGCTACGCCGTTGCCTGCAAAGATCAGCATCCCTTGAATGAGTGGCTTCCATGACGTGCGGAACATATCCACAATCGGCAAGCGCACCTGCTCAGCTTGTTCATCAGCTTGGGCGAGCTCTTCCATCACTGGAGATTCAGATACTCCTAGGCGGATAGCCATTCCGATCACGATCAGCACGGCCGAGAATAGGAATGGTATTCGCCAACCCCATGAGAGGAACTGCGCATCTGTGGTGAGGGTAGAGATCACCGATAGCACAAGCGTTGCACCGAGCATGCCGAGCGGAACCCCGAGCTGAGGAAAACCACCAAAGAGCCCGCGCTTCTTCGCTGGGGCGTGCTCCACTGCCATCAGTGCCGCGCCGCCCCACTCTCCACCTGCCGCGAATCCTTGGAGGATGCGAAGCACGATAAGGAGCAGCGGAGCTGCCATTCCGATTGAGTGATAGGTGGGCAACACTCCGATAAAGAATGTTGCGCCGCCCATGAGCACAAGCGTCAACACAAGCATCGCTTTGCGGCCAAGTTTGTCGCCATAATGCCCCGCAACTGCCGCGCCAAGAGGCCGGAAGAAGAAGGAAATACCCACTGTAGCGAAAGAAATCAGTCTGCCTGCCAGCTCTCCTGAATTCGCCACGAATGGCTCAAAGAAGAGCGGCGCGAGCACGATGGCTGCCGCATTGGAGTAGATGAAAAAGTCATACCACTCCACGGCTGTGCCAACGAGGGTGCCGAGCGCCACGCGGCGATCTTCGGGTTTCTTTTCGTCAAGAACCAGGGTATTGCCTTGCCCTTTGATGGTTTTCTTCGCCATGTGCTTTACACCTGCCCGCCTACCTTAAATCCAGCTTCGGTATCGCCCTTGCGGGTGTATGAGAAACCGTCTGCACCGATGGTCACGTCGATTTCTTTTGGCTCTTCGCGTTCGATAAGCGGCTGTATATTACCGTCAAGATCGAGCACGCGGGAGGCATCGGTATACCATGATGGCACTACTGCATGGCCCCAGAAGTCGCGGCGCTGATTGTCGTGAACATCCCATACCACCTCTGGATTATCCGGATCGCCGGTGTAGTAATCCTGGGTGTAGATTTCTACGCGGTGCCCGTCAGGGTCGCGCAAGTAGAGATAGAACGCATTGGAGACGCCGTGGCGCCCTGGCCCGCGCTCGATCGCATCGGATTTGCGCAATGCGCCGAGTTTATCGCAAATGTAGAGGATATTGTGCTTCTCGTGGGTCGAGAAAGCCACGTGGTGCATACGTGGGCCTGCCCCGCCCGTCATTGCCGTGTCGTGCACGGTATGCTTGCGGCACATCCACGCAGCGTAAATAACGCCATCGTCGTCTTGAATTGATTCGGTGGTCTTGAACCCGAGGTCGTTGAGATACTTCGTGCCCTTCACGACGTCTGGATACACCTGGTTGAAGTGATCGAGGCGTACAAGTGCACCGGCACCTTGCTTATCGTAGGCCCAGGCGAGACGCTCCACATGGTCTACTTCGTAGAAGAATTCATAGGGGAATCCGAGTGGATCCACTACACGCACTGCATTGTGTACCCCTTTGGTGAAATCACCACGGCGGGTCTCACACCCGAGTTCCTTGTAGTATGCCTCGGCTTTGTCTACGTCTTCCTGGGAGCGTACACGGAATCCGAAAGCCGCCACGGCAGCCTCTGGGCCTTTACGCAATACCAGATTGTGGTGAATGAATTCTTCGAAGGAGCGAAGATAGATGGCGTTTTCGTCCTCTTCGGTGACGACGAGGCCAAGGATATCCACATAGAACTCGCGTGACTTTTCGAGATCGGTAACGATGAGCTCCATGTATGCACAGCGCAATACATCAGGTGCTGGCGCTGTTGGAGTAGGGACGTAGTTCGACATAACAGTCTCCTTTGGCTGATCGAAGGGTCCTTCTTTTCTATTTCCTATTCAGTTGTGTCTATTTGTTGTTATGGGCTGTGGGGCTGGCACTGTGAGGCGCGAGCTGCAGCGAAGGAGCAAGGCGGCTCACTCCTGGGGCATCATTGCCTACGGTTGCTGCCCACGCGCTCAGCGTGCCAACGCGGTTCCCAGAGTGCGGTTGGCGTACCAGACGCCGCACGCACCTTTCGTTGCGCCATCAGGCGCTGGGCCCACCCAAACCCAAGTCATTTTCGGCATAGCCGGTGGCACCGAATCTGGTGGTGTGTACGTCACCAAGAGTGACGTGTACGGCTTGTTGGATTGTGTAGAAATCCAGTGAGCGATATCCGCCCTCGTGGCCCAGGCCAGAACCTTTCACACCCCCAAATGGCGTGCGCAAATCGCGCACATTGTGCGAATTGATCCACACCATGCCTGATTCGATTCCTTGAGAGAACAAGTGCGCACGCTTAAGATCGTTCGTCCACACATACGAAGCCAGGCCGTATACTGAGTTATTCGCCAGTTCGAGAGCCTCTTCCTCGGTGTCGAACGGCGTGATTGCAACTACCGGCCCGAAGATTTCTTCTTGGAAGATACGGGCATCAGGCTTCACATCTGCAAATACAGTTGGCCGAATATAGTTGCCTTCGGGGAATTCCTCAGGGCGCTCGCCGCCAGCCACGAGTCGTGCTTCCTGTTTGCCGATCTCGATATAACTCGTCACTTTCTTATAGTGATCAGGGTGCACCAGTGCAGCGATTTCCGTATTCGGATCGCTCGGCACGCCCACCACGACTTTCTCGGTTCGCTCGGCATATTCGCGCACGAAACGGTCGTATATCGAGCGCTCTACAAGGAGGCGCGAAGATGCCGTGCACCGCTCACCATTGAGGGAGTACACACCAAACAATGTGGAATCGAGCGCCGCTTCGAAATCGGCATCTGCAAAAATAACTGCCGGCGATTTTCCGCCCAATTCGAGCGACATATGCTTCATATTCTCCGCGCAGTTGGCGTAGATTCGTTTCCCGGTTGCTAGAGAACCAGTAAAGGAAATGAGCGGCACGTCAGGATGCTTCACAAGGGCGTCACCCGCGCAAGCGCCAAAGCCATTGACGACGTTGAACACGCCGTCTGGCACTCCAGCGCGCTTCATAATCCCACCCCACAAATACGCGGAGGCAGGCGTAAACTCTGCAGGTTTGAGCACCACGGTACAACCAGAGGCGAGTGCTGGGCCAAGCTTCCACGATTCTTGCATAAACGGCGTGTTCCATGGGGTAATCAACCCAGCCACACCGTAGGGTTTGCGGTTCACGTAGTTGAGTTGGCGTCCAGGCATTTTGAAGGCATTGTCGGTGCCTGCCACGATGAGATCGGCAAAGAAGCGGAAGTTTTCGGCTGCTCGGTTTGCTTGCCCTTTAGCTTGGCGGATAGGAAGGCCGGTATCGAAACATTCAATATTGGCCAATGTATCGCCCAGCGCTTCAACTTCTTCTGCAATTCGATAGAGTATTTTGGCGCGCTGGCGAGGAAGCATCTTCGGCCATGGGCCGTCGTCAAAGGCTTTCTTCGCCGCCGCTACAGCGCGATCTACATCTGCTTGTTCGCCGGAAGCGGCGGTGATGTAGCTCGTATTGGTGGTTGGTTCGAGCACATCGAAGGTGGCTCCGGAAATGGAATCAACATACTCACCATCGATAAAGTGCTGGATTTTCTCAGGCATTCCTTCAGGAATCTGTACTGCCATCGCGTCTCCTTATCGTCTGGCAAACGCCGATGTGGGTGGCGTTCGCTCTTGTACTTCTTTGAGTCTTAGTTTTCGCTGCGTCCGCTGGACTTGCGGGCGAGCCATTCGTTGTACTTTTCGCGCCATTCCTCGTTCAACGGGAAGAGGCCGTCGAGCTTTTCACCTGCTTGAACCATCTGCGCGATGAACTCTTCTTCTGATTCTTGGCGCTCGCACTCATCTACAAGCTCTTCTACGAGTGACGGCGGAATCACGAGTGCACCGTCGTCATCCGCCACGATCACATCGCCTGGCTGCACGGCCACTCCTCCGCACGAAATTGTGCCATCTACTTCCCAGGGGATATGCACACGCCCCAGCACTGATGGATGCGCAGCCTTCGCAAGCACAGGCAGCCCTACATCTGCCACAGCAGCCCAGTCGCGCACGGCGCCATCGGTGATGATTCCTGCAGCGCCCCGTGCTTGTGCGCGAAGCGCAATAATATCGCCCATTGTGCCCGCAAATTCACAGCCGCGAGCTTCCATCACGAGCACATCACCCTCGCACAGAGAATCGACTGCTCGTTTTTGGGCGTTGTAGCCGCCTCCCTTTTGTTTGAACAGATCCGGGCGGTGAGCCACATATCGCAAAGTACGAGCCCGCCCTACGATCTTTTGGCCTGCGCGCATCGGGTGTACGCCGTCTATTGACGCGTTGCCAAATCCGCGTTTGCGAAGCTGGGATGACAGCGTCGATACAGCCACCGCTTCCAAACGCTGGCGAAGCTCGGGCGTGAGTTCAAATTCCGGCTCTAGACCTGCTGCTTCACGTGAGCCCCAAGCGTCAATCTTTTGCTGTTCGTTCGCATCTGGCTCACTACCAATTGATGCCAACGCAGGGGCGGAGACGACCGTCGTCACCAATTCTCCAGATGTAATGGCAGGATCCGTTTCGGAAAACACTTCCACGCTTACTGTTTGGCCTGGCTGGAGCACGGATGAACCTGCGGGGGTGCCCGTGAGAATTACATCGCCAGGCTCGAGCGTCATAAAACGAGAAAGATCAGCAATAAAATGCGCGAAAGAGAAGAGCAAAGTGCTCGATGAGTCTTCTTGCACTACCTCGCCGTCCACTTTCGTACGGATACCCAGAGCATCAGGGGAAATCGACGCGGCGTCGATAAGAGTAGGCCCGAGCGGCGTCATCCCATCGCCAGACTTCGAACGTAGATTTGATCCTTTATCCGCCGTGCGAAAATCGAGCAGACCCATATCGTTGCCTGCAGTGACGTGCGAAACGTAGCTCCACGCGTCGTCTTCAGGCACGCTGCGGGCAGTTTTGCCGATCACTAGGGCGATTTCACCTTCGAATACGAGCAGCTCGGTGCCCTCAGGGCGAGCCACTGTGCCCCCCGTGCCTGCAATCGAGGAGCTTGCTTTCAAAAAATACGAAGCGTTATTCGGGATGCGCCCGCGCTGGCGAGCACGCGAAGGATACGCGAGGTGTACGGCGATGATCTTGCCAACCTCGAGTCCAAGGGTTTGGGAAATGATATGCGAATGCAACTGATCTCCTCGGTAGGCGTCGTGGCGGATAGATGGCATCTGAGCGCCGTTGCTCGGATGGATGTGGCGGCTGACGTCGCTTGCGTAGAGCAATGAATGAGATCGAATACGTTACTCTGATCGTATACGATTTATGATATTATCATTACTGACTCGGAAGAGTTTGTCAATCATTCCATAAAACTGCTCGAAATGCGGACGCACCTAGCATGAGTGTTTGCCACCCAATGCTTTGCGTTATGGTGATGGTGACGCCAGCGGCAGCAACGACGCCCCGCACATTCCTACAGCAGGGACGCTATCTTCCCCAGAAGCAATCTTCTGGCGAGCACAGGCATCTTCATATCGAGGAGAATCCACATGACTTCGATCAATATTGCACAATTTCTAGCAGATATTCCCACCGATCTCTTTATCAACGGCGATTTCGTTCCCTCAAGTTCAGGCAAGCGATTCGAGGTGATCAACCCCGCAACGGGCGCCGTGCTCACGACAGTTGCCGATGCCAGCCCTGAAGACGGCGCACGAGCACTCGATCTTACCGTTCAGGCACAAGACGCCTGGGCTGCAACTCCTCCGCGTGAACGCTCCGATATACTGCGCCGAGCGTTCGACCTCGCGAACGGCAAATATCGATCGACGCTCGCCACAATCATGACACTCGAGATGGGCAAACCGCTGGCACAATCCGATGCCGAGGTGACGTACGGAGCAGAGTTTTTACGGTGGTTCGCAGACGAAGCCGTGCGCATACGAGGTGACTATTTCCGCTTACCCGAAGGTAAACTACAAGCGCTTGTGGTGCGCCGCCCAGTAGGCCCCTGCCTCCTGATCACCCCGTGGAACTTTCCCCTCGCAATGGCCACACGCAAGGTTGGCCCAGCATTTGCGGCAGGAAACGCAGCAATTCTGAAGCCTTCCGAAGATACCCCGCTCACCTCTCTCTTCTTTGCAAAGATTATGAAAGAGGCAGGAGTGCCAGACGGCGTATTCGCCGTGCTGCCCACGTCGAAATCACCTGAACTCACAGGCCCAATGATTCAAGATCCGCGGCTGCGTAAGCTTTCCTTCACCGGTTCAACTCGGGTAGGAAAAGCACTGCTACACGAAGCAGCCGATAACGTATTGCGCACATCGATGGAACTTGGCGGAAACGCGCCCTTTATCGTCTTTGACGACGCCGACGTAGATCGTGCAGTAGACGCAGCCATCATGACGAAAATGCGCAATATGGGAGAAGCATGTAACGCTGCCGATCACTTCTTTGTGCATGACGCCGTCTATGACGAGTTCACTGAGAAATTCGCCGCAGCACTCGCTGAGCAAAATGTAGGCAATGGCCTTGATGACGGTGTAGATGTAGGGCCGCTCGTGAGCGAGAAACAGCTGCGCTCAGTTACAGCTTTGCTGGAAGACGCTCAGGCGCGTGGTGCCAAAGTAGTAACTGGCGGCAAACGCAAGGACGGCGAGGGCTACTTCCTCGAACCTACACTGCTCGCAGACGTTCCAATCGATTCTGACATCATCGTCACAGAGATCTTCGGTCCGGTTGCTCCAGTCGTGCGGTTCAATGACGAAAAGGAACTCATACGCATTATCAATCGCGATACAGTGGGCCTTGCAGGATATTTCCACACCAATGATATGCAACGCGTCCTTCGCCTTGCCGAACAACTAGAAATAGGAATGCTCGGCGTCAATACGGGCACGATTTCTAATGCCGCAGCGCCATTTGGCGGCATGAAGGAATCTGGAATGGGCCGCGAAGGAGGCAAAGAAGGTATCGAAGAATACCTTGAGACGGTTTACGTCGGCCTACCTGCTCCGGATTTCACACCGTTCCTCTAGTGCACACTATGCCTTTAGGATACGTATGGGGCAGCAATGCGCCCAGGATGTGCCGCTCCCCATACCATAGTGCCACCGGGCTTGTCTCTGCGCGTGCACCAAGCCGGCATCACGCCACAACGATCGCAGCGCAGTGATGCGGAGAATGATTTAGAGATACGTGCCACAATAGACGTATGCTCGTTGTGATCATCGGACTCCTCGCTATCACCGTATTATGCGTAACTCTTGGAGATAAGTTGGGGCTTCCCTACCCCATTCTTATGATGCTGTGTGCGATCGCGCTGTCTTTCCTCCCTGGTGTGAGTGCGCCCAATATCGATCCAGATCTCATCTTGCCGCTGTTCTTGCCTCCGCTGTTGTTTGCTACTGCGAGAAATGCGAGCTGGTCGGTATTTCGCAAACGCTGGAGTATTCTGCTTGCGCTCGCCGTACTTTTAACGATCGTAACGGCTCTTGTTGCGGCACTACTGGCGTGGTGGCTCGTACCAGGAATCACCTTCCCGCTCGCGCTTCTCATCGGAGCTGCGGTTGCGCCAACAGATCCAGTGGCAGTAGAGGCGGTGGCAGGGCCGGCGAAGATGCCTCGCCGCCTTATGATCCTTCTCGACGCCGAAGGGCTCTTCAATGACGCTATCGCGATCGTCATGTTTCAAACTGCACTCGGCGCCGTCATTGCACAACAAAAGTCCATCAGCCCGATGATCCTTGTCGAATTTCCTCTTGCTGCCGCAGGATCAGTACTTGTAGGGCTTTTAGTGGGCTACCTATATCGGGTTGCAGACCGCGTCACACACAGCACATCAGCGCAAATAGCCGTGAGCATCGTGGCGCCTTTCGCGGCCTATATGCTCGCCGATTACCTTGGGATTTCAGGTGTGATCGCAGTCGTCGTCACCGCGCTTGAAAGCAACCGCAACGACCGCCCAGAAAACGGCTCCATCCGCATCGCACGCAACAACTTTTGGGATGTGGCAAATGTGCTCATTAACGGGCTCGCCTTTGGCCTTATTGGGTTGCAGATGAGAGAAGTGTTCGCAGCTGATACGAGCGGGCTCTCATACGCGCTACCCACAGCCGCAGTATGCGCCTCACTGTTCCTTGTGCGTTACATCTTCGTATTCGTACTCGGTAAGGCATCCACACGTTTGCCGCTCAAGGAGTTACACAACGGCGCAGTGCTGCTCACGTGGAGCGGTATGCGCGGCCTTGCCACACTGGCTCTCGCACTCGCCGTACCAAGTATCGGCACACTCGGCGATGGAAGCTCTGCGCGCCAACTCGTAATAGTTATCGCCGCTACAACGATATTCGTCACACTCGTGCCCACAGGATTTAGCCTGCCGTGGCTCTCACGCAGAATCGCCCCTCAAGAACCGGGCGAAGAGAGCAAGGAGATCGCAAAGATCCTCCGCAAGTCCCAGCACCAATCGCTGATGGCGGTGAGCAAAGCTTTCCCCGGTGATCAATTCACGCCCGAGCTGCGCAAGATTCTCCAGGTCCGATTCGATACACTGCGCGAAGAACTTGAAGTTGCCGAGCTCATGCAAGACGACGATTCCTCCCCCACCGCATACGACTATCAGCTCCCGCGTGATGCTCGTCTTCATCATCAAGCCCACGTGGAACGCATGGTGAACGTGGCTCTCAATGCTGCACGTGCCGAAGTATTACGCGCTCGCAGGGATATCGATGTAGATCCTGAAATCGCTGATCGTATCCTTCTGCTGCTGGATCAACGGATGATGGCGGCGTATACGAGTGCGATGAGCTTCGATAATGAGCAAAATAGCCATAACCACGATTAGACGATGCACAGATTCTCATCGAGATGTAATGCCCATCACCGGAGACTATGCAGAGTAGCATCAAAGTAATGCACACAGTACTAATCACAATGAACTGATCGCAATGAATGGAGATGGCCATCATGCCTGACGTGTCTTTTACACAAAGCCATGTGATGATTCCAAACCCTCATCCCACTTCTTTGGCCTATTATGAGTGGCGCCCAAAGGAGCACCCGGGTGGAGTTCACGGTGTGGTGCAACTGGCTCACGGTATGGTGGAACATCTCGGGCGATACGCTGATTTTGCTCAGTATTTGGCAGAGCAAGGTTATGTGGTTGTTGGGGCAGATCATCGCGGCCACGGCAAGTCAGCATCGGCAGATGCACCACTGGGTTATTTTGGTGACGATATCGCATGGGAGGTCGTCGCTCACGATCTTGACGTTGTGCGGAGGTACGCACAATCGCGCTTTCCGGGTCTACCCTATGTCATGTTCGGGCATTCCATGGGATCATTCCTTCTTCGCATCTACCTTTCACGCAAAGCCACAGGACTAGCAGGCGCAGCTATCATCGGCAGCGGCCAGTGGCCAGGTCTCCTCGGAGTACTGGGTTTGGGATTGGCACGCACGCTGTCTACGTGTAACCCAACTGGCACAGGAACCGTGCTCGATAAGCTCGCTTTTGGCCCGTACAACAAGCCGTTCGAAGGGCGTACCAGTTTTGACTGGCTTTCTCGTGATCTTGGCAATGTGGATCGTTATATTGCAGATCCGCTCAGCGGCTTCGTGCCAAGCAATGCGTTCTATGCCGAATTGTTTCACGGGCTCCGCATGGCGAACCAGCCTGAAGCCTTCCTGATCAATCCCGAAATTCCCCTCTATATTGCCTCCGGCGAGGTTGATCCAGTAGGTGGAGCATCAGCAGTCGATGCTATTGCCTCGCAGTATCGGGAAGCTGGAATGACCGATATTGAAACACACGTGTATCCAAACGACCGCCACGAGATCTTCAATGAAACTGATAAAGACGCCGTCTGGGCAGATTTTGCTACATGGCTGAAACGCGTATGTGATGCTTAAGCGATCACGGGCATGAGCGCTTTGTACAAGCGGGTATAGGTGTGGGCGGAGCAAAGCTTGGCTTTGCTCCGCCCACTGCTGTCCAGCAACCGCGATAGTTGGGTGAGTGCAAGGTTCTATTTCACAGCGCCCGCAGTCAGCCCTCCGATAAGCCGCTTTTCAATCAGAGCGAAGAGGATAATCACCGGCACAATGGCCACAATTGCCGTGGAGAACATGTACTGCCATTCTTTGACGTACAATCCGAGGAATCGGGGCATTGCCACCGTAAGAGGCTGCAGTTCTGCTTTTTGCACCAGCACAAAAGCCGCAGCGTATTCATTCCACGAATTTACGAACACGAATACGATAGCCGTCACAATGCCAGGCCAAACGAGAGGCAGAGAGATCTTAAACATCGTCTGCAAACGCCCTAGCCCATCTACCATGGCTGCTTCATCGATTTCTTTCGGAACCGATGCAAAGAAGCTTTGCATAATCCATACCGCGAACGACAAATTAAACGTACCGTTAATCAAAATCAGTGCCGCCCATACGGCATATCCCTGCCAGCCTCGGAATTCTTGATATAGGCCGACCGCAAGCACAGTGGGCTGAAGCATCTGTGTACACAGAACGATGAACAAGAACGGCATTCGCCCAGGGAAACGATAGCGCGCAATATAGTAGGCCGCCGGAGTAGCAACCAGCAATACAAGCAAGGTAGCCCCAATTGCGATGACGGCGGTAGCCAGAAGCGAGCTTCCGACGTCTACCCCTTTGAAACTCCACATGGTGATGAAGTTAGACCACTCAAGTTTCGACGGCAGATACTCCACGGGAATCTTGTACACATCTGCACGCGTCTTAAGAGCAGTGATCGCCATAAGAAGATAGGGGAACACAAACAGCGCCACAACGAGAATTACGCCGATGGCAGTAGCGATTGGGTTGGGGCGCCCTCCGGCACTCTTACGTTTACGGCTTTGCGCCTTCCGTGCCTTGTGTGCAGGAGAATCGGTTGATACTGCCGGGGCAATCGTCGTTTGGGCTGGCTGGTTACTAACGCTAGGAGTGCTCATCACGCCGCCTCCTTCGTGGGTTTCACTGTGGACAGGTAGATTGCAATAATCACCAAGCAGAACAAGAAATTAATCACCGACAAAGCGCTCGACACGCCAGGGCCGAGATCAGCTTTGAATTGGAAGATGAGCGTTGTTGTGGTGTGCGCGCTGTGATACCCGGGGGAATCTACCAATATCTGCAAGATCGGTAGAGAGTTAAACACATTGATAATGTTGATCAGCGCAGAGGTAGCCACTGCCGGGCGCAGCATAGGAAATACTATCTTCCAATAGGTTTGAATACGGCTTGCGCCGTCAACTTTTGCGGCCTCAAGCACGTCACCTGGCACAGACTGTAATCCTGCAAGAATCGTGTAGGTGGTAAACGGTAGCGAAACATAGATCGCCACAAACACCGCCACCCAGAACGCGGAGGTGGGATTCTTCGTGAAAGCGTATGCGGCGTCGAGAATCCCAGTATCCACCAGGAATCGGTTAAACAGGCCGAATTCTGGATCTAGACCGTAGCGGAATACAGTAGCCGTCATCACTACTGAACAAGCCCAGGGCAGAATCACGAAAAGGCGCACTGCCTTACGGCCTCTGAAGGGCTTGTTGAGGAACTGAGCCAGGATGAGAGAGATAATCACCGTGACGATCACGACCACGACGACCCACAACACCGTATTGAGAAGTACGCGAGGGATATCAACCCCAGGGAAGGTCAGAGCGCCAGCCTTTCCAATGTAGTTGTCCCAGCCAGCCCAGCCTTGATCGAAGCCGATCTTGTTGAACTTCCTGAATGACGAATAGATCAGCAAAACAGTCGGATAAACCACCACTGCCGCAATGAGGATAAGCGTAGGCATTAGCCACGGAATCGCCGCGATGCCGTCTTTGCGCTGGCGCTTTTTCACGCTCTCTTGCCGCACAGATTCGATATCGCGCCCATGAGCGGCGCCTTTATGCGTTGTTCGTGCCATAATTCTATGTTTCTGCGTGTAGATTCATGCTCGTTGCTGAGCAATCGCGGGGCTGGTTCAGCCCCAACCCCGCGATTATCATGCATTACAGGCGCCCTTTTAGAGGCGCTCTGTAGCACTTAGCTCTGGGCATCGACCTGTGCTTGAATCTCGGCAAGCACGGTCTGGGTATCAGATTCGGTGATCTTGCCTGCGCCACCCTGCAATGCCGCCTGGAGCACATCCCACTGCGAGGTGCCCACCGGGGTGAAGCGAACGGTTGGAAGAGCATCGAAGTACTTCTTACCGAGTTCGTCTGCCGCAGCACTTTCCGATTCAATCACAGACGTCGTCACTGGAAGCAAGCCTGTTGGCTTGTACCAAGCGGTGTACATAGCGTCGCTGTAGAACAGATCGAGGAATGCAGCCGTGGCAGCCTTACGATCTTCGTCGCCGTTATTGAATGCCACGATGAAGTCCGTCACGCCCACTGCTACCGGTTCGCCGTCTTTCGATGGAATCGGTGCGGCGTCATACTTGATGGTATCGGGCGTGTCCGAGAACAAGCCTGAGTGGCCGTTATACATCGCTACCTTGCCATTGTTGAACAGGTCTACAACATCCGCACGGTTCGACGAGCCAGCATTCGGCTGCGTGCAGCCCATATCAATGAGTTTCTTCATTTCGTCGAAGCCTTCAGCCACAGCTGGGGTCTGCGTAGAAAGCGTGTCGCCGTCTACCCAATCGCCACCGGCACCCCATACCCACAGGGTGGACTCAATCTGGGCTTCTTCTTGGCCCAGAGGCATCCCGTATGGATACACATCAGGGAACTTCTCTTTAATCGCAGTACACGCATTCTCCATGTCTGCCCACGTCTTTGGCACCTCAACGCCTGCCTGCTCGAGAATATCGACGTTGTAGGTCAAGTTTCGAGCTGAAGCGACGTCCGGCACAGCCCATTGAGTACCGTCGATACCCTTGCCGTTTTCAAGGAGAGCTGGATCGATCGTCTTGAGCGTATCGGCGCTCATCACTTCATCAATAGGATAGAGAATGCCAGATTCTGCAGATAGTGCGAACTGGTTGTCATTGAGAATATCGGGAAGATCTTGGGCTTGAATACGTGCCTGAACTTTCGAGGTGAAATCCTCCCAGCCTTCTACCTGGAGCTCTACATTAACTTTTGGATACGTCTTGTTGAACTCAGCGATAATAGCTTCCCAATCCGCCTTTGTAGAGTCGGCGTATGAGGGCGCGAGAATCTTAATTGTGGTTTCGAGGTCTTCGCCTGCAGCAGGTGCCTGAGCGCCTGCTGCAGGTTCATCGGATCCACCGCAAGCGGCAAGGCCGGCCAGCGATAACGCGCCTACTGCGAGGAGCGACGCAATCTTCTTCATTGAACGTGCCATGTGTTTCCTTTGTTGAGTAGGTACATACCTTGCGAGTAGTGCTACACGTCCTTGTGTGTGCCTAACAGATCAAGCAAACCCGCCGTCGCAAAGTAATGACGTAATCTAGATTACTATTTGAGAGCTATCTCGTCCCGATATCTTCTCCCGCTCGTCACGAATCAATCAAAACTGAGCAGAAATACGCTCGGTTAGGCTGCTGAGGAATCATTACATTGCTCATTTGTGCCATGATGCGGCGCCCGCCGCACCACCGCCACTGTTTATTACTGCGCAAGAACACCCCGGCAATGAAACGGAGCTAAGCGCCAAAACAGTCGTTTATGGCGCTCAGCCCTGTTTTACAGTGAATATGCCGATCAGTATTTGGCAGCAGAACACACCGACAAACGTCGGTATATTTACTGGCATGGTTCTGGTGAACTGTATACGCAGACACACGACAATTTCCAACCGAAAAGCGCCAGATTTCTGGAGTATGAGCGGTTCTTAGAAAAGCGTCACTGTATTGAGGCCTTCGCAAAGCGAATTTGTTTTATCGCTTTGACACTCACGGCTGAGCGTGACGCGGAGATCCTGTACCTGACTGACAACGAAGCGTTCTTCGACATACACCCGGAGCTGAGACCTTTCGAGAATCTTCGCAGGCAAACACAAAGCCGAACAAGCAGACGCGGTACACTGACTCGCTTCGCGCACTTGCGCATAACACGACCATAAGCATTTAGTATTGGCACTTCACCCACAAAACGCGCACTGTAGAGACTCTTCCACAGCGTGCGCTAACTGTAACACAGCTAGTCTTCTTGAGGAATAGGCGCTAGATCAAGAGAATCCGCATACGCTTTGAACTCTTGCCATGTAGCGAAAGGCGCCTCGCCATCCCATGCAATATGGCCTACAAGTACCATGACGTCGCGCGCCTCGGCAAGCACCTCCTCAGCCGTTTGGAATTCGGCACGATCTGGCCATAGGGAGAGCCGTACCCCACGCACGTCGGCAGTGCCTTTCACAACTTGATCGCCATCAAATAGCTCAAGATGCTTACGCGCACCTTCGAAGATTTCACGCGGCTTGGGATCGTAGATATGCTTCTCAGAGCGAGAGAAGTACAGATATTGCGGCACATTGATCAGCGGATGCCCTTGATCAGCAAAATCTTGTGGCGTGTAATAGCCTCCGGCTATGCCTTTATCTAGCCAATACTCCACCGTGACGTCGGTATCCAGAGGCACAACGCCGCCGCTGCGTTGCCCATCGTTCCAAATACGCAACCGTGCGCCACGGCTTTTCACGAAGGCGTTCGTCTCATTGATAAAGGCCGTAATAGGATCCCATGGCTTTGCATCACCGCCATACAGCTCACGAGCCTTATCCACAAGCATCGGATAATCATCATACGTGCGGTTATCGAGCTTGTTTTCGAACTCGTCAGCTCCCATGTGCCATTCGTTCGCATGAAATATGCCGAGATAGCGGCTCACAAGCTCGAAATACCACGCGCGCGCATCAGGATTGCTTACATCGAGGCGTTCGAGGTCTCTTTCCCCAGTGCTATCAGTGATAGCGAATTGCGGAAAATGCGTAAGCCAGGTACGCATATGCCCTGGTGAATTGACTTCAGGAACCACTGTGATGCCAAGGTCGTCAGCATAGTCGACAATTGCTCGAGCCTCATCAGGCGTAACATAGGGAGGCTCAGTAAATGGGAAGGCGTCGTCGCCAGAAATCTTCACTTCCCACAGCAATGTATTAAGCTTAAGCGCTGCCATCTGCTCCAGCAAAGCATGCATCCACTCTTGCGAATAGGCCACAGTCGAGGCAGACAAAGTAACGCCACGCTCTGGATAACGCGGTTGATCCGAGGAAAACTGAGGGTGAGCCATAATGAATCCAATCTACAGCGGGTGCCGGGTGAATAAACGCTATTCACCGGGCACCCGCTCTGTTACTGATAGCCAAAAGACGACGCTCGGCATACGCGCCAGCTCGCCAGCGAATTTTAGCCTTTCACCGCACCAGCTGCAAGGCCAGACTGCCAATACTTTTGCAAGCCGAGGAACAACACGATCAGCGGGATAACACCGAGCAACGATGCCATCATCATCGGGCCGTATGCAGGATCGAAGTAACTCGCCATACCGTACAAGCCGAGAGTGATCGGTTTCAGGGTGTCGCTCGATACCATCAGCTGAGGAAGCACGAAGTTGTTCCACGTGGCAACGAAGATGAACAAGAAGATCGTCACCATTGCCGGAGCAAGGATTCGCAGCACCATCGTAAAGAAGATGCGGAACTCGCCAGCCCCATCGATTCGTGCAGCCTCAAGCAATTCTGTAGGCACAGAACTCTGCGCATACACGCGCCCGAGGAATACACCAAATGGGCTCACGCTACACGGAATAATAATCGATGCCATTGTATTGTTGAGACCCATATTCAAGAACATCACGTACATCGGAACGGTAAGGATAGCCACCGGCATAAGCAGCCCCGCCATGATCGTGCCCGCTGCCGCGTTCTTCAGAGGGAACTTGAACTTTGCCAGCGCGTAGCCTGCCATCACGGCCACAATGGTACCGATCGCGGCAGATACTGTGGAGTACAACAATGAGTTACCAATCCAACGCCAGAGCATTCCCTTCGTCCAGCCCATAAGAGATTGATAGTTCGCAACGATTGCTTCCCATAGGGAACCGCTCGCCGTCGATTCATTATGCGGCGCAAACCACAAACCGAATGTGTTGGAGATTTCGGAATTAGTTTTGGTAGCTGCAATGATCACCCAGTAGATCGGAAAGATGAAATAGATGAGGATTAGCACCATCACAGCAACTGCGATCACCTTCGTAGGTTTTGATGGTGCAAATGAGCGCGACTGCAAACCCTTAATAGACGGGCGATACTTGCGCCCATCGGCCATCACTGCCATTTTCTCACTCATTGCTCGACCCTACCTTTCGATCCACGAGGAAGTAAATCACTGCAAGAATGCCCGCAATCAGAGCCATCACGATTGCGATAGCAGACGCCGGACCGTCACCCTTCGGGGTCATGTAGCCTTTTGCCGTGTTCAGTGCCATCATCATTGGCGTATAGGCCGTGCCCATCCACTTATTCGCAGTTTCCATCACGGCAGGTTCGTTGTAGAGCTGGATCGTACCCACAATCGAAAGCAAGACGGCAAGGAGTGCAGCGCCGCGAACCATCGGAATCTTGATCTTGGTGACGATCTGGAAGCTCGTCGCGCCGTCAATACGTGCCGCTTCATATAGATCGCGCGGAATGGCCTGAAGCGCCGCGAGGAAGATCAGCATGTTGTAGCCTGTGAAGGTCCACGTCGTCATATTGGCCATACTCACCAAAATGATCTTCTGGCCGAAGAAGTTGATCGTCAATTCTCCACCTAAAGCCTCCACCAAGGAGTTGATCGGGGAGATTTCTGGGGTGTAAATACACAGCCAGATAATTGCTGCTACGACGCCAGGAACTGCGTAGGGTAGGAACCAGCCGAGACGGAAAACCGTCACATGCCGTACGAGATAGGAATCGATAAGTAGCGCAAGACCGAGCGCCGCGAGGATCATTACAGGAACTTGGACAGCGGTATAGAGGATAACTCTTCCGATGCCGTTCCAAAAATCGCTACTCGTTATCACATATTCGAAGTTTGCAAAACCAACGAATTGCTTGACGGCTTCACCTCCGCCGTAAGCACCGCCGCCGGAAACTTTTGTTTGGAAGAAGCTTGAGTAGATCGAAATAGCGATCGGTAGGATGAAGATGAGTAAGAATAGAATGGTAAATGGCGCCATAAACAGCCACCCGGTGCGAGCTTCTTTTCTCGCACGAGGGGTTTTGCGCTTATTAATATCGCGCGACACTGCTTGCGTGTTGGCACGAATCGCAGTCGTAGTCATAATAGCTCTTCCCCGGCTTAGTCAAAATAATCATGTGCGGCTCGCCCGATGCACAACAATGTGCTGGATGGACGCACTTTATGTGAATGGGCGCCCGGCACCCCTAAGGGGATGGCGGGCGCCCTGTTTACACAACAGCTAGATTAGCTTATTGCTCTCACTTCACAGTGAGACCAAGGTCAGTAAGAGCCTGCTTTGCATTCTCTCCACCCTGGGCAAATACATCAGCAATCTTCATAGAGCCATCGCCACCAGCGGCGCCACCCTCACCGGAGAGGTAGCCCTGTGGTACGGACCAGCCTGGGATGAAGGTAAATGGCTTCATGTTGGTATTAGCGGTGTTGAATTCCGCAACAACATCCTGATCACCGAAGAATGCAGCATATTCTGGGGCTGCCGGAGCGGCCGTTGCTGCAACTACCAGACCCTGCGTAGCGAGATCGTCAACCTGGGTATTGAACCAGTCGTTGAACTTCATAGCCTGCTCAGGGAACTCGCAGGTCTTCGATACTACAACACCTGAACCACCATCTGGGCCGGAAGCTGCGCCAGCACCAAGATCTGGCAGCTGAGCAATTGCCCAATCGCCTGCCTGCTCAGGAGCTTCGCCAGCAAGAATCGGTGCTTCCCATGCGGCACCAATTGTGCCGATCAGTTCACCACTTGCGAGGGTGGGAGCCCAGTCCTCAGCCCAGCGGCCAACAACCTTCACAGCATTGCTATCGAGGAGCTGCTGCCAGAAATCAGCCACAGCTGCCGATCCAGCATCGGTGGTATCAACAGTCCAAGCATCGCCATCGGTGGAGAACCACTGACCGCCAGCAGCTGCCGTCATTGCGGAGAAGATCTGTGCGCCTTCATCGCCTTCGTATGCAGCAATATATTTGCCTTGCTCAGCGGCGGCCTTAGCGGTCTCGATGAACTCAGCAGCGGTGGTCGGCACGCTCAGGCCGAGTTCCTCAAATGCTGCCTTGTTGTAGAAGTAGACGAGCGGGCCGGTATCCTGCGGAAGGCCGAAGTACTGCCCGTTTACAGCCATCGACTCGAACGGACCAGCATTGAAGTGATCCTTGTACTGTGAAGCGTACTCAGATACGTCTTGCACCAAGCCACTCACGTACAGCTCGGCAAGATCGGCATAGCCAGCCTGGTACAAGCAAGCAGCATTGCCTGCGTCAGTATCCGTCTGTACTTTCTTGATCAGCTCTTGCGCTTTGCCATCGAACTTGGTCGGCTTAATCTGAATGTCTGGGTTTTCTGCATTCCAGCGATCAACGATCGTCTGAACTTTCACTGCAGTATCAGCGTTATCGAGACGGTGCAGATACTCGATCGTTACTGCATCGCCACCGTTCTGTTCTGCGGGCTTCGAATCTGCAGAGTCTGAGCCACCACACGCGGCCAAACCCAAAGCTGCAGCCGAACATACGGCAGCAACCTTCGCAAATTTCTTAGAAAATGCCATATTTTCTCTCCTTCGAGTGAACCAGATCGATGGTGCAACTGAAGAAAAAGCGTGATGATCTGATTCTGCTTTACAGTATATGGCCTTGATGACCCTACCTCAGAAGAAAGACCACAAAAATGAGAAAATCGCGCATTTATATGGCGTTATTGCGGCTCAATCAATCATTATAATGATTGAAACTGATTCACGCTCTCCGCGTCTAGGCATTTAGGACTAATTATCCCCACACCAACTGCGGCGCATGCACGATCGTGCACAGCGCATGAGAGTGCTACCGATCACCTTCGCGAAGCGAATCATATTCAGCTAAGGATCTCATCGCATCTTCACCATCGGTGGGCACCTCTACATAGTCACCGCCGCGAGCGCGCGTCGTCTCTGCCCCTTTTCCAAGAATTGCCACAACGTGACGCCCTGGATACCCCACAATGGCATCGTGAATGCACTGAGCACGATCTTCATTCACGATGCATTGTACGGTAACGTTGCGCAGCATATCTGAAGCAATCGAGTTGAACGGCTCGTAGTAGTTATCATCCTCAGTGAGATAAATGAGTTTACTATATCGGGAAGCAACCTCTGGCAGAGCAATCCTGCGGTCGAGAGCCTTTCCTCCGGCACTACCGAACACACTTACGACATCGTAGCCGGGATACTCGGCACTGAGCGATTCGAATACCTTTTCATAGCTCAACCTATTGTGAGCGTAATCCACTACGGCAACCACATCACCATCGGCACTCGAATACACTTCCATTCGCCCCGGCACAAGCGCCCCCGCTAGGCCGGAGCGTACATACTCCTCGGGCACACCGAGTTCACCACACATACCAATCACAGCAAGGGCATTGCTCACATTGAAGCGCCCTGGCATGGTGATGTGAAAATCGCCTGAGTACCACGGGCTTTCAACGTGGAAGTCGAATCCGGCACCGTTCGCCGTCACGGATTCTGGAGCACAGTACACATCGCATTCAGACGTAGAACCGAAGGTTAGTACCCTACAGCGCTCGCGCGCGTGTGCGATCGTACGCTCCGCAAGATCCGCATCCGCGTTCACAAACGCCGTCTTACAGTGGTCAAAAAGCTTGAGTTTCGAGGTGTAATAGTCATCGAAATCGGCGTGCTCCACAGGCGAAATATGATCCTCGCTGATGTTGAGGAAGGCTCCCACTGTAAATGTCATTCCATCTACTCGCCCATACTTCAATGCCTGCGAGCTTACTTCCATCACCATATGCTCAATTCCCGCACTGTATGCATTGGCGAAATGTTCATAGATCTCGAATGGCTCAGGCGTGGTGAGATGCGATTCTTCCTCCGCGCCGCCGTCATAATTCTTGATTGAACTAAGGAAAGCCGGCCCCGGCGCACCCGAAGCCTCAAGCCAAGCGCGCAACACAGAACGCATAAAATATACGACGGTGCTCTTACCCTTCGTGCCCGTCACTCCTGCTGTGCGAAGATAATCGGTTACCTGCCCGTAGTAAAGGTGCCCTGTAGCAATAATCGCCTGATGAATATCAGAGACGACGATCACCGGAAAGTTCTGTGTATTTGCCTGGGCGAGTTGCTCGGCACGGGATTCGTCAGCTATCACAGCAATGGCACCTGCGTCTCGCGCGGAATCGAGATATGCAGGATCGAAATGGGAGCCTTTCGCGATAAATAGCGTGCCGGGGCGTGCCTTACGTGAATCGTAGGTGACGAAGCGAACGCGGCTCGATGCTGCATCGTCTGGCACCGAGGCGTTTAACACAATGTCCGCGCCTCGCAATTCGGCGAGGTAATCGGCGATGGTGAGGTTGTTGCGTATGATCGAAGCCATTACTTATCCTTTTGCCCCTTGTGCTCATTCACGTTACTTACAAATTCTTCAATATTCTTTGCGAAGAGATGCGCCGCATAGTCGAACCAGTCTGCTTCAGCGCCTGCGATATCTACCCCGGTAAGATCTGCGAAGGTAGCGCCGAGGAGTTTTCGCGCAAATGCATCAGGCTTTGCTTTTTCCACGTTAAGCACGCGCACAGGAATGGGAGTTGCACCAAAACGCTCCTTCACCGCGCGCAGCTTGCCCTCTACCTCCCTATCGCCAGATGCCGCTGCTGCTAGAACCCCAAGATAGTGTGCAGTTTGCGGGCGAGTAGCTAGTTCCTCTCGCTGCGCATATCTGCCTGCAAGAGAGGCTTTGACTTTGGCGGCTCGCACTGCGCTTCGGCTCACCTTCAACACCGGGCGGGAAAGTATCACGCCCTGCACGGGCACATCACTATCGGCGCATGCCCATATCGCCGGCATTGCTGCTTCATTGGGGGCTACGATAATGAATCCGTCGTCAGATATACCTGTATTATGGGCATCGCGTTTTATGCGCTCAACCATCGCATCGAGCGACTCCGCATCGAAAAGATCGGGCGCTGCAATTCCCCACCGTGGATGCAAAGAGTTTGCCACAAGCCGCCATACCAACGCTGAGTGATGTGCATCGTGGAGCATGAGGAGATTAGTCACGCAACTACCTTATGCCTGCATATCGCCCGATGTGTAACCGGGCATCATAGCGTCGACGATATCCCACAGCTCGCCGCACGCGAGCTTGGTTTTCTTCATGCAGTTACGCGCGGCGCCGCTCGAGCAGGGCATCGAGCATGGAGCCTCCGCCGAGCACATCATTGCGCACCTCTTCGTTACCCGTCATTTCCGGTGCAGGGTTGGCCTCAGGCAATTCGCCTATCGTCTCACCGAGCGCCTTAGGGCGATATGGGGAGGAGACGCCGGCCTGACTGGGATAGGGAGAAACCACAGTGCTCTCGTGCTGGCTGCGAGCCGCACGTACCCCTTCACTTTCCTTAACTGAGCGTTTGCGAATGCGAACGCTTCGCACGAACGTTTCGCCCGCATCAGATTTGATGGTGTATGACGGCGCTTCGAGACTAGGCGCCTTGCCTACTTCGCGATCACCAGCTCGTTTCGCAGATACCTCACTATGGCTTGTCTCGCCACGCGCCCCACGCGATTGGGTGGCAGCTACAGCGTCATCTGCGCGCGAGGCGTCTGGGCGAGATGCTGAAGCACGCGCGCGGGCTTCCTTAGTACTCAAACGTACAGCTTCCTGCGTAGCCGCATCTGCGCGATGTTCCACACGTGCCGTGATTTCAGAGCGCTCGTCAGCTTTCCCGCGTGAAGCCTGTGCGAGTGGCGAAGCCCCCGCACGGCGCGGCCTGTAGGCATCACGTATTGCGCGCGATTCTCGCGTATAAGACGACGCTGCTTCAGCTGTGCGAACACAGCGCGGCAAATAGCCTGCCTGCTTGAGCTTCGTTTCAATACGAGCCATTCTTGCCGCATCTGCCACATCGGCTTTCTTCCATATATACGTGGCATACCCTAGGCCAAGCCCACCGATGAGGAGTGCAGATGTAGCCACGATAGGCCATGCCAGCGCAAGTGAGCCAAACCCAGCAGCGATCCACAACCCTATCGCAGCTAGAGCGATCACGGCGTCTACAAGAAGGAAGCGCGCAAACAGATCCCGCCTGCTCACCATACGGCGGTGTGCCCTAGCTCGCGCTCGCAGAGCGGCACGCACATCAAATTCCTCAGGTGTGCGGCCAGACTTACGCTCCTGGCGCGATGGTATGCGCTGTTGACCATTCATCACAAAAATCCGTCCATGATCATTCGAGCGGCGGGGTGTATGCGATTGTGCAGGGATCAGCCGCAAATTCTCTGCATATCGTTCGTCAATGGGCGTCGCATCGATGACGATCCGGCGCTTAGCAAATGCGGGAATGGCGTAGGCGAAAAAGAGAAATACGCCAACTGCGAGCGCTATCCCCTCAATGCCTATACTCATGTTTACAAATTACAAAAATTATTCAGTTAAGCGGCTTGGATTTCGCGGTGTGTTGCCCCTCAATAGTGGCGTGTTGGCCACTAAGAGGGGCCGCTAGCGATCGAGAATCAGGCAGTTCAGATCATCCCCCACCGCCACCGCGCGCTGCTCAGGCGGCACAATAGCCAATGCATTAGCCTGGGCGAAACCCGAGAGCATGGGATGACTCGTATCTACTGTAGCCTCCACCCGATAGCCATTGGTCGGGCTGCCGATGACTTTCGCTGCCACAAACTCTTGGATCCCTTGCGGCGATTCCCATCCGCGCACCACCTTCGCCCGGATAGAACGCTGGTGAATCTGAGAATAGCCCGCCATTTTACGTAAGGCGGGGCGGATGTACACCTCGAAACACGTCAAAGCAGCAACAGGAGATCCAGGCAAACAGAAAATGACGGCGTCTCCAAATTTCCCTACACCCATCTGCTTTCCAGGAGCCATTGCTACGTTATCGAAACGTACCGTACCGAGAGGTGAAAGGAGATCTTTTACGGTATCGCCCCCACCATAGGAAAGCCCACCCGTGGTGATAATAATATCTGCTCGAATCTCCTGATCTTCCAATGTTTGGCGTAGCTTTTGGCGTGCGTCACTCACTTGCCCCACTCGATACACAACGCCACCGGCGTCTTGCACGGCACTGGCAAGCGCATGCGAATTTGCATCATAGATCTTGCCCGCCTGCGCTAAACGCCCGGGTTCTTGGAGCTCATCCCCCACAGAAATAATCACAACGCGGGGCTTCGGATGTACGTATGCCGTGCCATGGCCAGCAGAGGCTAAAAGTGAAATCTGGCGCGAGCCAATTCTCACGCCCGCTGTGAGCACCACAGAGCCAGCAGCCATATCCTCAGCGCGTCGCCAGATATTGGAACCCATAGGCGTGGCTTGCACGATATTCACCTGCGCGCGTCCTTGATCGGTATGCGCTAGTGGCACGATCGTATCAATGCCCTCCGGTATCGGCGCTCCTGAAGCCATCCGAAGTGCACTTCCCGGAGGATTAGAAAGAAGTTCTTGGGCATCGGCATGCACCTCACCCACTACAGGTAGGGTGATCGGCACCGCTTTACTGGCACCCACGATATCGCTGGCGAGCACTCCATAACCATCAAGAGCTGCGAGGTTCGTCAATGGTACATCCACTTTGGATCTGACGTCCTCAGCGAGGATGCATCCCTTCGCGTTGTCGAGAGAGACGTCGAACGGAGGAAGAGGATTCGCCAGGGCAAGGCAGTCTGCGAGGTACTCGGCAACAGTTTTCATGATCTCAGCTTATCTGAGGTGAGGCTATTGGATGAACATCGCGTCAATTTCACTCGAGAATGAAATAATAGAACCATGCGTAACCATCCGATCACCTTCCCGAATGTTGAGGGCATCGACTGTGAAGATGCCAAACAGCTTTATCGAGCCGCAGTGCGTGAACACCGCAAGGAGCGCCCCGAATCGAGTAGGGAAAAGCTTGCAGACTTGTGGATTCCGCTGGTGCGCGATTTCGTGAAAGACTGCGGGCGGATCGCATGCTATGTGTCTGTGAATTATGAGCCTCCCACGTATGCGCTGTGTGAAGCGCTTGCCGCTGACGGCCATGACATCCTACTGCCGAAACTCGGGCCTGGGCTGCAGCGGTCATGGGGACGCTTCAAAGGAATCGACGATCTTGCCCAACTTGCACCTGGCCGGCCACCTGAACCAAGCGGTGAGGCGTTAAGCAACGATGTGTTGGGTAGCGTTGATGCAATGATCGTGCCCGGGCTTTTGGTTTCGCGCTTCGGTGAACGGATCGGGCAAGGCGGGGGCTGGTATGATCGCGCGCTGAAAGAAGTAAAACCAGGGGCTCATATCGCCGCAATGGTGTATCCGGAAGAGTACGTGGATTTCCACCTTCCCGCAGATGATATGGATGTTCCGGTGCACTATGTGATTACCCCATTTGAGGTATTAGAGACGTCGCTGTGAGAGTTTCGTGGTCACGCGCGATGAGTTCCCACAAGCGTCGCGCGCAGATCCGTTATCCACATATCCGAGCGGGTAGATTCGCGCCACAGCTTCAATAGGCCATGGTGGCCTTATGTTGTCTCGACCCACAGAATCTACAGAACATGCCAGCCCAGGTGGCGTTATCTCGCCTAGGGAGTACAGGCGTAGCACCCGATTCCGGGCAGCATGTTGGCGATGGAAATGGGTGATCTGTGCGATCATCTGTTCGGTCATCGTCTATTCTCTTCTCGATGCCCTCTCGCAGATGCGCCCACACACTGAGCAAGTAGTGGTTGCGGCTCGCACTATCGAGGCGGGCAGCACAATAGAATCTGGAGATGTCGTCTTCGCTGATATCCCTGAAGATCTAGTAGCACATGGTGCCCTTGCCTCTCTTGATGACGCCGTTGGGCAGACGGTAGTAGCGCGTATGACGCCATACACGCCGATCATTGAAGATCAGCTTCTGCAATCCAACTTTGTGGGCACCGCCCCGCCCGGAACGATCGTAACGCCCGTTCCTATTGCCAATAATGGAGTGGTGGAGATGCTCCAGGTGGGAAGCCGTCTCGATCTATATGCGCCCTCATCTGATCCTGATACAGATCCTAAGGCTACGTTGATAGCAGAAAACACGCTGGTGCTGGCAATATCGGAACAGTCAAGCAAGCCAACACTGTTCCGTGAGGTCAATAACACAACCACGATATTTTTAGCGGTTCCAAAAAGTGCAGCTAATCTTGTTATTGGCATTGGCGCAACTACTCCCATGCACGCGGTTCTCGTTGATCCTGCAATGTAACTCATGCGTTGTAGAGGCGGTGAAACTCGCGCTATCGTCGCTCTCGCATTGCATTCGCACCTGCATAGCAACGGTAACGCCGCTTCCAACCTACATTCGCTACTGCACGGTAGCCGCGTGTTCGTTGCACGCTAGCCATATCGACTTTATTAACACAACTTTAAGGACTTCTCATGCTTCAAGGATTCAAAGAATTCATTTCTCGCGGTAACGTGATCGATCTTGCCGTCGGCGTCATTATGGGCAGTGCATTTGCACCGATCGTATCCACATTGACGGATAACGTGATCATGGCTTTGATTGCAGCTATTTTCGGTAAGCCGAACTTCGATCAAGTTGGTGCTTTCACTCTTAACGGTGCCGAGATTCTGCCAGGCACTGTGATCACTGCAGTGATCAACTTCCTCCTCATCGCGGCAGCCGTATATGTATGCATCGTGATCCCAATGAATAAGCTCCGCCGCAAGGAAGATGTACCCGCTCCAAGCGACGACGTACTCCTCCTGCAAGAGATCCGCGATATCCTTGCCAGTAAGTAAGCACACACTGCTACTTCCGCATAAGTAACCTAGCGGGCTGTATCACGAGCATGCTCGTGATACAGCCCGCTATTGCGTTGCGAAGCATGGAGCGTGCGCTGGTGAGCATGGGGTTTTAGCAGCTACTAAATGCGCGCCTGCTGCGTACTATAACGCGCCGAAATGTGGCGGTACATTAGCGATAATGTCACGTTCGAAAGGAGTAAGAGCGTCCGTATCGCTGTTACTTCCCCGCGGACGATTTCGGCTCAGTTTGCTGTGCGCGCTCGTTGCGCGCTCTTCAGGCTTTTTCGGATGTACGGATTTGGCGTCGCTGATATGTACTGCTTCCTCGGGGTAAGTGATTTCGCCACGCTCAAGCCTCTCTTGATCCACACGCGAAAGGCGCACTACTCGCTTCGTCTTGTTCCCACGTTTCGTCACTGTATGTACGCCTCCTCAGCCTCGATATGATTCATGCTGCAGATTCATCCGAACGCACCAGAGCAAGCCCACAGCCGAACCATTATTGAGCGTCATCGCGCGTCATTGAGCACGCGGCGCACAACATTTCTCAGCACAGCATCGACTTGCGCGCCACGGCGTTGCAATGCAATCTCATCGCGCAATGCTTGAACGAGTTCATCTTCCGTATACTGCTTACCATTGCCGAGCAGCCACAGAGTCATATCATCGAGCTCATCGTCGGAGTATGCCGAAAGTGGTAATCCCGCAGTAACCTGTGGGCGTTTCGCCGTGCGCCGCCTGCGTTCGCCGCGCCACCGAGAATTGCTGGCAGAATCTGGAGCCTGCGCGAGTGAGGTCTGCGTCGTCTCAGGCTTACCAGCATCAGGTAGACGCTCAGCCCGAACGTCATCACCTCGTGGCACTTGGGTTTCGACGCTTGTTTGCGCCTGTTCATCAATCCACTGGTCACCCCAGTCGCCCAACTGGGGCACGCTCACAGCGGCAGGAGGGCGGATCTCATCTAACACCTGTTCCATCGCCGCAATCACGGCATCTGCCTGCCCCACCGGATCAATAAAGAGGGAGGTCGAATACGTTTGAACAACCTTCCAGCCGTGATTCTCAAATGCCTCTACACGATGCCTATCACGGCGGCGAAGCGAGGGCTCAGCCACATACGCTTCGTCGTCAAGAAGCACCGCCACTGCCCAGGTTCCCGGCACCTCAGGGCTACCCACGACAAGTGGAATCCGTAGCGATCCTTCAAACCCGAAATCCGTAGCGGTCTTATAACCAGCGTCATGGATACGTGCAGCAAGATCGGCGATAAGCGGTGGCACCTCACGATCCGATCCAGCCGCCGCGCCCTCATACTCACCCGCCGCATAATCAATGATTTGCTCTAAGAGTTTCGGCCCTGGCGTCGAGACGCGTTTAGCATCAATATCTCCTGGAGCAAAGGATGTAATGACCGTAATTGAGCGGCGCGCCGCTTCAATGGCATCGATGAGACCAATAAAGCCCTCAGGCTCGGCAAGCTGCCCGAAGCTGTGAAGCACCCTGCCGTGAACCGTCTTACCAAAACCAACCGCAAGAATAATATGATCACGCCGCAAGCCTGCTGCATGGGTAAGATCCACAACACGGAAATCCTCGAAGCCGGCGTCATCAATAAAACGTGCAAGCTCCACAGATTCGCGGGCCGCCTTACGCAAGGCATCGCGGATCTGGCTCGCATGAGATTGCGTGAGCGCAACTACCGCCAAAGAGCCACTGCCATCACCGAGCACGTGATCAACAACAGCATCTACCACAGCTTCAACCTCAACCTTGGTAGTCTCGACGGTGCCACTACCGTAGGATTGCGGAATACCACGCCCATCCACCGTCACAAGATGTGAAGTCTGCACACGCAAAGACGTCGGGATCGGCGAATATGCATCAGCATATCCATGCTCCATCAGCGCACGTGTAGTGGCCTCATCTTGAAGCGCCCGCAATGTAGGCAACGTGACCACCGGCAGAATCTCAGCAAACGCCAGCATCGCAGACTCTGCGCTGGTACTCATCCCTCCAAGCGCTGGCGTTACTTTGCCACCGACATGTTCATGAATCATGGCGGCACGCCGAGTATCGCCCACTACCACAGTCTGGCGCCCGCGCATCATCGGAGCAATCACTGACGCAGGCGTCGATACATCGGACGTTTCGATAATGCTCAAATCTGCCCACGGCATTTGCGGCACAAATTCCGCCGCAACCACCGGCGGCACAATCCACACCGGGCGCGACGCTTGCACGATCGGGGCGTAACGTTCAAACACAGCCCGCATATCGCCGTCACCAATCCGCTGCAAAATAGCATCGAGACGCAAGGTCTCTTCACGACGCTCGCGAGCCACTGCGCGCATGTTATGCACTACGGCCAACGCCACAGGCGCTCCAAGAGATTCAATATGTGCCGCATCAAGCACACGCAACTGGCTCAAAAGATGAGTGATATCGCGTGGCCCAAGCTTGGCAAGCACAGCCGAGCGCGTAATAAGAATTTCGAAAATAGACGACGTTAATGCGAGTTCGTATTCATCACCGAGGCGGTCGCGTTCCACACCACGCGCACGCATATCAGCAACAAACGGATCAAGACCCACAGAGTGGAAGTCGTGGCTGAGCTGATTGCGCTCTGGCACCGTATCAAGGTGATCCTCATCGCGTACAAGTTCCTCCACAAACTTAACGAGTTGTGGAAGCGAAAGGTTCAGGAAATCTATGCTTGGGAAAGATTCCTGCAATGCGGCACATGTATGCTGCACATCTGCCGCATTCTGGCGCGCATACGCCACGCCCGAGGGCAATATCGGCCAGCCGCCATCTTCAGCATATCGCTGCCACACTTCACGGCGTTCTTGCACCTCTAGCAGTGCCTGGTGAAGGTCTTCAGGGTTAGCACCCGGGCGCACAAGATCCTCAGCCTGCTTACGAAGATCGCGGCGATCGCGCGCCTTCATCGTATAGCCGTTTTCTTCTCGCCACTCTTTCGTGGCAGTAGCCGCAATCATATCCATCGGAGAAGTCTCAAATACTTTCGGCAAGAAGGTGTCGAGGCTGTGCGAAATGTCCTTAAGTACCTGCAGCTGCTCAAACCATTCTGCCAACGTATTCGCCGCACGAAGACCCGTCTCCCCCGCCGTCTTCGCCGCAATCGATACAAGCTCCGGGAGCAAAGTATCATTCAGACTCCGTGCAGCTTCCAAAGCACGCTTCGCCGCATCTGCGCCGATAATCTCTGATCTATTCCATGCAGAGGTACCGAGATTGCGATCGAAAACTCCAAGATCAAAACCACGTTCAAGCTGAGCAACAACCTCATCTTTACCACGAGCATGAAGTGGGCGTACGACGTCTTGCGTCAAACGAACCCTGGTGCGCGGCGCATTCGCAGTACTCGTCAGCTGAGCGAGATGCTCAAGCAAATCATGTACCGACACTCCCCACGTGGGATCTTCTCGGTGGAGATCTCCCACGAAATCCTCAAGGAGCGTGCGCGTCTGTACGAGCTCTTCACGCACAGTAACGACGTGATCGAAATCCACCTCAGGCTTGTGCACACGCAGACCTGTGCGAATACGCATCGCAGCATGAGAGACGTCCGATAAATCGAGCAAAAGCTCACCCAAGCCGAGTTGGTCAAGCTCTTGAATCAAAGCCTGCGTACTTGCCGTACGCGCAGGCACAAACATCACAGATTTACCAGACGCTGCCGCATCGGCCACCATCGAGGCAATAACCTTGAACCGCTTCGAGCCTGGCACAGCGTCAAGCACGAGAGACCTGCCTGCGGCAACGGCCTCCACCACCCCGAGCTCAACCGCATCGAGATCACCTGCACCACGCTCAACTTCAGGGGAACGATCCTCACGCAAAATCGGAGGCAATGGCGCAGAAGTGAGTTCACGGCGCCGATCATCACCGGCAAGAGCGGCCATCACACCAGAGTGCTTGATATGCCCTTCCATCGCCTCGAAATCAGCCAAGATCGCATGCTCCGGGCGGATAAAACAACCCAGAAGCGACTCTTGTTCCCAAGCGAACGAGGGCAAATAAATCTTCGCAACGCTGAGAAGGTGGCGCAGCAGCTCATCTGCTGGAACGGCGTCATTAATAAGACCACGAAGCTCAGCGAGTTCGCGCGACGGAGCACCGTGCTCCGCCAAAGCATGCAGGATCGCCGGGTTAAGCTCAACATGCGTCGTCAAAGTGATATTCGCATCGCCATCGGCGAGATGCTCAATAATCACGCGGCGGAAAATCGCCGGCTCATTCGCCGATTGCACCGGAGGCTCATCGCCACCGGCGTATGCCCCAGCACCGGAGTTCACCCATGAGATTCTGCCCATACTAAGCGATATAGGCGCATATGAATACTCTGCTTCGTATTGCGTGACCAGCTCACGCAACTCAGCGAGACGCTTCTGCGCCCGCTCCAAAGCGAAAGGTTCACGAATGAGTGAAGAAAGCCGCGTCTTCGTATGGGAAAACAGCTGAGCAGCGCCCGTGGGATGCGGGTGCGTAAGATCTACCACGACGTTGCGCGCAACGCGTCGCTCCTCATCAGCTCGTTGAGCCTTGTGAGAAAGCTCCTCATGCCAGCGGTCATAGGCCACGTCGATGAGTGGGCGATCATCTTGCTGCTGCTCTCCACGCTCAGCGGGTGTTACCTCCTGCACACCGCCTTCTAGCTGGGAAGTTTCGTTAGTGGCGCTGCGGTGTTCGGCCTTGGCGCTATCGGCAGACGCCGCAACCGAATTGTGCTGATTTGCTTGGTTCTCGCGTGCACCTTGAGAGCCCGTATGCGGATCATGGTGGGCATCACCAGAGCTGTACTGCCGTGAAGAGTTGGCATCACCAATCGGGGCATATTTGCCTTCTTCACTACCAGATCCAGACGCGCTTCCCTGCGCATCATCTGAGGATACTGTGCGGCCGAGAGCGGCACTGGCCTGTGTTGGATCAGAGGTATCTGAGACGAAAGCATCATCTTGGGTTGACGAGCTCGCGGGCTCGCCTGAATACGCGTCGACCGTGCCAGCCTCGGGCTCTAACGCTGGCGTTTGCCCAGCATCCGCCTCAGCGCCCGACGCGTTCTTTGCTTTCGATTTTCTCCAGAAGATAGGACTCACACCAATAGCCTACTAGCAGGTACCCTACTGAGAAACATCACGCGCCGAGCCGACAGCCAACCCGAATCCTCGCTGTGCTCGCAATCATGCTCCGCACGATTGCGCACAACCAGCCAACCCGAATCCTCGCTGTGCTCGCAATCATGCTCCGCACGATTGCGCACAACTTCGTCGATTTTTGATCTCGAAAACGAGTTTTCGGATCAAAAATCTCCTCGTTGTGCCCCCGAGCCGATTCGAACGGCCGACACCCGCTTTAGGAGAGCGGTGCTCTATCCCCTGAGCTACGAGGGCAACACAGCCACTTTAACCGAAAGCACAACCCGTATCAAAGTACCTACTGTCCGTCGCGCACAGGGCCTGTATCATCACCTTCGCGGATGCGGCGTGGCACCACCATCACCGGGCATTTTGCGAGCTCTAGTAGCATCTGGGATGTAGATCCAAGCAGGAGACCAGCGAAACCTCCATGGCCACGAGTGCCAACTACCACCAGATCCGCTTCCTTCGAGCTTTCAGCCAGAAGCCTAATTGGATTGCCCTCACGCGCCTCCACATGAACATCAATCTCGCGGCCTTCATCCACCTCGTGAACTTGCGCCGTCACCGAGTCCTTCACTTCCTCAAGGAATCCACGATCAACGGTATACGTCGGCGCCCACGGTGAAGAATCAACATGTACAGATGAAAGCACGGTCAGCTTGGCATCCCATCGGTCTGCCTCCCACACAGCACGCTGAACCGCGATTTTAGCCGGATCCGACCCATCCATACCTACAACAATTTTCTTTATTGGCATACGCTGATTCGCGCAGTCTTGAGGCACCACCACCGTTGGACAATAGGCATAAGCAGGTACAGCACTTGATACAGTGCGCAGCAACCGATCAGCAATCGATCCATGTGAGTCGCCTCTGCCACCCACAACCACCAAGGCTACTCGTTTCGACAAATCCACAAGTACTTCCGCCGGATCACCATCAACGAGAGTCCACGTGACCTTTACGCCTTGCCCTTCCACGCTCGCAGCGAGCTCTTTCACAGACCTCTGCGCTGCATCATACAGAGCATTGCTTTGCTGCGTCAGGGTGGCAGGATGCAGCCCATATTGCTGCATCGCATAGCTCGGCAACTGAAACACACACACCAAGCGCAGCTCCGCATCACGCGCCTGCGCCTGCGCCAACGCCCATTTCAAGGCCGCCTTCGAAGGCTCTGAACCGTCAACTCCAACCGCAACAACATTTTCGTGCGTCATAGGATCCCCCTTCCCTCCCCTCCATTCTCTCACGAGGAAGCGCATAATGTAGCGCGCAACACAAAACGGAGTTGCATAATGCAACTCCGTTCGTCATGTATTCACTTTAGCGAGCCGCGCAGCTAGCTCTACGCACGGCATACACCAATTCAGCCTGCAAGACGAATATACGTCGGTGCTCCGTAATTCGGAATCTCGCTCAATGGCTTACCTGGGCGATGCGCTGCAATATGCATACCGTTTCCGGTATAGATCGCAACGTGCCCTGGCCACCACATGAGATCACCTGGCTGTGCCTGTGACGCTGGCACAACCGTACCTGCCCCACGCTGGCCTGCATCCGTGCGTGGCAAGGATATCCCCACCTGGGCATACACATAAGAAGTAAATCCGGAGCAATCGAAGCCGGCGGGTGTGGAACCGCCCCACACGTACGGCACGCCCTGATATTGGCGAGCAATAGCAACAATCTTGGAGCCGAGGGTCCCATCAGAGGGAACCGCTGCTTGAGTCGGGCCAGTCACACCCTGCGCTGCCGCTTGAGCATTCCCGCCACGAGTCTGCGCCAAAGGCTCCGGCTCCGGCGCAGGCTCCGTCACTTCCACTGCAGCTTCTGCGATCTCCCAACCGTCACCCGAGGTGCCACCCTTCACCTCAACGGATTGTACTTCAGCTTCCTTCGGCTGCTCTTCAAGCGTGAGGGTGCCAGCTACGAGAGCTGGATCTGGAGTATCGGCATCCTTTGAATCTGGAGCCGCAAACGCCGATGGTGCTACAAACCCAACAAGAGCTCCGACTACTGAGGCCGAGGCTACGCCAGCAAATCCATATTTGCGTGCTGGAGACTTCGTGCTCTCAGTGATCAAGTGACGTCCTGCCATGAATTAATCTCCGTTTACATGTCCAGTTCTCACGAGCAGAGCGTCCGGCTACTCGATCAGTTCCTTGATCGCCGCTACGTTCGGCTTGCGATAGCCTCCAAAAGGAGGTTCGTTCCTTTCAACAGCTATAACAATAACAGCAGAATAACGAAATGTCACGATTTAATAACAATGGGTCACGTCACATCCACTCAACGGCAGCGGACGATATCAGTTTTCCGCGCAAACACGCCAGTATCTCCACACGGCCACGCACCGGCTATCTCTGTTTTCATGTGGTTGCCAGCGCCATGCATTCACTATGAGCGTGCAACCGGCTCGTCCTACACACATTAATCTATGAAGCGCGCGTGAATGAGCCTCTTCGCCCACCTACACCCATCTACACTCGCGCAAGACACTCATCTATTCACACAGCTACGCGCACATACACGCCGTCTGCAAGATCTGCAGCAATCACGATAGCTCCCGCCTGCGTGCTCAGTTGCACACGTGCATCGCGTGGATCGCCAACTATCTCAGCCTCGACTAGCGCACCGGGCAGGAGCTCCACGCTCTCAAAAAGCGCAAGTACATCACCATATACCTGTAGCTGTTCCCCAATCCTCTCAAGAACAAACCTACCCCTGCCGCGAAAAGCCTCAGCGTCGAGCGCCGCCGTGAGCGTGTGGGATACGTCAGACGCCGCCGTGACGCTCAGTTGCTCCCTGAGCGTCGCCGTCTCTTTTTCTCCGCTTGCATCCACTTGCTGCGGGATCGTATTTCCAAACGGATCAGTGGATGGGAAATTCAGCAGAGTAGAGATTTTCTCTGCCACATCGTCTGAAATTACATGCTCCCAGCGGCAGGCTTCATCGTGTGCTTTCGGCAACGGCAATTTGATCACGTCTACCAAGAGACGTTCAGCGAGGCGGTGACGCCGCATCACATTGGCAGCGCGTGCAAATCCAGCATCAGTGAATTCAATATGCCTGTGTTCGCCAACCTTGAGCAAACCGTCTCGCTCGAGGCGCGCAACCGTCTCTGAAACGGTAGGGCCAGATTGCCCGAGGCGCTCAACAATACGAGCTCGAAGAGCTGGGATGCCTGCCTCTTCGAGCTCATATACCGTTTTCAGATACATTTCGGTTGTATCGATCAGATCACTCATGGATTATCCTCCCGGGCCCTTTCTATTCTGCCATGAGCGCGCTTCGAGGCACACCCCATGCAACAATGCGGATCGTATGGCCGAAACGCACAGCAGCCACGCCACTTCAATACGCCTTGGCGCAATACCCGGCCATACCATGCCAGGTGACGCACAACACACCTTTCCGATCCCCACCCACAGACGCACAATCCCATTCACTGGTTCGCTAGCCATTGCGCCACACATGCGTGAGAGAATCGGGATATGGCTGATTATCCCCGCATTAAACTACCGAGTGACGGACGCTTTGGAGCAGGGCCGTCGAAAGTTCGCGATGCCCAAGTGGATGCAGTAGTGCACAGCCCTCTTGGCACTTCGCACCGTAAAGCGCCGGTGAGGGAGATTGTGCGCTCTATACAGGATGGTCTAACGCAGCTTTTTCATCTCCCAAGCGGTTACGAGGTGCTGCTCGGCAACGGCGGCGCCACTGCACTGTGGGATGCGATCAGCTTCTGCCTAGTGCAGGATCGAGCGCAGGCAGCAGTGATTGGAAGCTTCTCAGGTAAAGCCGCACAGGCCGTTGATAAGGCTCCATGGCTCAAAGATGCCGATATTCGCCGGGCGGAGCCCGGCACGATGATTCTCAATGAGCCTGCCGAAGGTATCGATGCTTATCTATATGCCCATAACGAAACATCGACCGGCGCCACGAGCCCTCTAGTTCGTTACGGGGGTTCGCCAATGAATGACGCCGCTGCGCTTACGATCGTGGATGCTACGAGTATCGCTGGTGGTATTGACGTTGATCCAACCGCTGTTGATTTCTATTATTTCTCGCCTCAAAAGTGTTTCGGTTCAGACGGCGGGCTCTGGGTTGCATTCGCTTCCCCTGCCGCGCTAGCACGGATCGAGCGTCTGGCAGCTCAGCGTTGGGTACCCGACTTCCTTAACCTTCAGTTAGCTGTTGAAAACTCTCGGAAGAACCAAACGTTGAATACGCCTGCGATTGCGACGCTTGCGATGCTCGCTGAGCAGGTGGCGTGGATGAACGCCAGCGGCGGGCTGCCAACGATGCATGCGCGCGCAAAAGCCAGCACGGATGCCATCTACGCCTGGGCTGATGCGCACGACTATGCTCAGCCTTTTGTTGCCGATCCTCAATATCGCTCGCCGGTGGTAGCCACTATCGACTTCGATTCCACGATCGACGCCCCCGCTCTCTCGGCTGAGCTTCGCCGCCAGGGAATCGTGGATATCGATCCATATCGCTCCCTGGGGCGTAACCAGTTCCGCATAAGCGCCTTCCCCTCGATTGAGACCTCAGATGTGCTCATCTTGCTCGAGGCGATTGAGGCACTTATCGAATCGCGTTAAGCAAGCCCGAGCGCCGCGGTAATCGGCCCCATCAGGAAGTAGATCACAAACATCCCCGCTACCACCCACATAAGCGGATGGATCTGCTTTGCCTTCCCCGTAAACAGGTTGATGAGCGTATAGGCGATAAAGCCGATGCCGATGCCAACGGTAATCGAGTAACCAAATGGCATGAAGACGATCGTCAGGAAAGCGGGAGTTGCAACCGCGAGATCCTTCCAGTTCATATCCGTCACTTGCTGCATCATCAGCACACCGACGGCGATAAGAGCAGGCGCTGCTGCTTCAGATGGTACGAGTGATACCAGCGGAGCAAAAAGCGTCGAAAGTAGGAACAACACCCCTGTGGTGACGGAGGCAAGCCCGCTGCGAGCGCCGTCTGCCACACCGGAGGTAGATTCTACGAACGACGTATTGGATGAGACGCCGCCGAGGCCACCGGCAATAGCTGCAATCGAATCGATCATCAAAATGGAGCGCGTACGCGGCGGGTTGCCGTCGTCTTCAAGGAGATCGCCCTCGGATGCTACAGCCACCATCGTGCCCATGGTGTCGAAGAAGTCTGCGAGCATCACAGAAAATGCGAGCACGACTACCGAGAGGACACCGAGCTTTTGGAATGGCCCCGTGATAGAGAACTCTCCAACAGTGGAAAAGCTCGGAATTTGAATAATCGACCCTCCAAACGCGGGAACTGATCCTTTCCACCCTCCAAGGTTGAGGGCGCCCATCGTCTCGTCAGCATTGAAAGCACCGAGTTTCAGGATTGCCTCCATAATGAACGCCAAAATCGTCGAGCCAAGAATGCCGATGAGAATCGCGCCTGGAACCTGGCGTGCCATGAGTACAAACGTCAGGAACAAGCCTACGAGAAAGAGCACAAAAGGCCAGGTGTTGATCGAACCGTTGTTGCCGAAGCTCAAAAGCGTGGCACCATCGCGATTCACGATGCCTACATTCGCAAAACCGACGAGCGCAATAAACAGCCCAATACCTACCGAAATCGCGGTGCGAAGGAATTTCGGGATCGCGCGGAAAATTGCTTGACGCAAGCCCGTCACGACGAGCAGCACAATCACAATCCCCTCAATAACGATAATGCCCATGCCGTCGGCCCACGTCATGCCAGGCAGTTGCACAAGCGTGTATGCCACCACCGAGTTAAGGCCAAGGCCGGCAGCGAGCGCCATTGGGAAGTTGGCCACCGCGCCCATGAGGATAGTCATCACACCGGCTACAAGTGCCGTGCCGGCCGCGATCGCGGCGATATTCGGCCCATCCACGCCCCCTCCGAGGTACGCGCCTGTGGAGTCTGGCCCGGAAAGGATAATGGGATTGAGCACCAGAATGTACACCATAGACAGGAAGGTGACGAGCCCGCCACGCAGTTCACGTTGTACCGTGGTGCCGCGTTCTTCAAGCTGGAAGAATCGGGAGAGTGCCGAGCTACTAGATGCCGAGTTCTTGTGCTGATTCACAGCTTCGCGTGTCGTGTTCACTTGATTTAGTGTTGCTCAGGCCAAGAACCAAACTCAAACCTGCTCACATCTTGGAATCGGCACGTTCAATATGTGAGTCGTTCACGTCGAGCTCGTCAATATCCGATTCGTTGATCACCGGCGCGGAAGGATCCCATAGCTTCTGTTTGTATTTCACATCCGTTTCTGAGTGAGATCCACATCCATGATCTACGGAGACGACGCGGCCATCAAATGGCGACCACTCGTTCGCACACGCACCGAACAGCACTCGTGCACTACCACCCATACGCATGAAATACCCGCAGGTGGAACACTGAGCTCCCGCCTCTCGTGTGGCCTGATTACGCGGGCCCGCATCAGAGCGATACCAGCGCCTGAATGCCCGTGTGCGCCCGCCCTCAGATAGCACACGTTTACGCCCAAGCCCAAGCTCCCATTGAGCCATCGCATCAGCGTCTACGCCTGAAGCTTCAAAACCTTGTTTGAGATCCGGATCGAAATCTGGATCTTGCTTCACCGCTTCTTCGAGCTCGCTACCGCTATCCGTGTTGCCCTCAAGATTGGCATCGTTTGCGTCATAAGGCAGACGATCACTTGCCGCTACATCAGATGGTTGCAGGCGTTCAGCCCATGGCACCCATGCGGGTGCGAGCAAAGCCTCACTGCCCGGGCGAAGCGACACTTCATCTACCGTGGCGCGCTGCGATCGCGGTGCGCGCGCGAGCGTCACAGTCCAAAACCATCCTTTATATCCAGGCATCAAGCATTCAAAAGCATGAGTGAGCACGCGCTCAGCTTCTTGTATCATGCCCACATGCTCACCGACGTTGCGCTCTGGCGTCACCTCTCGCAAAGCCTCACGCGCTACGTCTATCGCGCCGGCAAGTATCTTCTCACGCCCGATTCGCTCCTTAGGCGAAATACGGCGCTCAGATTCGCCCGCCCCGCCCTCACGCATCGAAATCATCCGCCAAGGCGCGCAGGGCTTGCGCAATACGTGAACCGCCGTCAGGATAACGCCCCTTGCGCAAGCGATCCGAAGCGGAATCGAGAATCTTGATGAGATCTTCCACCAGCGGCACCATATCCTGAGGCTTGCGCCGGTTTGCTTCAGCGAGCGACTTCTCTTGTTTGAGCACGCTCAGCTGCAAAGCAGCTTTGCCTCGGCGCGTATCGCCAACTCCATACTCCACACGCGTGCCGGGGTGAAGACGCACCCCTAATGGAACCGATGAACTTGGCAGGTACACTTCCTCGCCGTCGTCACCGTGAATAAAACCAAAACCTTTGTTCTCGTCGAAGAACTTCACTTTACCCGTAGGCACGATACACACGCCTCCATTCACGCACTTGCGGCTATCGCTGAGCCATCCCACACTACGCCATCTGCGCTCATTGCGCACGCGGCTCCCTATACTGATGCTTATTATGCCATCTTCGCCCAGTTGCCACACATGGGCTCAGCACAATTGCGCTCGCGGCATAGTGCCATCAAGCTATCCACACCGCAGGGCGCTTCTTGATATTTTTATACATAAGCAACGAGGTGCTTTGTGCACAGCAACGCAGATGTTGAGGCAGGTTCCATGTACACTCACAATGATTCACATCGCTGGCAGCAGCGCACCCATGAATCGAAACGCACTTATTATTCGCTACGCGTTTCGAGAACAGCTACTGCTCTACGGGCTGGAATCGCCGCTGCCGCGATCACTGCTCCGCTCACCTTCGCGAACGCGCCGGCCTTCGCTACTGAGCCCCTTACGCTCGACTCAAATTTCACCGATATTGCGGGCGTCGTAGCAGATGATGAAGCCATGGAGGCGAAACTCGCCGAAGTAGACGGCGGGGATTTGTGGATCGTGATTGTGCCCGATTTCGACGGAATAGACGCCCAGGTGTGGGCAGAGCAAACTCTCAGCAAGTCTGGCTTACAGCGCTATGACGGCATCGTGGCTATAGGTACGGACTCGCGTGACGTGGGTTACTTTACGAACTCTCCCAATGGTCTGACGAAAGAGGTACTTGATCAAGCCATCAACGACGATGTACTCGATCTTTTAGGCGAGCAACGCTGGGAAGATGGCACGCGTTTGATTGTGGATAACGTCGTCACCCTCCTCGACGGCGGTTCTCTCAGTAACGCCGGCAGGAACGGAGCCCTGGCACTCGGGGGTGTCGCACTCGTAGGCGGGGGCGGCGCCTGGCTTTACTCACGAAGCAAGAAAAAGAAGACGGCTCAGCGCCAGGCACAGAATCTCGAAGCTAAAGCCAAGGATGCCTCCCGGGCGCTCTTGGATGCCGATGACGACGTTCGCACCGCCGCTGCGGAATTGGAGTTTGCTCGGGCAGAGTTTGGCTTGCAGGCGACCCAGGAGTTTGAGAACACTCTCAACACTGCTCGACAAGCCCTCAAACAAGCATTTGCGCTTCGCACTTTGCTTGATGACGACGATCCTGAGACGCCCGAACAACAGCTCGAAATGAACAGCCAAATCCTCCAGTTGGTAGGCGAGGCACGAGCACAGCTCGATGCACAACAGCGAGGCTTTTCTGAACTTCGCAATCTCGCAGCAAATCTTGATGCCAAACGCGATGGACTGGAGCAGCGCGCCGGCGAGATCGAACGCCAGCTTCCTCTCGCTCACAGCAAGCTGCAGAATCTGAGCTTGAGCTATTCCACAGCGAGTTTCGCTTCTCTTACCGAATATCCAGCACAGATCGCGGCGCTGCTCGACTCTGGGCGCGACTCCCTCGCCAAAGTAAACGAGCTAATGGAACAGGGCAAGCGTAATGAGGCGGTGCCTTATGCCAAACTGGCGGAAAGCTCTATCAACCAGGCGGCCGATCTCCTCTCACAAATTGATCAAGCGCCTGAACTGCTCGATCGTGCCCAAGAAGAACTCCAGGCACGCATTGCATCACTCAGCTCAGATGTGCGCGATGCGCAGCGTCTGGGCCAAGGCCAGGCTCACATCGAAGCGGCATCGGCTACCGCGCAATCCATACTCGCCACTGCACACAAAGATGCGGCACACACGGATGTGTTTGCACTTGTAAGGGAGCTAACGAGCGCAGAAACCAATTTGGATAATGCCTTGAGTTCTGTGCGCGCTGAAGAGGAAAACCGTATCAGGCTCCAGGGCAACTCTGAGCGCATGCGTTCACAAGCAGAGTCCGCAATTGCCGATGCTGATGCATACGTGAGCCGGTATCGTGCCAGGATAAGCGCCGACGCTCGCACGTATCTCGCACGTGCACACAACGCACTTGCGCAAGGCGATCAACTAGAGCTCTCCGAAGCACAGATTCAGCACTATGAGCAAGCGGCATCGTTGGCATCTACGGCGAAGCGCGCCGCCGAACGGTCTATCGACGACGATTATTATACGGGATACCCTGGTGGGCGCAACCGATCAGGCAACGGCGACTTCCTGGCCGGAGTTATCGTGTCGTCGATATTAAACGGCGCCCTCGGGGGCGGCCATTCGGGTGGCTTCTCAGGCGGCTCATTCGGCGCTGGCGGAGGCGGCTTTGGCGGCGGTTTCAGCTCGGGCGGAGGTGGCCGCAAAGCGTTCTAAGCCACACACGCCGTCACTGACCGGCTAAGATTAACTCAATCACATATCCAGCTAGCTCGCGGTGGACGCATATTAGTGAGTTCACTACATTGTGCCAGCCATAAACAGTTGCGACAGTCATAGAGAGTTCTAAGAACCATAACGAAAGGTAAAGCCATGGCCGAAAAACAGTCGATCCTTGGGCGTATATCCCAACTAGCGAAGGCAAATATCAACGCACTCCTGGATCGTGCGGAAGATCCTCAAAAAATGCTCGATCAGATGGTGCGAGATTATACAAACTCCATTGCCGAAGCTGAAGATGCCGTTGCAGTAACGATCGGCAACCTGCGCCTCGCCCAGGCAGACTACCAAGAGGATGTTCGAGCAGCACGCGATTGGGGCAACAAAGCACAAGCCGCAGTTGCCAAAGCGAAAGAACTTGATGCCGCCGGCAAATCTGAAGAAGCAGCCAAATTCAACAACTTGGCAAAAGTGGCTCTTCAGCGCCAAATTCAAAGTGAGCAAGAAGCTCGCGATGCTGAACCGTTGATCACTTCTCAGGAGCAGGTCGTTGCCAAACTTAAAGACGGCCTCAATCAGATGCGAGGCAAGCTTGATCAATTGCGCCGCAAACGTGATGAGCTCGTAGCTCGCCAAAAGAGCGCCGATGCTCAAAACCGTGTACAGGATGCAATCTCTTCGATCAACGTGCTCGATCCTACCTCTGAGCTCGGGCGTTTTGAAGATAAGGTGCGCCGAGAAGAAGCTCTCGCGGCAGGCAAAGCCGAGGTGGCGGCGTCGTCTCTCGAAGAACAGTTCGCTGCACTCGAAGATCACTCTAATGACGCGGAAATTGAGGCTCGCCTTGCCGCTTTGCAATCTGGCGAGGATGTTCCACAGCTTGAAGGGAAAGACTTTACCACGTACTAAGGCCCACATTCGCAAAACTTCACGCTAACCCATCGATATGTGTGGTGGAGGCTCTGCGTTGTGGAGACTAGGTGTGGTGGAGGGTGTAGCATCGCTGCCCCTCCACCACTCACACACGCTACACATCACGAAGAGCAGCGAGTATGAGGCTTATCCCTGATGCTTGCGCGCATTTTGAGCCTCCCAGACAACTCCAAGTTTTAAGGAGAAGAATAGCGCCATGGCCGATGACACATCACCCGAAGCACGGGTGCTCGTTGTAGACGATGAGCCCAATATCCGTGAGCTCCTTTCAGCGACCTTACATTTCGCCGGATTCGAGGTAGAGACGGCGGAGAACGGCAGCGTTGCTCTGCGCAAAGAATCTGAGTTCCATCCTGATCTCGTGCTACTCGACATTATGTTGCCCGATATGGACGGCTACGAGGTGCTCCAAAAGCTGCGTGAAGCGAAGATTGATCTGCCGGTCATGTTCCTCACTGCAAAAGACGACGTGCGCGATCGTATTCACGGCCTCAACCTCGGTAGCGACGATTACATCACCAAGCCATTTTCCGTTGAGGAAGTGGTGGCGCGGATCCGTACTGTTTTGCGCCGAACAATGCCTACAGGCAACGATGCATCTATCATGCGTTATCACGATCTTGAACTCAATGAAGACACCTACGAGGTGAAGCGTTCCGGCCACGAGGTGGATCTCTCCCCTACAGAGTTCAAACTTCTACGCTATCTGATGCTGAACGCTGAACGAGTCGTCTCTAAGAATCAGATTTTGGATCACGTATGGGATTACAACTGGATCGGCGAAGCATCGATTGTGGAATCTTATATCTCTTATCTGCGGCGCAAGATAGATTCACCCGAAGCGCTCGGCATTACTGATCCGGATGAAGAGCGCAATCTGGTGCCCTTGATTCACACTAAGCGCGGGATCGGATACGTGCTACGTACCCCAAAGTAAGCCGGTGCTATGACTTCCATATTCTGGCGTACCTCTAAGGACTCGGGTAACAAGACCGCACGAAATGGGCGCCACAACCCTCATAGTTCTGACGCTCATCCACAGCCGCGTTTTTTTCGCACGCTATCGTGGCGCCTGCTCTTTGTGTTCTTTTCACTCGTGAGCGCAGTGCTGCTGGGAATGATTTTGGTGGTTGCGATTTTGCTTCGCAACCAGCTCACCTATGAGATCGATCAGCGACTCACCTCATCCGGGCGAGTTTTTGCCATTCAGACTCTTGATCAGCTGTTGAGCCAAGATGGCCGGCAGAGCGAAGCCATGCAGGTACCGTCGGATTTTTATTTTTATATCGCTCTCGACAACACCGATCCTATTCGCGACGTACAAGACGAAGTGCGATCGCGTTACGGCGAACCACAAGACGTAGAAGCTCTGGCAAGTATCGTAAACCCCGTACCCACCACGGTAGACTCCACGCGGGCAGATGAATCGTGGAGGGTGATTACTATACCGTTGCGCGATTCATCATCGGGTATCGATGTGGGTACTGTGACGATCGGATTACCACTTCACAATGTGAACCTCTCTGTTGAGGTACTGGTACGGATGATGGTGGGAATCAGCCTGGGCATTGTGACCCTCGGCGGAATGATCGCCTATTTCCTCGTGCAGCGTTCTTTGCGCGGCTTGCGCGCCATTGAGACGGTGACGCATAAAGTTGCCGCAGGCGATCTTTCTCAGCGCGTCTGTGCAAGCGACGATGATTCAGAGGTTGGAATGCTCGGGATGTCCGTCAACCAGATGCTCCAACAGATTGAATACGCATTTGAGGTACAGCAGGCCTCCGAGCAGCGAATGCGTCAGTTCGTCTCTGATGCCTCCCACGAGCTTCGCACTCCGCTCGCTACTGTAAAAGGATACGCAGAGCTTTACCGCCTCGGTGGCGTACCAGATACCGAGGTAGGGCATGCATTCGGCAGAATCGAGTCTGAGGCGTCGCGAATGTCGAATCTCGTCAATGATCTCCTCCAGCTTGCTCGCCTCGACGAAGGCCAAAAGCTTAATCTCGGCCGCGTCGAACTCGAAATTGTAGCGATTAACGCTATGGAGGATTTCGAGGTGCGCGCCCCTAACTATCCAATTCGCGTCACTAATCTTATGGGTGACGACGTTGAGCCCGTTCACATCACCGGCGATCAGGAGCGTATCACCCAAGTTATCGCCAATCTGCTTTCGAATGTGCGCACTCATACTCCTGAAGGTACGCCCGTAGAGATTGCACTTGGCCTTGACCCAACTGATCAAACCCATGCCATAATCGAAATCCGCGATCATGGCCCAGGCATTTCAGCATCAGATCGCGAGCGCATCTTCGAAAGATTCTTCCGGTCGGATACTTCCCGCTCACGTGATTCAGGTGGCACCGGCCTTGGGCTCGCCATCGTGTCTGCGATCGTCGCCGTTCACGGTGGCACAACGGGGGTGCATGAGACGCCGGGCGGCGGCTTAACTGTGCGTCTATGCTTCCCAACGGGCGGCCCTGCATCCAAGGCCTAGTCATGCCGAAACTACGCGCGGGTAAGGGCTACCGCGTAAGGGCTACGTTGGGTTCGCCGTCTTCTGATCAAGCATTGCGCGTATGCGCGCTTCGATACGTGCCATGAAATCCTCTGGCGACTCCCCATCTTTGGCATACATTGCCTCGCCCAGATAAAGCTCCACGGGTAAGTGCCCGAACTTGGGCAGCACTTTGCCCACCGGCATTGCCTCATGGCCACCATGCAAAGCGACCGGCACGATTGGAATCCCCAGTTTGATCGATAACGCCGCTGCCCCCGGCTTGAAGGTGCCCAGCTGCCCGTCACGGGAGCGCGTGCCTTCCGGAAAAATCAAGATCGGCACGCCGTCACGCAATAAGCGGCCAGTCATTCCCGCAGCTTTTCCCGCATTTGGGCCGTTCTGCTTGCCTTTACGCTCTACGGGGTATGTATTGAAGAACAGTGAGGTGAGCTTGGAGATTCCTTGCTGGCGATAAAAGTAGTCCGCAGCAGCTCCGGTAGCAAGACGGCGGGTAATACTCTCAGGAAGGAGTGAGAAAATCATCGGCGTATCGAGATGAGACGTGTGATTCGCCACCACGATGTAGGTCTCGGGTAGACCTTCAGCATGTTCGAGGCCATCCACGTGGGTTTTCACAGCCGCTTTGATCACGGGGCGGGTGATTGCTGCGCGCACTACCTTACGCGCATTAGCTTTCGATTCAGAGTGGTATGAATCGAGTGGATGCAAGGAGTCTTGAGGTGTTGCCATGAGGCCTAGCGCCTTCCCTTGTTGAGCTTCGCCACTACGCTGGAAACGATGGGCATCGGCCCGTGTTTTGCAAGCGTTGCAATCGTCTTAAAGCGCTTCGATGGCACGAGCGTCGTCTTTCCGTGCTCCACGGCCTCAAGCGCTTCGTGCACAACGCGATCAGCATCAAGCCAGACCCAATGCGGAATTGAGGAGTTTGACACTCCTGAACGCTGATGAAATTCAGTACGCGTCCAACCGGGCAAGAAGGTGAGCACATGCACGCCTGTACCTTTCAGCTCCAGCGCGAGCGAATCAGACCATACCTTCACCATTGCTTTGATTGCCGCATATGACCCCATAGGCACAAGAGCCTCAACTGAAGCAGTAGTGATGATCACGCCGTAACCGAGTTGCTTCATATTATGTGCGGCAAGTCCACCAAGTTCCATCGGAGTAATACCCATAAGCTCGATCGCGCGGCGTGTGGGCTCAAAGTTCGTGACTGCCAGTTTTTCATAGAGTCCAGAGCCTGCATTATTGACGAGAATTGTAATCGGATCGTCTGTGCGTTCGAGGCGAGCGCGAACATCTGATACGCCTTCAGACGTGGCAAGATCTGCCCTAAGGATTTCAATATGTGCACAGAATTGCCGCTTAAGCTCGTCTGCAACGCCCGTTAGGCGTTCAACGTCACGCGCAACGAGCACAAGATTTACCCCCTTCGCCGCGAGCTGGAGGGCAAATTCACGGCCGATGCCGGAGGTCGCTCCAGTGATGAGTGCTGTACCTACAAGGCGCACTGACCGATTCGAGTATCCAGGGAGTATTTTCCGCACATGTATAACTTAGTCTATGTTTGCCCGAATTTCGCTACATTTGACTACCATTGTGAGTTATAGAGGTATAAGATCAGCTAGTTACAACTAGTTGGAGAAGGTATGCTTCCACAAGAAGTTCCTCAATGGCTAAAGCAGCGTTTCGTGAAATCCGTGGTGAATATTGGTGCCACGACAAGCGAAGAGAGCATCGGCGAGCGCTATGATGTGCTCCTGAGCATTTGGTGCATGCCCGAACGCCATTTTCACAATATTCGGCACGTACTCGATATGCTTACGCAGATCGACGAATTAGCCCCTGAAGTTACAGATTCTGATTCCTTGCGTATAGCCGCGTGGTATCACGGCGTCGTATTTACAACCGATGAGATCAACGTATACGCACATAATGGCGGAGAAGATGAGGTGGCCTCAGCGAAGATGTGTGCAGACGATCTCAGCGCCCTGGGCGTGAGTGCTGATCGCGTGAAATACATCAGTGGATTGATTACGGGTATGAAACGCGCCGGCGGCACAGATCAACGTAACGCTGATACTACGACGGAAACAGCCGTCATGAATCCGATCATTATTGATCAACTCGTCTTGCGCGATGCTCATCTCGGTTTTCTTGCAGCAGAACCCCAAAAGTATCGCAGGTACGTTGAGCATGTGCGCGAAGAGTACATCGAGGTACCTGCGGCTCACTTTTACTACGCGCGCAAGCAGATTGTGACGCATCTTCTGGCTCGTAAGCATCTGTTTATTTCACCGCTCGCTCAAAAGTGGGAGTCTACAGCACGCGACAATCTCAAGGCGGAACTCGAGCGCATCAATGCCGAGCTTGATCTTGTAGATTCTGGTGAGCTTGAACGGCTGAGCATAGATTTTGAATCGGAATCTGACGCATCGGACAAAGAAGCAAAACGCCCGAAGATAGATACGTCCGACCACGACGACTTGTTCACTTTATCGGAGGATGTAGAGGATCCTGATTCTGACATGGCTTCAGATCTCGCTCCGCAGGATAAAGCTGCAGAGGATCAGGTACGAGTGAATATGCCTGAGAAGCAAGAGGCTCCACGTTCATCATTGGAAACCCTTGATGAATCCCTCGATCCGTGAGGCCCCACATGAGTGGTGAATATTCGCCCATATGCCACTTTGAGTAACCCTGCGCTAGATTTTCGCCACGAAATCTGTAACAATTCCGATGTGCAGAAAACAAATCCGTACCGCATTGCGTCGGTAGATCGGGCACTCGTCATTCTTTCAATCCTCGGTGCAGGCGAGGCGGTATCGGTGACTCGTGCTCAAAAGGAGCTTGGGGTTGCTCCTTCAACTGCGCATCGAATACTCTCCACGCTCGTGGGTCGCGGTTTTGCCGTACAAGCCAAAGACAGAATGTATTACGCTGGCCCAAACCTCATTAACCCTGGCCGCCACCACGGGCGCACGCCCATTCGCACGCTCTTACGCCCGACGCTTGAGCAGCTGTTTCGCTCAATCGAAGAAACGGTGCATTTAGCCGTCTTGCGATACGATTCAACGATTACTTTCGTTGATGGCATTGAAGGCAAACAACATTCCCGCGTTGCATTGCGTATCGGGCAGCAGCTCCCTGCATTGCAAAGTTCGGGCGGTAAAGCTATTTCGCAGATGCGCCACGCTGGTAGCCCGGATGATCGTGTGTTCATCAGTGCGAGCGACGCATACTTTGATGCGCCCGTTAAAGCAATAAGCGCAGCAATCGGTACCTATGATTCAGAGTCTTACGCACTCACGGTGACGATTCCCGCCGAGCGCATGACGCGCGATCGGCAAAAACGGCTTGCAAAAGAGCTCGCATGGGCGGTGGCTGCAGCTCGTCGTGCTCTGACGTCGAAGGGCTACTGAGCCGGCCGTATCCACGCTAGTACTTGGTTTAGCACATAAGCTGGTGGAGCCACACACGCTCCTAGAGCAATGCGTGACTCCACCAGATATTATCAGCGCAACCTTACGGTCATGCTGCCAGAGTTATTCGGCAATACGTTTTAGTACATACCGCCCATGTCGTCGCCACCTGGAGCTGCTGGAGCCGGCGGTTCAGGCTTATCAGCAACAACTGCCTCAGTGGTGAGGAAGAGGCCAGCGATGGAAGCAGCGTTCTGAAGCGCAGAGCGCGTCACCTTCACTGGATCATTCACACCAGCAGCGAGAAGATCCTCATACTCGCCGGTAGCTGCATTCAGGCCATGGTTTGCATCCAAACCAAGAACCTTCTCTGCTACGACGCCGCCCTCGAGGCCAGCGTTGATTGCAATCTGCTTGAGCGGAGCCGATACAGCAACGCGCACAATGTTTGCACCCGTTGCCTCATCGCCCTCAAGCTGAAGATTTGCGAGCGCGGTATCGGCAGCCTGGATGAGCGCAACGCCACCGCCAGCAACGATACCTTCTTCAACTGCAGCCTTCGCATTGCGCACAGCATCTTCGATGCGGTGCTTACGCTCTTTGAGCTCAACCTCGGTAGCTGCACCCGACTTAATCACAGCAACGCCACCAGCGAGCTTAGCGAGACGCTCCTCGAGCTTCTCACGGTCGTAATCAGAGGTGGACTTCTCGATCTGAGTGGAGATCACAGCTTTACGGGCGTTGATGTCCTCTGCCGATCCTGCACCGTCCACGATGGTGGTGGAATCCTTGGTGAGCACAACCTTGCGCGCCTGGCCGAGGAGATCAATATCGGCCGTCTCGAGCTTGAGGCCAACAGTCTCGGAAATCACCTGACCGCCAGTGAGCACTGCCATATCCTGAAGCATCTCCTTGCGGCGATCGCCGAATCCTGGAGCCTTCACAGCAGCAGACTTGAACGTGCCGCGAATCTTGTTCACAACGAGCGTTGCAAGCGCTTCACCCTCAATGTCCTCCGCGATGATCACGAGCGGCTTGCCCGTCTGCATAACCTTCTCAAGCAAAGGAAGCATATCCTTCACATTCGAGATCTTCGACTCTACAAGAAGCACATAGGCATCTTCGAGCACGGCTTCCTGACGCTCAGCGTCAGTGACGAAGTATGGTGAGAGGTAGCCCTTATCGAAAGCCATACCCTCGGTCACCTCAAGCTGCGTACCAAAAGTATTCGATTCCTCGACGGTTACAACGCCCGTCTTGCCAACCTTCTCAAGAGCTTCTGCGATAAGTGAGCCGATCTCTTGGTCGCCTGCCGAGATTGCAGCGGTAGCAGCAATCTCCTCTTTCGTCTCAACTTCCTTGGCGTTCGTCAAGAGCTGCTTGACGACGGCGTCTACCGCTTTGTCGATACCCTTGCGCAGTGCAATTGGGTTCGCACCAGCCACAACATTGCGCAGGCCTTCCTTCACGAGAGCCTGAGCGAGAACGGTAGCGGTTGTGGTGCCGTCACCTGCAACGTCGTCCGTCTTCTTCGCAACCTCTTTAACGAGTTCTGCGCCGATCTTTTCGAATGGATCTTCCAGATCGATTTCTTTAGCGATAGAGACGCCGTCATTGGTAATCGTGGGGGCGCCCCACTTTTTGTCGAGCACTACGTTGCGGCCTTTAGGGCCAAGCGTTACCTTCACGGTATTTGCGAGCGTGTCGAGGCCACGCTCCATTCCACGACGAGCTTCCTCGTCAAATGCAATGAGTTTAGTCATGCTAACTGATTCCTCCATAAGGGAAGGGTTTACCACTAGCTAATGCCCGCGACGGACGGTTCGATTCACAGCGTTCATTTCCCGCTATTTCTCGAGCCTCATCAGCCAAGAATTATCACTCGGGCGTTCCGAGTGCCAATACGATTCTGGCACTCTCCGGCTCCGAGTGCAAGATAGCTGGGGGTGTGAGTATTTCTTCACGCTATCAGCTGATACCCTGATCTTAGGCAACGCCGAGTAGCTGGCAACATCATGCCACACCGCCGCCGCACCACCCGAGAATGGCTGGCGTATGAAATTACGACGAGGCAGGGCTAGCCTTTTGTGTGGCGATTTTAGCTGCAGCGGCTTGATCAAACTGATCCCGCAAAACGATCACGATAGCATGATCACCCGCTACTGCTTGGGGATCCTCACGTAGATCGCTAATACCAAATACTTCGCCTAGAGCTGAAGCGGTGCGTCGTTCATCGGCAGAGGAGTAGAAGATCGCAGATGAACGCGGCTGACTAGAGGTGTAATCACCTGCGCTTGCGCTCGTGAAACCGGCGTCTTCAAGTACGGACACAGCGCTTGCCGCGAGGCCTCGGATTCCCGCACCGTTGAGCACGCGTATCTCTACTGATACATCGGCCTCCGGCTCTGGGGCAGGCGCCGGCTCTGCAGGCGTTTCGGGCTGCGGTTCAGGCGTCTGTTCAGCGGGCACGGGCTCTTTCTGCTCAGCAGGTTGCTGTTGCGTGGTGGAGGGGTTCTGCGCACTTTGGCGGCTATCACCCACTAGATTCGCTATCCCTACTCCGGCGAGGGGAGCGAGCACAAGCACAGCAATAAGCGCCCACAGCCACGTGCGGCTCGGGCCTTTCTGGCGATGTGCGCCATCGGTTGTGCGTTTTGCGGCGAGAGCGTCAAATTCGTCCGGCTTGTAATTATTTACCACGTGGCTAATTGTAGCTGCTTTACACTTACCATGAATCCAAGGCCGCTCTACTGCTTGCCAATTGGCATTAACGAATCCCACAGAGCAAATTGAACCGCAAGACGAGAAGCAGGGGAATCGCACGGAAGTTTACAACGCATGCACTGTTAGCTTTGTACAGGGCGAAACATGCGCAGCGCCACCGTCTCTAATGGCCTGCTCTATACTCACGCATTCGCCGTAGCCGATCGGCGAGTATTGGATCGGCCTTCCAGAACCGCGGATCGTCAATCAAACCTGCGAGCAAAATATAATACGTGCGCGAATCGATCCCCAGCTTGTCCCGCACGGCTTCGTCATGTGTAGGAGCCCACTCGCGCCAATGGCGTTCGAGCTCAAGCACTTCTTGCTCCCAGGGTTGGAGTTGCTCCCGGGGATCGAGGCCAGAGGTATTTCGAGTATCGTCATTGGTGCCAGACTCGTCGTGAAGCCCTGCGGCATCCGCAGTCTCGTCGTCTTTCATCGCTCGTTATCGACGCATGATCTTGCGGGCGAGCGCATTAGCAAGGAACTGCACAACCTGAACGATAACCACAATCGTAACCACCGTTATCCAGGTAGCTACAGAATCGAAACGTTGATAGCCGTACACGAGAGCGAAGTTACCAAGGCCGCCGCCACCGATCGTACCCGCCAAAGCAGACATATCCGTTACTGCAACGAACAAGAACGCGTACCCCAAAACGAGTGGTCCGAGCGCCTCTGGCACTACCACAGTTCGAAGAATACGCAACGGAGAGGCTCCCATGGATCGTGCTGCCTCGATAACGCCAGGGTCGATTGCCACGAGGTTTTGCTCCACGATACGGGAGGTGGCGAAAGCGCACATGATCACAGCCGGCACAACGAACGCCTCATTGCCGATTGTCGTATTAACAATGAGCTTGGTGATTGGCTGGGCTGCAGCAAGGAAGATAATGAAAGGAATCGGACGCACAAAGTTCACAAGCACATTCAATGCTGTGTATACGAACTTGTTTTCACCAATACCACCGGGGCGCGTTGAAAACAGCGTGAGGCCAATCAGCAAACCAATCAAGCCGCCAATGCCAAGAGCGAGAGCCACGATCCACAGAGTTTCACCAATGGCGCCGACGAACACCGGCCAATCAGTTGCCCAATCGAATTTCACTGCAGCACCTCCACATCCGTGTACTCCTGCAGTTGCCGAATAGCTCCTGCGATTGAGGATTCGTCACCCGTCAAGGAGAAGGTCAGCGATCCAAACGGCCGATTGTGCACAGCTTGAATACCGCCGTACACGATTGTGCCGCGAACTCCATGCGCATTGAGGGTATCGAGAATCATGCTTGGATCATTCACATCAGTATCCGTTACCTCAATATGCACGAAGATACCTGGATAGGATTCACGCAATGCAGCAAGTACATCGGGTGACGGACGATCACGCAAGGCCGTACCCACGAAGCGGCGCGTCGTTGGATGCTTGGGCTCAGCAAACACCTGATACACATCACCCATTTCAATAACATGCCCATGCTCCATCACGGCCACACGATCACACACATACCGAACCACATCCATCGCATGAGTAATGATGATGATGGTGATGCCAAGATCCTCATTCACCTGCTTCAGCAGGGCTAATACGTCGCGCGTCGTCTCGGGATCGAGCGCAGAAGTGGCTTCATCGGCGAGAAGAATCTTAGGCCGACGCGCCAATGCGCGCGCAATACCCACGCGCTGCATTTGGCCACCAGAGAGCTGATCTGGGTAGGCATTGATCTTATCTTCCAGACCCACGTAGGTGAGTACCTCGCGCACGCGCCCCTCGATCTTCTCTTTCGGCCACTTGTCGAGTTTGAGGGGGTAAGCGATGTTTTGCGCAACAGTCTTGGAATTGAACAGATTGAATTGCTGAAACACCATCGCAATATCGCGGCGAAGTGGGCGCCACTGCCGCTCTGTGAAGGTAGAGACGTCTTGCCCGAGCACCGTCATCGTACCTTGTGTTGGGCGTTCAAGTCCGTTAAGCAGACGCACCAAAGTAGACTTTCCGGCACCCGAAAAGCCGATCACACCAAATATTTCACCTTCATGTATCTCTAACGAGACGCCGTTGACGGCGTGCACGCTCTCGGCTTTCTTTTGAGAAAAGCGCTTGTGCACGCCGTCAAGGGTAATAACGGCTTGAGCCATATTTGCCAACTTACTCCGTTACAAGTTTTTGCTGGTCGGCCAGAATATCTGCCAACTCAGCCGGTGTTGCGTCCGAGAAGATCGCAGATCCGTCAGAATTATCCTGAATAGCGTCCAAGATTTCCTGCTGCTTGTTGATCTCTACAAGCTTCAGATAGGTCTCGTTGTGAGCATCTTCAGCGCGGGCAACCCAAATGTTAATGTAGGGAGCCGCACCCTCTGAATCTGCAGATTCAAGGTAGATCGCATCTGTAGCTTTCAGGCCAGCATCCTTCAGGTAGTCGTTATTCACCACTGTTGCAGCAACTGAGTCAATCGCCGTCACCACATTGTTAGCATCTACTGGAGTTACCTTCACCTTTGAGTTCGCTTCATCAATGGAGGTAGGTGCGAGTACTGCTGGAGGATTGTCTACAAGAGTCACCAAACCGGCGTCTGCAAGTAGCTGGATCGCACGCGACTGATTCGTAGCATCGTTTGGTACGGTGACCTCGCCACCCTGTGGAATCTCCTCAAGGCTCGAGTACTGGTTCGAGTACACACCCATTGGGTAGATGGCAGTGGCGCCAATCGGGGTGAGATCCTCATTGGAATTCACATTGTATGCGGCGAGGTACTGAATATGCTGGAACTGGTTGAGATCGAGTTCACCATCAGTGAGCGCCGTGTTGATATTCGGATAGTCAGTGAAGTTCACAAGATCTACGTAGATTCCCTCTTTTTCGGCAGCGGCTTCAAATAGAGGCCACTGGGGATCAGAGGCGCCGACAACGCCAATCTTGATCGGATTGCCTTCACTACCCTTTGCGGCATCAGCTGCGTCACCAGCGCCATTGCTACAAGCGGACATCATCAGAGCCGCTCCAAGTGCAATTGCAGTGCCGAAAAGTTTCTTCTTACGCGACATGAGAGAGTCCTTTCTTTGTCTCAGTAGGCTGCGACGCTTGGCCATGTGCCGAATTGCCAGTGCCTAAGTTTTCCCTATTCACGTGCGCCCACGCAACATTCGATGAAATCATCATGGCAGATCGATGGCCTTCACCTTTCTGCACTATCTCGTGGCTTCCACCGATATGCACCTGGCGCACTTTCAATAATCTAGGATTTGAGTGAACCGTGCAAAGGTAAAGGCTTCTACTAAGGAGATCTTTGGCGATCCGCCTGCAATGATTCTTGAGTGCAAACATGAACTCTGCGTGCATATTTCCCCTATTTTCGGGGGATGCTCTTCAGACCTATCGCTGACAGTATGAGCTAGATCTCGAATATATCACGACGATTGTGAGGCTCATCATCGTTCGTGATACGAGACGCTGTTTTCCCATCGGCATCCCGCTGTGTACCAAATCTGTATCTGAAGGGCGCGACCTACTCAACGCACCAAAACACAACACGCTCGAACGCTACTCATGCCCGCGGGCCTGACCCCGGAAAGTGGACACATCGGGGGTGGTTATGCTGCGTGGGTCATTGTAGCTGATGTGAGGGTTTCAAACATGTCGGGGGTAAGGTAGTGGCACCAGGAGTGCCGCCTGCGCGTGTTGTAGCGCGTGCACCACCGAAACACCTCCTGCCGGCAAGCCAACGGGGTGTCAAAGACTTTCCTATCCTTGAGCACTTCTCGCTTGAGGGTGGCGTTAAATGACTCCGCTAGCGCATT
>JALFZJ010000018.1 GCA_022783665.1 Arcanobacterium sp.
CGGCTTATGGGCATGTCGGTGACCTCGTAGCCACGTGGGAGCAAACCTGGGACTGGGCAACCCAGCTTCGGAAGATCGTGAAAGGAGACGCGTGGTGAACATCAAAACTCTCCCCATCAGCACAATCTTGCCTGCCGACTATAATCCCCGCAAAGATCTCCAGCCAGGCGATAGCGAGTACGAGAAGCTCAAAACGAGCATTGAAAAGTTCGGTTACGTCGAGCTGGTCGTGGTCAACAAGCGCAACAACTACACTGCAGTCTCAGGACATCAACGCCTGAAAGTACTTGCCGATCTGGGAATTAAAGAGATCGAGTGCGTGATGGTGGATCTCGATGAGAATCAAGAAAAAGCCCTCAACATCGCCATGAACAAAATCAACGGCGAATGGGATGAACCCAAGCTCGCGCTCTTGATTACTGACCTGCAAGCCGCCGACTTCGACGTCGCCCTAACCGGTTTCAATCTTGAGGAAATAGAACAGCTCTTGAGCCTGGATGACGAGCGCGAGGTCACCGATGACGGTTTCGACCTAGATACTGCCCTCGAGCAGGCCAGGTTCATAGAAGAAGGTGACCTGTGGATGCTTGGTAAGCATCGACTGTTGTGCGGGGACGCTACAAAGCCCGAGGATGTGGAGCGGTTGATGGGCGGGAAACAGGCGAACCTGATTCTCACTGACCCTCCTTATAATGCGTCGTTTACATCGTCTTCGGGTTTGAGTATCAAGAATGACTCGATGGAAGATGAGGCCTTCTACCAGTTCCTGCTTGTTGCTTTCACGAATATGGCGGCCGTGAGCGAGCCAGGAGCTTCGGCCTATGTTTTTCATGCTGATACTGAGGGGCTGAACTTCCGTAAAGCCTTTAAGGAAGCAGGTTTTTATCTGTCGGGTACGTGTATTTGGGTGAAAGATTCGCTCGTGCTCGGCAGGAGTCCGTATCAATGGCAACATGAGCCGATTCTCTTCGGCTGGAAAACTGGTGGCAAGCATCGCTGGTTCGCTGATCGTAAGCAAACGACAGTGTGGAAGTTCGATAAGCCTCACCGCAACGTTGATCATCCCACGTCCAAGCCGCTGGATTTGTTGGCATATCCGATTCAAAACTCTACGCCTGCGAACGCGATTATTCTCGATTGCTTTGGCGGCTCAGGCTCCACCTTGATGGCCGCAGCCCAGCTCGGTCGTATCGCGTACTGTATGGAGCTTGACCCCAAATACGCGAGCGTGATTCTGCGCCGCTACGCCGGCACCTACGGTGGAGAAAACATCACCTGCAAGCGGGGCAAGAAAACCATCAAATACGAGGACGTGGTAAAAGAGGTGGAGCGTGGCTAACGATATGGTGAACACGTACCGGCTAGCTAATGATGGTTCCATGATTGTGGGTACGCTTCCTACCGGCGAAGAATTCTATTTTGATGCAGAGGATTTTCCGCTCATATCGGCAACGAAATGGTATCGGTGCAATAAATCCAGCGGCGGGCACTCTTATGTGGGTGACAGTAACGGGGTGTGTATGAACCGGGTCATTATGGGCTTCCCGCAAGGATCGGAAATTGACCACATCAACTTGAATCCACTCGATAACCGTCCTTCCAATCTCCGAATCTGCACACATCAGCAGAACCAATGCAACCAGCCACTACAGCGTAATAACGTATCGGGCGTGACTGGCGTGAGTTTCTATCCTCCTCGAAAGAAATACCGAGCCAGGATTAAGTATTTTCAACACGAGCTGCACTTGGGTTACTATCCAACATTCGTTGAAGCTGTCCAGGCACGCAATGAAGGGATGCGTATTCTCTTCGGCGAATATGGACGCTATAACGACGTGCCGCCAACACCACCACGAATACGAGATATCGTCCGCTCAAAATGCAGCCGCTTCCTCACGGGAGCGGCTTTTTCATGCAGGAAACAACATGAACCAACCACCACTTAAGCTCGGCTCGCTCTTTGATGGTTCGGGAGGATTCCCCTTAGCCGCCACGCACGTGGGTATAGAACCCGTGTGGGCGAGCGAGATTGAGCCGTTCCCGATCCTCGTCACCACCACGCGCTTCCCGAACATGACGCATCTCGGTGACATCGCAAAAATCAACGGCGGCGAGGTGGAGTCGGTGGATGTGATCACGTTTGGTTCGCCGTGCCAAGACCTATCAATCGCAGGTAGGAAAGCAGGACTTCAAGGTGAACGCTCTGGCCTGTTCTTCCACGCAGTACGAATCATCAAGGAAATGAGGAAAGCAACCCATGGTGCCTATCCACGATTCGCTGTGTGGGAAAACGTCCCCGGAGCCTTCTCAAGCAATAAAGGAGCCGACTTCCACCAAGTGCTCCGCGAACTCGTCTCGGTTGTCGACGAAGAGGCAGCGGATGACCTACCTCGAATGGACAAATGGCAACCAGCAGGGGTGCTCGTGGGTGACGGATGGAGTATCTCGTGGCGAGTATTGGACGCGCAATACTACGGAGTGCCCCAACGCCGCAAGCGAATCTTCCTTATCGCAGATTTTACAAACACACGCGCCGGACACATACTCTTTGAGCCCCAGAGCCTGCGCGGGGATCTTGCGCCGGGCAGCGACCAGAGGCAAACCCCTCCCCACAATCCTGCACCAAGCCCTACAGCGGCAAGCAGCAGAGGTGACGGAGGTGCCGGTGTAGCGCGCTCGTGCGCGCTGCGGATGCGGGCTGGTAAACCCGGTGGCGGTAAAGGCCCGCTGATCCAGACCGAGCTATCAGGCACGCTTGGATGCAACAATGACCAGACGCTCTTTCAGCCGCTACTCTTTGACCACCATCCCCAAGACGCGAGAGTTACCGGTCCGCGTGATATCGCCTCGACCGTGACGGCGCGCTATGGCACCGGCGGTGGCAACACGCCCCTCGTAGCTTACGGCTTTAACGCTATCCACGCCCAGCGTGGCAACCTCACTGGCAGATACGGCTACGAGACTGAGATCGCGAAAACCTTGGACACGTCCGGTATTGCGCCTACATGTAATCAAGGCGGCATCGCCGTAGTGGACACGGTGATCTCAGCGTCGAAAAGCGACTTCTTCTGCCGAGGCAGCGAGAATATTGCTGGCGCTCTGCTCGCATCGGACGAGCATGATTCGCCTATCGTCACTGAGCCACAGCCTGCTGGTTACAGGGTGCGGCGTTTAACCCCTCTCGAATGTGCTCGCCTGCAGGGCTTCCCAGATGATTGGACAGATAATCTCGCAATCCCCGAACCGAGTGAAGCCGAGCTGGATTATTGGTGGCGGATCTGGGCCAGGTGGGCTGCCACTAATGGTTTGAAGAAGACCAAGACGAGAACGCAGGTGAAGAAATGGCTCGCCGCGCCAGTAACGGATCGTGCGCTGTACAAGCTGTGGGGTAACGGTATCGCGCTCCCGTGCGCTGAAATGATACTCGCTCGGATGGTGGCCGAGATGTCTAATACTCATTGACAGTACCGCGGGAAACGACTGGATAAGTACAGATAGCCATGGCTATATGGCATGTGAGCCGATAACCAGCCATGAAAGAAGGGGTGCAACCGTGAGTATCACACACGCTGACAACTATGGTTTAGTAATTACGTTGCCAAAGACACTCACTAAAGACGAGCTGGCACAGCTACGAGAACTGATTTCCGCCAAAGCAGCCCTGATAGCTAAAGCATTGAATGCAAACCAACTCGACATCACCACCAGTAGCGAGGGGTTGAGTTTTCCGTGGTGGGATCACCTGCCCGAGTTCGAGCACATCACCGCCTACGCTCAGTTCCTCACTAGGCTGGTGGCGTATGCGGCACGTATCCACGACACCATCACCCGCCCGCCAACTAGCAGCGCGGTGAATGAGACGTATGAGCTACGCTCCCTGCTGTACCGCATCGGCCTCAAAGGCAAAGAGCACGCCCAGGTACGCAAGGTTTTATTCGCGTCGCTCTCGGGAAATTGAGCATGGAAGAACCCCAAGAAATCAGCAGTGAACTGATAGGTAGGCGGGTGCGGCTGATTCGTATGAACGACCCATACGGTCACGAGCCAGGAAGCCAAGGCACCGGGGCTTATGTGGATTCTCTTGGCATGCTGCACGTGCGCTGGGATTATGTCTCTAATTTGGGACTGATTCCTGGTGAGGACGAGTGGGAAACACTCCCACCTCTAAAGACATGAATCTCTATATTTCCCCGAATTTAAGACAAGATATGACTGGATGTCACCTAGAACGTATGGGTTTATGTACATTCCAAAAGCACACCAGCCAAACACGGGATAGGCGGCACAGAAAATGGAAACCAACGAGACCACGGTGACGATGAACGACCTACAGATGCAAACCGATAGTTTCGGCGCGCTCATCCAATACGGCACTCATGTGATCGCAACC
>JALFZJ010000020.1 GCA_022783665.1 Arcanobacterium sp.
CAACGATTGCGGTTACCTCACCCCGGCGAATGCTCAGATGCTCAATACTCAGTACCCTGTTGCGTCCATAGCGTGCATCCAAGTGCGAAATGCTAATCCCATCGGCGCGCTCTTCGGTATGGAACGGCTGCGTTGCGCCAGTAGTTGACGGTGTGCCGTGGTTTAGCGTGTTTGAGTCTCTATATACTTTTCCCGTCTCGCTGTAGACGAGGTGTTCGGTGATGAGATCGCTTACCTGCGGGGGATCAAAGCTTCGCAGCCCGAGGCTTTGGCGTTGCCCATCTGGCATGGTGAAGAACTCTTCAGCGCCAAGGTGAGCCGTAACCCCACCATCGATAAGAGCAACGCGATCTGCCACACCGCGCAAATAAGACGTGCGATGCTCGGTGATGATAACCGTCGCCCCTTCACTTTTTATATGCTTGACGAAGGCTGCAAAGCGCTCAGTAGCTGCATCGGAAAGATTCGACGTAGGTTCATCAAAGAGGTACAGTTGCGGGCGTTGAGCAAGTGCCGCTGCGCACGCAACGAGTTGGCGCTCACCGCCTGAGAGCTTGAATAAGGAGCGCCCTAAGAGCTCGCTAATGCCAGCCTGTGCGGCTGCATTACGTACCCGCTGGAGTATATCGTGGGCAGGAAGGCCCTGATTTTCAAGAGCGAAGGCTATTTCAGACGTGACGTCGGTTGTAAAGAATTGCGTCCGTGGATTCTGAAATACGGTTGCTGCCACTTCGCCTGTGCGCCATAACGGCTCAGTGCTCGGGTGGAACGCCCGCCCCTCATGATCCTCAATACTGATCGAACCGTCGATAAGCCCGTGATAATAGTGGGGAATGAGGCCATTGAGAAGGCGAATAATTGAGGATTTTCCGCCACCTGATGGGCCTGTAAGAAGGAGGCATTCACCAGATTGCACCTGTAGGTTGACGCTGCGAAGTGCATCGGCTAAAACGGTGCGTTCTTCGCTGATCTGCTGGTTCGGCGCATGTGCGGCATCGCCGGTTGTAACGGTTGGAGGCTGATCGCCCTGTGTGTAGGAGAAACTGAGAGCGTCAATGCTAATACTTACGCCAGAGCTGGCTACGCCTTCGTGTGCGACGGCGTTGCGATCCTGCGTGCTCGGGCTAGTGCTATCGCCGCTCCTAGACTTCCTGCTCATATCGCTCTTGGTGCTAACACTTTTAGATTCATTCGATCGAGAATGCGGCATCATAGCTGGATTCCATTCCATGTGTACACGAACACTGCAATAAGTGCTGCACATGCTGCGATTCCGAGTAGATCGGTTACGCCGAAGCCGATGCGTGTGATAGATGTGGGGCGTTCAGGGCGGCCAAGGCCGCGCACCATAGCTGATGCGGATAGATCATCTGCAATCTGGAGCGTCGACCCCACGAGCGGAACTACCATGTATTCGGCTGCCCGTACTGGATGTGCCACAAGTGATCCGGTACTTGAGAAAAGCCCGCGTAAACGCATCGCAGCCCAAATTGATTGCACTTCTTCAAGTGCTGCTGGGAAATAACGGAACATCACGGAAATCGGCACTGTGATTGCTCGGGGTACATGTGCACGGTTTAGCGCTGCCAGAAATGCGGCGGGGGTGGTAGTAGCGAACAGCCATACAGCGCAGAAGAGCACTACGGTGAGTCGCGAACCGTACTGCCCGATCACAGCGAGAAGCGCACCGAGCCAATGCGGTACTACACCCGCAATGAAATGTATGGTTGTGAACATCGAAAACAACGCGAGAAAACTGCACAGAACATAGTACTTGCGCGAAACAAGTAGAGCTGTGGCCACGATAGCGAGAGCCGTGAGCGTCACTGGTGTTTTCACGACCGTCATGACGCATACGTTCGCCACGATCACCATAAGGAGCTTGGTGCGCGGATCCATCTATATGATTCCAGCCTTTTCAAAATGCTTACGCAAGATGCGTTGCCCGATCCATGAGCCTAAGATTGACAACCCCAACACAAGCCCAACAATCGCTGCTAAGAAGAGCCAGTTATGTGATAGATCCACCACCTGCTGGGCGTATTGTTGCGTTTTGCCACGATTCTCAATGAGCATCTGCGAATACGCGCGAGCGTTGACGAATATCGGCACGATAGGGCCAAAACACCACAGCTGATACACGGGGTAGGCCCAGAAGTTCGCGACGCGTGAGCGATATTGCCCAAGCCAGATAATCACTTCAGCAGCCGCAGAAAACAACACCACGAAAATCATCGTCTGCCAACCATGAATCATGGAAATAAATGCGCCGAATATCACCCCAAAGACGAACACCATGCCCGCATGGCTAACTCGGGTGAGAAAAAGCTGATACACGATGCCACCCAAAGGAGCTGCAAGCACGAGAGCGAGATAAATCCATATTGGACCAGCCACAGCGGCAGCGTTGACCGCCATCGTCATAAAATACAGCACAAGAAAAATGCCGATATTGATCAGATCTTTTGGCGACATCTTGAAGCTAGGAGCTTGCATCAAACCCTCACTGGTAGGCGTGAAATAGGCGAAATACCTAATGATATTACCCATTCTTATATCATACGGTTTTGTGGGCAGTACGAGCATAACAGCTTATTATGGGGGAATCTAGCGGCGCGAGCCGTGGTTTTGCTACTCCTCGCAGTGGTGTAGGTTAGAATTTGGTGGAAGCGTGGATAGCCCACATACGTAGCTCCGAATCCACAAGGTTCTAGCGGGAGGAATCGCTATGGCAGATAATGAAATGAGCGACGCACACGATGGCCATAAGCGCCGAGTATTGCTTAAGCTCTCTGGCGAAGTATTTGGCGGCGGTGAAGTTGGGCTAGATACCACCGTATTAGCGCGCATCGCCCATGAGATTGCGGACGCAGTCACTAAAGGTGTGCAGGTAGGAGTTGTCGTCGGCGGTGGGAATTTCTTCCGAGGCGTTGAACTCCAGGAAAGTGGAATGGATCGTGCCCGCGCCGACTATATGGGCATGCTCGGCACAGTGATCAATTCGGTAGCTCTTCAAGATTTCCTTGAGAAAGCAGGCGTGCCCTCGCGCGTGCAAACCGCCATCACGATGGCGCAGGTGGCAGAGGCGTATATTCCGCTCCGTGCTATCCGTCATCTTGAAAAAGGCCGTGTGGTGATCTTTGGTGCCGGTGCCGGCATGCCATTCTTCTCTACGGACACAGTGGCTGCCCAGCGCGCGCTTGAACTTCGGTGCGATGAGTTGCTGGTAGGCAAGAACGGGGTAGACGGCGTCTATACGGCTGATCCTCGCACGAATCCGGACGCGACGAAACTAGACGTCGTCACCTATGAAGAAGCTCTGCGTGAGCAGCTCAAAGTTGTGGATGCTGCGGCGTTCTCTCTGTGTCAAGACAACAAACTACCTATGCGAGTATTCGGAATGAGCGAGCCAGGAAACGTAACCTTGGCGCTTCGTGGCGAGAAAATCGGTACTCTTGTAACATCGCAAAGGTAGGATTTGCGGCTCGGCAATACCGCTGGCTGCTGAGAAGTTGCCCGTGATATGTACAAATCGTACTCATCGCACATCGTAGCGCACCTGGCGCACACGAAAGCAAAACCATAGATTACAACCGCGAAGGACTCCCCATGATAGACGACGTACTGCTCGGAGCTGAGGAAAAGATGGAACGAGCCATCGTTTCAGCTCGCACTGATTTTTCAAAGATCCGTTCTGGCCGCGCAAACCCGGAACTATTCACCTCGCTTCTTGTGGATTACTACGGTGCCCCAACACCGCTTCAGCAGCTCGCAACAGTATCTGTGCCTGATGCGCGCACAGTGATCATCACCCCGTATGACCGCAGCGCTATGAAAGATATTGAGCGCGCGATTGCAGAGTCTGATCTCGGCGTCAACCCCACCGATGATGGCCAAGTACTGCGAATCAATATGCCAGCTCTTACGGAGGAGCGGCGCAAAGACTACGTGAAGCTCGCGAAAACGAAAGCAGAAGAATCGCGTATTTCTGTTCGAGGCATTCGACGCAAAGCTAAGGAAGAACTTGAGGCTTTGAAGAAAGACGGCGAGGCCGGCGAAGACGACGTCGCACGCGCAGAGAAAGATCTTGAGGCCTTGACGAAGCGTTTTGTTGAACAGGTAGATTCACTGCTTGCAGGCAAAGAAAAAGAACTTATGGAGATGTAGGCATGGCCAGTGGCGAAACTGGTGCACAGGCGGTGGGCGCGCCGTCAGGTGCCTCATCGTTTGTGAAGCATCTACGCCCCCATCCTCCAAAACCGCCCAAGGAGCAGCACTCTAAGAGTGGCCGCAACTTACCGGCTGCGATCATTACTGGCCTCTCGCTTCTCGCTTTGGTGGGTCTCTCACTTGCCTTCCGCAAGGAGCTTTTCGGGCTGATGGTGATCGTATTTCTTGCTATTGGTATATGGGAGGCCACCGGCGCATTTTTGGCTCGCAATATCCGCATCCCGCTCATCCCACTCGTGGGTGCCATGGTGGTGATGTGCGCATTTACCTGGACGCACGGGCTCGGATTCAGTTTCGTGATGTTTACGGCTTCTATCGCCGTGGTGATGCTGTGGCGAGTGCTTATGGATTCCAACCGTGCCATCACCGATGGTATTGCTGCAGCGTTTGTGCTTGGCTGGCTCGCCTTTTCTGGATGCTTCGCCATCGCGATTCTTGCTATGCCTGAAGGTGTGCTCGGTATCGTCGCCCTCGTTTTACTTCCGGTTGCGAGTGATACCGGGGGATTCCAGATGGGCGTAATGTTTGGCAAGCATCCGATTGCTGCATCAATTTCGCCGAAGAAGTCGTGGGAAGGGTTCTTAGGATCTTTGATCCTCAGCCTAGTTGCCTCATTCTTGGTAGTGGGTTTCCTCATGGATCTTGGGCGATGGTGGGCATTGCTATTCGGCGTTGTGACGCCCATTTTGGCCACGATGGGCGATTTTTCCGAATCCTTGCTTAAGCGCGACCTCGGCATTAAAGATATGGGCTCGATATTCCCAGGCCACGGTGGTATGCTCGACCGTCTGGATTCAATACTGTTCGTAGCGCCAACGTTCTATCTTTTCTTCGCTCTGGCCTACGATTTGCTGTGAGGACGTTATGAAGAAACAGGTGCTACCTCGGGTAGAGCACGGCGAACGCCCGTTGCTGAGTTTCACTGAAAAGCGTTTCGGCAAGCCGCCACAGCATTTGGCAGATTTGAGCCGAGACGAGCGCCGCGCCCTCGTAGCCGATATGGGGGTGCCTGCTTTTCGCGCAGATCAAATCTCGCGCCACTATTTCGAGCACCTGGTCACCGATCCTGAGGCGATGACGGATCTGCCTCAGCGCGAACGTACGAAGCTCGCCTCGACGCTCCTCCCACCTCTCGCTGAGCGTATCCGCGATCAGATAGCAGACGGCGGAGCCACGATCAAAACGCTGTGGCGCTTATTTGATGGTGCAGTCGTCGAAAGTGTTTTGATGCGCTATCCCGATCGAGCAACGTTATGTATTTCCTCGCAATCAGGGTGCGGTATGGCATGCCCGTTCTGTGCAACAGGGCAGGCCGGACTCACGCGCAATCTTTCAACGGCTGAGATTGTAGAGCAGCTGCGCCTTTCAATGATTGCTGCGCGCGATGGTGCCTTGGGAGAGCCGGTGCGTATCTCCCATATCGTGTTTATGGGGATGGGTGAGCCTCTGGCAAATTACAAGGCAGTGGTAGGCGCCCTGCGTAGGATCACGGATCCTACTCCTTACGGGTTTGGCATATCGGCGCGCAACGTCACCGTATCCACTGTGGGTTTGGTGCCTTCAATCAATAAGCTGGCGGAGTTGGGACTACCGGTGACGCTTGCTGTGTCGCTTCATGCTCCTGATGATGGCCTTCGTGACGACCTTATCCCGATTAACTCGCGCTTTAAGGTGAAGGAGCTTTTAGATGCGGCTCGGCACTATTTCGTGCGCACTGGCCGGCGCGTCTCGATCGAATACGCCCTAATTAAAGATATGAACGATCACGAGTGGCGCGCTGAACTTCTCGCCAAAGAGCTCAATTCACGAGGCAAAGGTTGGGTACACGTGAATCCGATCCCACTTAACCCGACTCCCGGTTCGATATGGACTGCTACCACGAAGAAGGCTCAAGATGTGTTTGTAAAAACATTGAGGAACGCCGGCATTCCCACAACCATTCGAGATACCCGTGGATCTGATATTGATGGTGCATGCGGGCAACTTGCAGCCGAAGTGATCGATCGTGAACACGTCTCGCGCCGCGCAGCCAAAGCGCAGGCCGCAGTGGATGCGCGTATCGCTGAGCATCGCGATCAGCCAGTAGAATAGGAGGACATCGGTGAGTAATACCTTTTCCCGGGCCGGGTTTTTCCTGGCAGGATACAGCGTCAAGCAGGTGGATCGTTTCCTTGATCGCGCCAAGGAAGCCTACCACAACCTTGCCGAGTCCAGTGCCTCCAGTGGCGGGGGCACGCCAGATGCTACGCCTGATACGGTTGACGAAAACGCCATTCGAAGCGTTGCTTTTGATTGGACGCGCGATGGATACAGCCCAAAGGAAGTAGACGCGACGCTTATCAGGCTTGAGGAAGCATTCATGCGCAGGCGCCGAATGCTATTCGTTGAAGAACACGGTGAGCAGGCCTGGATGGATCGCACGTATGAGGAAGCCAAAGTGCTCTATCCGCGTCTTGTACGCCCCGCAGGAGAGAGATTCGCTTCTGCCCACGGCCAAGGATACGCAAAGACGGCGGTCGACCGGTTCATGGATCACGTCTCACGGTTCTTCGATGGTAAAGATGCGCTCAGATCCACGCAAGTACGCAGCGTCACATTTCCAGCTGCAAAGAACGACGCCGCATACGACGAATCAGTGGTAGACGTCTACCTTGAACGATTAACTCAGATACTCGTTGCAGTCGAATAGACGGTACATTCAGATGACATCAGTACATATCCTCGGCTCTACCGGATCGATCGGCACTCAAGCGATCGACGTCATTTCACGCAATCGCGAACATTTTGATGTGGTTTCGCTTGCAGCGGGCGGCGCGCAACTTGAACTCCTTGCTCGTCAAGCCAGTGAGCTCCACGTACAACGCATCGGTATCGCACGTAAGGGCAGCGCCAGCGACTTCGCTGAGCTCTTCCGCGCCATTGCTCCGAATCACGCGTTGCCAGAGATTGTTGACGGCGCAGATGCCGCTACTCAACTCGCTTCGGGAGCCGCACAGGGCGATGTGCTCCTCAACGGTATGACGGGTTCAATAGGGCTTGAGCCAACTCTTGCAGCTCTTCGCAGTGGTGCCCGCGTGGCCTTAGCCAATAAAGAGTCACTTGTGGCTGGCGGCGCGCTCGTGCGTGAAGCCATGAGCCGCCCAGGGCAGATATACCCAGTAGATTCTGAGCATTCAGCGATAGCTCAAGCTCTGCGCTCAGGGGTGCATCATCGAGGGCTAACATCGCCGAATCTTGACGGCGAATCCGAGGTACGCCGCATTATTTTGACGGCATCAGGAGGCCCTGTCCGAGGCAAAACGCGCGAAGAACTCCGAAACGTCACACCCAGCCAGGCGCTTAACCATCCCACGTGGAATATGGGGCCGGTCGTCACGATCAATTCCTCCACATTGATGAATAAGGCTCTAGAGCTCATTGAAGCGGCCTATCTGTTTGACGTGTCACCCGATGCGATTGTGCCTGTGGTGCATCCGCAGTCGATTGTGCATTCTATGGTGGAGTTTCGCGATGGTGCCACAATCGCTCAGGCATCACCTCCCGATATGCGCCTGCCTATCGCGTTGGGGCTCTCTGCCCCCATGCGTTTAGACGGCGTCACTCCCAGTTTCGATTGGACTCAAGCTTCCGAGTGGACGTTCGAGCCCTTAGATAATGAGACTTTTCCCGCTGTTTCCCTCGCCCGCGAGGCTGTGGCGGCATCGCCGCTGCATCCCGCTGCACTCAATGCTGCTAATGAGGAATGTGTAGAAGGTTTTATTCGCGGCCAGATCGGCTACCTTGATATCACCGACATCGTGGCACGCGTGCTGAGCGAGACTGAAGGCTCTGAAAGCATCACCTTCGAAGCCGTTACCAATATCGAGACATGGGCACGCATGCGCGCTCATGAGCTGATGCTCTCGCGCGCATAACAAGGAGTCATCCGTGGCAATTATTGGGATTATCCTGTTCATTGTGGCATTGCTTGCTACTGTTGCAATCCACGAACTCGGGCATCTCGTGCCAGCGAAGCTTTTCGGCACGAAAGTGTCGAAGTACTTCATCGGTTTTGGGCCAACTCTGTGGTCGCGTACATGGAAGGGTACCGAGTTCGGCATTAAAGCAATCTTGCTTGGAGGGTTCGTAGCCATTGCTCACATGCTGCCGCCCGCCCCCGTAGGTACGCGCACACTACGTAAGGATGGTACTCTCACGCTCGCCGAAGAAGCACGGCGGGCTTCAGCAGCCGAAATTGATGAGCATGAAGAGCATCAAGCCTTCTGGAGGCTTCCTGCGCGCAAAAAGATCGTCGTGATGTTTGGTGGACCGGCAACCAATCTTGTGATCGCCTTTCTGTGTGCCGTGGTGGTTGTTTCGGGGCTTGGCATTCCAACTACCACAACCACGGTGGCGGAGGTCGTGAAGTGCATGCCAGCAGCTGAGGCTGCGAAGGAGGCCGATACTGCTTCGCGCGAGGCTTCTAGCAGGCAGACGGCGTCTGCGTGCGAGTACGGTGTGAGTCCGGCGTTTCTTGCGGGTTTCCAGCCAGGTGACAGAATCACGACGTGGAACGGCGAGGAAGTATCGTCCTGGGAGCAAGTTCAAGGCGCAATCAAAGGCGCAGGTACACAACAAGTCAGCGTGACGGTGGTACGCAATGGAGCCGAACGCCGTCTATCCGTACAAGCCCGTGAAACGCCCCGCCCACGGCTCGATAGTTCAGGCCAGATTGTAACCGATCAAGACGGTGAGCCTCGTCTGGAAATGAAACCATACGTCGGTATCGGGCCGGCAATAGAGCGCCAAGCCCAGCCACTCGGGCGCGCTGTGGCGTTTACCGGTGAGCTTGCTTGGGGCACTGCGAAAATCGTGCTCACCCTGCCGGCGCAATTGTGGAACACAGTGTCAGATCTCTTCACTGGCGAACCGCGAGATGCAAATTCCGTGGTCGGGGTAGTGGGCGTTGCGCAGATGGCAGGTTCTATAACGAGCGTCGAAGCAGACCAATACACTTTAAGTGATCGCGTTGGTGACTTTGTGATGCTCATTGGTTCGTTGAATATGTCGCTTTTCGTGTTCAACATGCTGCCCCTCTTGCCGCTCGATGGAGGCCATATACTCGGGGCGTTGATCGAGGGAGCGCGTAGGCATTGGGCGAGACGTCGTGGAAAACCTGATCCTGGAGCCTTTGATACCGCGAAGATGTTGCCGCTGAGTTACGCAGTCATTGTGTTTTTCATCGCGATGACGCTTTTGCTCGTAGTGGCAGATCTTATTAATCCTGTGGTGTGAGATGCCCCAACCATCGACGAATCACATGCTTCGCTGCTGCGTGAGGCCGAAACTCGGCATGAATGTGGAGTGCGCGTGAGTACTCATAAACTCGCCGGATCGCCCAATATCTCTTGCCCAGAGCTGAGACGAGAAGCATTTAGTGCAATAATCGTGAATGTGAATACATCAGTGCAATCAGGTATGCCGCAGATTCAAACAGAACTACCCGTACTGGCTCCACGGAGAAAAACCCGCCAGATCAAGGTAGGTAATGTGCTTGTGGGTGGGGATGCGCCGATCTCCGTGCAGTCGATGACGACGACGAAAACTCATGATGTGGGCGCAACTCTCCAGCAGATCGCGGAATTGACGGCATCGGGATGCGATATTGTGCGTGTAGCATGCCCTACCGATAAAGATGCGGCCGTACTGAAGACGATCGTCGACAAATCGCAAATCCCAGTAGTTGTAGACGTGCATTTTCAACCCGCCTACGTGTTTGCGGCTATCGAAGCCGGTGCTGGCGTGCGGGTGAACCCAGGGAATATCAAGAAATTCGACGACAAGATCCCTGAGATCACTGCCGCGGCAAAAGCCAATGGCACTGCGATGCGTATCGGCGTCAACGCAGGATCTTTGGATCCGCGCCTACTCAAGAAATACGGCAAAGCAAGTGCGCAAGCTCTCGTAGAATCGGCTGTGAATGAGGCTCGGCTTTTCGAAGATGCAGGCTTCTACGACTTTGCGATCTCCGTCAAACATCACGATCCCGTCACGATGGTCAAAGCCTACCGCCTCCTTGCCGAAGCTGGCGATTGGCCCTTGCATCTGGGGGTTACAGAGGCAGGCCCAGCATTCCAGGGCACGATAAAGTCCTCTACAGCGTTTGCGATTCTGCTTGCTGAAGGCATCGGGGATACGATCAGAGTCTCGCTTTCAGCGGACGTCGTGGAAGAAGTAAAAGTTGGAGAACAGATCCTGCGCTCTCTCAATCTTCGCCCGAAGACGCTCGAGATCGTATCATGCCCGATGTGTGGGCGCGCACAAGTAGATGTGATCGAGCTTGCAAATAAGGTGACGGAAGGGCTCAAGGGCATTACCTATCCGCTCCGCGTGGCCGTGATGGGGTGTGTTGTGAACGGACCAGGGGAAGCGCGTGAAGCAGACCTCGGCGTAGCATCAGGGAATGGTAAAGGTCAGATATTTGTGCGTGGCAAGGTGGTCGATACCGTGCCCGAGGATGAGATTGTGCAGACGCTCGTCACGCGGGCTCCTATCGTTGCTCGGGAGCTAGGGCTTACTGAAGACGCAGATGCTACCCCCGAAGTCATTGTTTGATTTTACTGATCTATTCGGCTTCGCCTCAGTTCGTACGAGGCAGCTCGGCTTTGAGCGGCTCGCGGCGGATGAGCTACCGATTCTTGCAAGCATTTTTGCACGGCGTCCAGTTGAGACGGTGCTTTTGGCGGATGTGCTTGCGAGCTACGATCCAGGATCACGAAGTTCCTATTTTCTCGTGACGCGCGATGCACGCGAGGCAATCACTGGAGGGTGCTGGGTAGGTGGAAACATTATCCCTTGGGGATTGAGCGTTGATCAACTGGGTGACCTCGCCGGTGTGCTCCGTGCGCGCAAGATATACGCCAATTCAATTGTGGGTGAAAGATGCCAAGTGATGCCCTTGTGGTATGCTCTCAAGCCTTTCTGGCATGGCGCGCCGCGCGAAGTTCGTGCCCATCAACCACTTATGGTGTTTCGCGATAGGGCGTCTGTGAAGGCGAATCACGATGTGCGCCTGGCACAACCTGAAGATTTTGACGTCGTCTTTCCTGCTTCCGTTGCGATGTTTACCGAAGAAGTAGGCTACGATCCGAGGCGTGGCGGTTCCTATTATGAAAAGCGTGTGCGGAGCCTGATTGAAGCTGGCCGCGTTTTTGTGCACATCGGCCGAGATCCTTATGGGAAACGGCGGGTCGTGTTCAAAGCTGATATCGGAGCGCAGGCTCCAGGTGTAGCTCAAATCCAAGGAGTGTGGACCTCGCCTGATATGCGTGGGCAGGGGATAGCAAGTAGCTCTATGCTCGCGTTATCACGCGTTATCGAACGCCGAGATCACGCCCAGGTGTGTTTATACGTCAACGACTTCAATCATGCGGCCTTGGCAGCGTATCACAATGCTGGATACGAGATAGTAGGCGATTTCGCCACCGTATTGCTGTGATCGCGCAGAAACCTGTGATAGGTATTGCGGCAATCCAGCTTTAGCTCGCGTGATACAGGCGTATACACTTGTAGCATGCTGAAATCATCACAACTTTTTGTTCGTACACTGCGTGAAGATCCCGCCGATGCAGAGGTGGATTCGCACAAGTTGCTTGTGCGTGCTGGCTATATCCGCCGCGTCTCGCCTGGGGTTTATTCTTGGTTACCGCTCGGATTGAAGGTATTGCGCCAGGTAGAGCAAATTGTGCGTGAGGAGATGGATAGGGCAGGGGCACAAGAAGTGCTGTTTCCGGCGCTTCTTCCTCGAGAGCCCTACGAGGCTACGAACCGTTGGGAAGAATACGGGCCGAATCTGTTTCGCCTGAAGGATCGGCGTGAGAACGACTATCTGCTCGCACCGACGCATGAGGAAATGTTTACCTTGATGGTGAAGGACATGTATTCCTCATATAAGGATCTGCCTTTGACTCTCTACCAGATCCAGAACAAATACCGCGATGAAGCACGCCCGCGCGCTGGCCTTTTGCGTACACGCGAGTTTTTGATGAAGGATGCATATTCTTTCGATATTGACGACGCTGGGCTCGAAACGTCCTACGAGGCGATGCGTATCGCATACCAGCGGATTTTCGAGCGGCTCGGTTTGCCGTATGTGATTGTCTACGCGCAATCAGGTGCGATGGGCGGTTCGCGCTCCGAAGAGTTCCTTTTCCCCTGTGCGATCGGTGAGGATACGTTTGTGAAGTCACCAGGTGGGTACGCTGCGAACACGGAAGCTGTGACGACGCCTGATGTTCCTGAGCTGGATTACTCGAATGTGCCGCCGCTGGAAGTGATCGACACCCCCGAGTCGACGACGATCCAAGCCCTAGTGGACGTCGTGAATACTCTACGTCCGCGAGAGGATCGGCCGTGGGAAGCGGCAGATACGTTTAAGAACGTCGTCCTTGCCGCGGTATATCCAGATGGTGAACGTGAAGTTTTCGTGGTGGGTGTGCCAGGGGATCGCGAGATTGACCTCAAACGCGTGGAGGCCAATATGGCTCCCGCTGAGATCGAAGTAGCGACGCCTGAAGATATTGCTGCTCATAGCGAGTTGGTGCCAGGATATATTGGTCCAGCTGTGCTTGGCCCTAATTCACCACACCGCAGGATCGACGAAAACGGCAAGCCGGTAGGCTCGGTGCGCTTCCTCCTCGATCCTCATATTGCACGCGGTTCGTCGTGGATTACTGGTGGCAATGCGATTGAAAAGCATACGGTGAATTGTGTGTACGGCAGGGATTTCGAGGCTGATGGTTTCATTGAGGCAGTGGAAGTGCGCGCAGGTGATGCTGCTCCCGATGGCTCGGGCGAGCTTTCTATTGAGCGTGGTATCGAAATCGGCCACATTTTCCAGCTGGGGCGTAAATATGCTCGCGCTCTTGATCTCACAGTGCTCGATAGCAACGGCACGAGTCAAGTTGTCACGATGGGCTCTTACGGCATCGGCGTTTCGCGCGTCATGGCGGCTCTTGCGGAGCTGAACCATGATGATCGCGGGCTTATCTGGCCGATGAATATTGCTCCGGCGCACGTACAGGTGATTGCGCTTGGTAAAGATCAAGCCGCTTTCGATGCTGCGGAGCAACTTGGTGCAAAAATCGAGGCTGAACTTGGTGTCGAAGTGCTTTTCGACGATCGTTTGAAGACGTCCGCCGGCGTGAAATTTGCCGATTTTGAGCTTATTGGTATCCCGTACGCCGTTGTGTTTGGGCGGGGCTTCGCTCAAGGAAACGTTGAGTTACGTAACCGATACACTGGGGAATCTGCCGAGATTCCTGTAGGCGATGTGGTTGAAACGCTTCGCCGGCAGATCGGGTAATTCTGCGCGGGATGAGGCGTGCCCGCGCAGTTGTTAGTGTGCAGCAGGTTTATTGTGCAGTGCCTTCTTGCACAGTAGTAAGGAGGCCGGCGTACACGTCTTGGGCATCTGTGTAAGCGGCGAGGGTACAGGCATACGACGCCATTGCCTCAAGCTCTGCGCTCCCTAGTGCGGCGCTATTGCTGACTTCCGCAAGGGACTTCGCAAGTAGTTGGCGTGAATCGAGGTTCTCAATAGGCGAATCGGCGAGAATGCGATCATCAGGTGCGCCATGCGCGAGGGAAGCATCAATTGCCGCGTGGAGCATTCCTATGATGTGCGAGATATTATCTCGCGCATCAAACGGAAGGCGCGCCACTTCATATTCATACTGCTGCAGCGCAAGATCCGCACTATATACGAAGTTCTTCCCCGTATCGGTGCTGGAGGAAGCCGCACCCCCAAGACGCTCGTAGTCTATTGCGCCGCATGCCTGCGGCACGTCAGAGGAAGCAGTGAGTTGCATTTGTGCGAGCAGTGCCTGAGTTGCCACCACGAAGAGGGTCTGGCGTTGCTGGGCAGAGGCAGAATCGTTATCTCCAAGCGATAGCACGGCGATAGTGAAGTTGTGAATCTCGTCGGCAAGTTGCTGCGCATTTTGGCTTGGCGATGCCAGATCGGGGGTTGGGTTCGTATATCCTTGCGGCGCGCCACCAGGCCACGGCTCCCAGATACCCCCAAGGGCAAGAGCCCATTGTTCAGGGTCAAAAGTGATATTCGCCGCTTCAGGGATTCGAGCTGTTCCTTCGCTGATTCGCATGGCTGCAATCGCGCTTTCCTGGCGAGCTTGCTCGGAAGAATCTGGCGTCGGTACGTCTACTGCGGTATCTAGGCGTGCTCCAACAAGGATCATCGTCAATACGAAGAGAGCGACGGCTAGAGCGGTAATAGCACCAAAAGCTGCGGCTGAACGTGCCCTTGCCATGACGTCTCCTTAGATCGGCTCGTAGTCCAACATGTGCCTGTACCATTGTTGCACATGTTTCATCTAGGATTGATTTGCGCGAAATAGGCCAGGCTTAGATTTCGCGTTACCCTAGGTGTATGAGCGATTACAACCGCACAAATACGCAGCAGCTCACACGTATACTTGAGCCCCATGTGAAAGCCGCTGGATTGTATCTTGACGACGTGAGGCTCACTCGCGCTGGCAAGCATAGCGTACTGCTCATCACGGTAGATTTGGAGTACGGGCCCGGGGGTGTAGATTCCGCAGACCTCGAGAGCGTGACTCGCGCCATTTCGGCGGTATTGGATGCGGAAGATCCTATTCCTGGAGCTTACACTCTGGAAGTCAGCACGCCCGGAGCAGAACGCAATGTGAGCACTGAACGAGAGTTCTCGCGTGTGATTGGCCATCTCGTGCAGTTCACGTTGAACACTGGGGAGCAATTCCTCGCACGTGTGGAAAAGGTGACGACAAATGAGCTCAAGGTGTGGACTGTAGTAAAATCAGGCAAAAGAGATGTGCCAGGTGTGCATCGCACGATAGAAATGACCACGATCAGCAAGGCTCGCTCGGTAGTGGAGCTAACAAAAGTTGATTTTGAGAGTGAGGAGGACGCCTAATGGATGTTTCCATTAATGAGCTCAAGATCGTTGAATCCGAACTCGGCATTAAAGTTGACGTTTTGATCGAAACGATCCAAGACGCCCTCCTTCACGCCTACTACAGAGTCCCTGGTGCGATTAAGGGTGCGCGTGTCGAGATGGATCGCAGCTCCGGTAAAGTAACCGTCTATGCGCCAGAAGTTGATGAGTCTGGCGAGAAGATCGGAGAGTTTGATGATACGCCCAATGAATTCGGCCGTATCGCTGCTACCACTGCGCGCTCTATTATTGCGCAGCGGCTTCGCGAAGCTGAATCAAACCGTGTGCTAGGGGATTTCAACGGTAAACAGGGTCAAATTGTGACGGGCACCGTTGAGGTACCGAAAACTAATCGTGCAGATTCTCGGGATCTGTTCGTCGAGCTTGGCGATAACGTAGGAATCCTGCGTGCCGAGGAGCAGGTGGCAACTGAGCGCTTTTCTCATGGAGATATGATCCGCTGCCTCATTCTAGACATCTCCGTCGGGTCACGAGGAGCATCAATTCGCCTCTCGCGTACCCATCCGGATTTCGTGCGGCGCCTGTTCGAATCGGAAGTGCCCGAGATTTCTCAGGGAACGGTAGAAATCGTTGCGCTCGCCCGTGAAGCAGGCCACCGTACAAAGGTTGCGGTGTGGTCATCTGATCCGAACGTGGCAGCTAAAGGCGCAGCAATCGGTCACAACGCTCAACGAGTTCGTGCTGTCACGCAAGAGCTTCAAGGTGAGAAGATAGACGTCGTTGAATATGACGACGATCCTGCCAAGTTCGTTGCTGCCGCACTCTCGCCCGCGCAGGTGGTGAAGGTAGAGATTACCGATCGTGATGCACGTAGGGCGCTGGCAGTGGTGCCTGATGATCAAGCTTCGTTAGCTATTGGAAAAGAAGCTCAAAACGTACGTCTCGCTGCAAAGCTGACTGGGTGGTCGATCGATATTAGGAAAGAATCCGAAGTGCAACCATTGGCTGAGTGATGCCCGATCTGCAACGTGAGGTCATTCACCGTGGGGTTCGCTGTGCAGTAGTGTTCAACAGATGTGTTTTCAGGTAGACTAGGCGCGGTGTGTGCAAGATTGTACACACCGCGCCTAGCCACTAATAGTGCAGGCAGCCGAAACGGGCTCCGTTGGCGATATTTCAGATGGCTTGGCGTTATCCCACAACATGAGGGCGAATATGCCTGATGTTTCCGTTCGATATGAAAGCGGGTAGAAAGCCGATGGGCACCCGATGAGTACCCAGCGATGAGCTGCCAATAGAAGAGGTCGGCGCTTGAGCGCGGGCCGTGTAGAAGGAGAATTGTGGCCAAGGTCCGCGTCCATGAACTCGCGAAGGAAATCGGCGTCACAAGCAAGAAGCTGCTTGCGATGCTCACCGAAAACGGCGAGTTCGTCAAATCTGCCTCGTCGACGATTGAGGCACCCGTGGTGCGAAAAGCACGCGAATACTACGAAAAGCATCCAGAAGAACTCGATAAGCCAAAGGCATCTGAGTCTAAACCCAAGAAATCTAAAGCTTCAAAAGAATCAGATGCCAGCAGTACCGCTCACACTGAAGGCGCTGAGCCTACAGGGCAGCAGGAAAAGGGAGCCAGCAGCGCGAAGCCTGGGTCGAAGCCTGCTCCAAAGCCAGGTGGCTCCAAGCCCGCCGCTCAGCCTAAAGCATCAACTAATGTGGCTGACCCGTTCACCGTGCCAGATTCGGCTCCGCAGGATTCTTCCGAGCGTGAGAAATCTGCCGAATCCGCGAAGGCTGCTAAGGCGGCAACTGGTTCTGTAAAGCCTGCCGCCGAGCAAAGCAGCGCTCAAACCCCTGCTTCAAAGCCGAAGCGTGCTATTGCTACACCTGGTGAAGCTCATCGCAGCGCCGAGGCAGCCCGTGAAGCTGCCCCGCCGCGCCCGCATCCGCGTGCTGGCCGCGGTGGCCCGCGCCCAGGCAATTCGCCATTTGCTTCACGCCAGGGAATGGGCACGCAAAAGCGTGGCCCGCGCCCAGGCAATTCGCCGTTCGCGCCGCGCCAAGGCATGAATCGCAAGCCTAAAGACGATGCTCCGAACACTCCGCGTCAAGGCAATAATCGCCCAACGCCAGGTGGCGTACGCCCGAATAACCGGGGTGGAGTACGTCCGTCTCCGAGGATGATCCCGGATCAGATGCCGGCACGCTCAAATGATTCACGTTCGGGTCGCGGTGGGCGTAATTCCGGTGGTGCATACCGTGGCGGCCAAAATGGCCCAGGAGGGCGCGGCGGATTTACCCGTTCAGGTGGCAAGGCTCGCGGTGGCTCTACAGCGGGCGCATTCGGTCGCCAGGGAGGTGGGCGTAGAGGTCCACGTTCACGCAACAACCGACGCCAGGAAGTTGAAGAGCAGCAGTCGCCAATGTTGGCTGGTGTACAGGTGCCACGCGGTGATGGTTCCACCGTCGTGCGCGTGCGCGCTGGCGCTTCGCTTGCAGACTTTGCTGAGAAGATCAAGGCGGATGCGGCAGCACTCGTGACGGTTTTGTTCCGTATGGGTGAGATGGCAACCGCTAACCAGTCGCTTGATGAAGAGACCTTCCAGCTTCTGGGTGCTGAGCTCGGCTATGACATCAAGATCATGAGCGCCGAGGATGAGGATCGGGAGATCCTCGAATCCTTCGATATTGATCTCGATGCTGAAAAAGAGGCAGAAGATCCTGAGAATCTTGTGGCGCGTCCACCGGTCGTCACTGTGATGGGTCACGTTGACCACGGCAAGACGAAACTGCTCGATGCGATCCGTGATTCAGATGTGGTAGAAGGAGAAGCAGGCGGTATCACCCAGACTATCGGTGCGTATCAGACGCGTTTAAAGGTTGACGGTGAAGAACGCCGAATCACCTTTATTGATACGCCGGGTCACGAAGCGTTTACCCAGATGCGTGCTCGCGGTGCCGATATCACAGATGTTGCCGTGCTCGTGGTTGCTGCAGATGACGGCGTCATGCCACAAACTGTTGAAGCAATTAATCATGCCAAGGCAGCAGATGTGCCGATCGTCGTCGCCGTCAACAAGATCGACGTCGAGGGTGCTAATCCTGGGAAGGTGCGTGCCCAGCTCACTGAATATGGCCTTGTAGCTGAAGAATATGGCGGCGACGTGCCATTCGTGGATATCTCGGCAAAGCAACGGCTGAATATTGACGATCTTCTCGAAACGATTGTGACGACGTCTGATATTTTGGTGCAACCGACTGCCAACCCGGACAAGCACGCACGTGGCGTTGCTATCGAGGCGAAGCTCGATCAAGGCCGTGGTTCTGTAATCACTGCTCTTGTACAAGATGGCACAATGCGTGTGGGTGACTCGATCGTGGTTGGCACCGCCTATGGGCGCGTGCGTGCGATGAGTGATGAGCACGGCAAGCGCGTCGATGAAGCAGGGCCGTCACGCCCGGTGCAGGTGCTGGGCTTGACGTCCGTCCCAGCCGCTGGTGATCAGCTCATTGTTGCTGATGACGATCGTACAGCTCGCCAGATTGCTGAGAGGCGCGAGGCTGCAAAGCGTGCTGCAACGCTCGCTAAGCGCCGTAAGCGTGTTTCGCTTGAGGATCTCACCGCCGCGATTGAAGAGGGCAAGGTTGAAAACCTCAACCTCATTATCAAGGGTGATTCGTCTGGTTCTGTGGAAGCTCTCGAATCCTCGCTGTACGACATTGAGGTGCCAAGCGATGAGGTTCAACTCAACGTGATCCATCGCGGCGTTGGCGCGATCACCCAATCGGATGTGGATCTCGCAACCGTGGATAGTGCTGTGATTATTGGATTCAATGTGCGTCCAGCAGAACGCGTCACCGAAATCGCAGATCGTGAAGGCGTAGAGATGAAGTTCTACAATGTCATCTACGATGCGATCAATGACGTCGAGGCGGCACTGAAAGGCAAGCTCAAACCGATCTATGAAGAAGTTGAGCTTGGTACTGCCGAGATTCGCCAAGTGTTTAAGAGTGGCAAGTTCGGCAATATTGCTGGTTCGATCGTGCGTTCTGGTGTGATCCGCCGCAATGCTAAGGCGCGTTTGGTGCGCGACGGTGCTGTGGTGGCTCCTGATCTCGAGATTCAGTCGTTGCGGCATGAAAAAGACGACGTTACCGAGATCAAGGAAGGCTACGAGTGCGGTATCACTCTCGGGTATAAAGATATTCGCGAGGGCGACATCATCGAGACCTGGGAGATGCGCGAAAAGCCACGCGACTAGCACGCCGGCGATACCGATGTGTAACTCGGCTTGAGATGCGTGCGTACAGGGCGTCTGGGCGATGTTCAGCCTGGGCGCCCTCGCACGCAGATGAGTGGCCAGATACGACCGAGCCATATGGCTCAGCCAATTCTTTGTTATCCTTTGTGAATCGCGATCGCATAAGCGATGCACTGACGTAGGAGTTGTTATGACTAGTACGCGCCAAGCACGCGTAGCAGATCAAATTAAAGAGATCGTTGCGCAGATGATTAATACGAAGCTCAAAGATCCTCGCCTTGGGATGGTGACGATCACTGATGCCCGCATCACAGGAGACCTGCAAAATGCCACCGTGTTTTACACGGTGTACGGTTCCGATCACGATGTGACGCAATCAGGGCGTGCTCTTGAATCAGCCAAAGGAATGATTCGATCGGCAGTAGGGAAGCAACTCGGCCTTCGTCTTACCCCGACGTTAGCCTTTGAACTTGACGCTTTGCCTCAAAGCTCGCAGTCAATTGAAGATGCACTTGCCGCAGCACGTTTCCATGATGAACAGGTGCGCAAGCTCGCAGAAGGGGCAAGCTACGCTGGCGACGCTGATCCCTATAAGAAACCACGCGAAATAGACGCCGAGCCGGACGCTGATAGCAATGATTACGCCGAGTTGCCAAGCGGCGCCCATGCGTTAGCCGAACCAGAAGACGATACTCGCCCTGACGGTGACTTAGTAGCACCAGCGGGAGCGCTGGGCGATGACGGGCGCGATACTGCGAGCGCTCAGAGTGCGGAGAATGCGTGACGGCGAGTGGCAGTAATGCGCGCGGAACTATGCGTGAGCGGCGCCAGATGCCCTGGGGTGATCTTCCTAGAGCTGATGCCCTCGCGCCTAGTGGCGTTATCGTCGTTGATAAGCCCTCCGGCGTCACATCGCATGACGTCGTAGGAGCAGTACGTCGCCTGGCTGGAACACGCAAAGTGGGCCATGCTGGCACGCTTGACCCGATGGCGACCGGTGTTTTAACCATTGGTGTTGGCAGCGCTACGAGGTTATTGACGTACCTGAGCGGAGAAAGAAAGACGTATATCGCCACTATAGCTTTCGGTGTAGCCACTGATTCCGCTGATGCTGACGGCGCATTCATTGATGCTTCGCGTGGCCTGCGCGGTTCTTTTCAACGTTTTGCTCAAACTGTTGGTGTGCAGCAGAGCAGTAACTCTCCTGAACACGTTAACAACTCTGCTTTGCAAGAAGACGCGATGCGCGATGTTCCTGCCATGAAAGAGGCCATCAATGGCCTCGTAGATCAGGCGTTGGGGGAGTTGTGCGGACCCATTATGCAGGTGCCGCCGGCCATCTCAGCGAAGAAAATCAGCGGCAAGCGCGCTTATGACCTTGCTCGTGCCGGGGAAACGGTAGAGCTCGAGGCGCAACGAGTTGAGGTGTTTCGATTCGTGCGCACGAGTGAGGCGCGTGCGCTCCAGGTAGCATCCACGCCTGTTGTGGAAATCGACGTACTCGTAGAATGCTCGGCTGGCACATACATTAGATCCTTGGCGCGCGATCTCGGTACGGCCTTGGGCATGGGTGCCCATTTGCGTATGTTACGCAGAACCGAGGTGGGTGCATTTTCGATAGACGACGCAGCCACGGTTCTCGATCTCAAACGGGCCGTCCTGGCTGGAGCGCCTCTTCCGGTAATACCGCTAGCTGATGCGGCAACGCGAGTGATGCCGAGCGTCGCGGTGAGCCGCACCGAAGCCGAGGCATTGCGCCACGGGCAATTCATTGAATTGGCTCCGCAACCACTGGCGTATCCTGTGGCTTTGGTGGCTGACTCACAGACGCATACAGAGCGAGAACTCGTTGCGATCGGCACCAAACGTGGCAGGAAAACGGCTCCGACCGTCGTCTTCCAGCAAGGCGCTAGCATAACTCGCGATTTTGATGAACCGGCTTTACCATAAGACCATGGCTAGATGTGCATGTGGGATGCATGAAATCCCTGACGACGTAGATACTCTCAATGCTGGCGCAAAGCAGAAGTCTTCTGGCGGATGTGGATGTGGCGGCCATGGGAACGGTCACGGCCACCGTCATGGCGGGCACGGCCACGGGCATCACCGAGCAGTGATGCGTGAGTCCCAGTCCGTTCCGCAAGACGTCTCCCAAGGGCGTCGTCAGCTTGGTTTGCGCGGTATCTGATGGAGATTTGGGCTCGCGCAAGTGACGTCCCGAAAGACTTTTCGCCCACAGTGGTCACAATCGGTATTTTTGATGGCATGCACCGTGGGCATCAAGCTGTACTCACCGAAACGGTAGACACTGCAAAAGAGCTCGGATGTAAGTCGCTTGTGCTCACATTTGATCCGCATCCGCGCCAGATACACGATCCCGACTGTGATCTCCACCTTGTCACCTCTGTGCAAGATCGTTTGGAGCGCCTCGAAGGTTTTGGCGTCGATGGCGTGGTGGTGGAGCATTACGATAAAGAGTACGCGCGCCTGAGCGCCCACGATTTCGTGCAGCAAGAACTCGTCGGAAAACTGCACGCCCACGCTATCGTGGTGGGAGCCGATGCACGATTTGGTGCCGGTAATGAAGGAGACGTGAGATTCCTTCAGCGCATAGGAGCTCAGCTTGGCGTTGTTGTAAGGGTAGTGGATGATCTCGCCTCCCATGAGGGGAGACGATGGTCATCAACCTGGGTGCGTGAGTTGCTGGCGCGAGGGGATGTTGAAGGCGCGTGGCGAATTCTCGGCCGGCCTCATCGCATCCGGGGGATCGTGCGCCACGGATACAAAAGGGGCCGAGAGCTCGGCTTTCCCACTGCGAATTTGTATGGTGAGAACTTAGGGGAGCTCCCTGCAGACGGCGTGTATGCGGGCTGGCTCATCCGCCAGGTTGCCGGCACAAAGGCGGCGGAGTATTTGCCTGCAGCTATTTCGATTGGCCTCAATCCGCAGTTCGGCGCCGAGCAGCGCACAGTTGAAGCTCATGTGCTTGGGCGGGCCGATCTCAATCTTTATGATGAGGCGATCGCAATAGACTTCATCGAGTATTTGCGTCCGATGATGAAAATGAACTCGGTAGAAGAGCTTCTTTCCCAGATGGACGACGATCTACGCCGTAGCGCCCAGGCCTTGGGTGTGCCTGTCTCACATAGAGTTAACCCTGCGGAGGTAACGGCTCGCTAGGTGAGGCACGCGTGGCGGGATGCGAGGTAAGCCATCTCACGTATCGAGCTCTAGGAGTGCCATGCCCTGGCTGGTAGACTAAATAAGCCGTTTGATCGGCCACGGCTAGGCGTTGCTCGGGAGAATATGCCCCGGGCTCTGTGCAACGGATACTGAAGGAGAAACGCATGGCTCTCACTAAAGCTGAGAAGGATGCAATTATTGCTGAATATGCTACCCACGAGGGCGATACCGGTTCGCCTGAGGTTCAGGTGGCCTTGCTTTCGGCACGTATTAAGGAACTTACGGAGCATTTCCGCACGCATAAGCATGATCACCACTCACGTCGTGGTTTGATGCTTCTTATTGGTAAGCGTCGGCGTTTGCTCTCGTATCTCGCATCTGAGGACATTGAGCGTTACCGTTCGCTCATTGCACGCCTCGGCTTGCGTAAGTGACGTGTGGTTATCGGCTCGGTGTACACCGAGCCGATTGCCGTAGTTAGGAGAAGTCCCTCACCTCTTCAAGGTTCGGTCCTCGGTGGTGGTTCACGTGGAGCGCACGTGGATGATTATCGATGACCGTATCGGGGTAGGGCAGACAATAGAAACAGAAAAGGAGGCCCCATGGAGGGTCCAGATGTAAAGTTTGCCGAAACCACAATCGATAATGGTTCATTCGGCACCCGGACGATTCGTTTTGAAACTGGTTTACTCGCCCGCCAGGCAGCGGGTTCAGCGCTTGCCTATTTAGACGGTGAGACGACGGTGCTTTCAGCCACGGCCGTGTCGAACCAGCCGCGTGAGCATTTCGATTTCTTCCCGCTCACCGTTGATGTGGAAGAGCGCGCGTATGCTGCAGGTCGTATTCCAGGATCATTCTTCCGCCGTGAAGGGCGCCCAGGTACGGATGCTATTTTGGCTGCGCGTCTCATTGATCGCCCGTTGCGTCCTGCATTTGTGAAAGGTCTTCGCAACGAAGTGCAGGTTGTTGAGACGGTGTTGACGGTGGATCCAGACGATGCCTACGACGTGCTTGCGATCAACGCTGCATCGATGAGCACCCAGCTTTCTGGTTTGCCTTTCTCAGGGCCAGTCGGCGGTGTACGCTTGGCTCTTATCGATGGGCAGTGGGTTGCTTTCCCGCGTTATTCTGAAATGCCGCGCGCAACGTTCATCATGGTGGTTGCCGGCCGTATCGTGGGTGACGATGTTGCGATTATGATGGTGGAAGCTGAAGGCGGGGAGCATCTCATTGAGAATGTTGCCCAAGGTGGCACAACTCCTACAGAGGAAGTAGTAGCTGAAGGCCTTGAGGCAGCGAAGACTTTCATCCGCGCACTGTGCGAGGCTCAGCTTGATCTTGCTCATCAGGCAGCGAAAGAAACTGAAGAATATCCGCTCTTCCCAGCGTATGAGGATGAAGAATATGCGGCTGTTGAGTCGAAGATCGGTGATCGCTTCGATCACATCTTCGGCATTGTGGATAAGCATGAGCGCGATGAGGCACTGAACGAGGTAACGGATGCTATCGTTTCGGAGCTGATCGAGCAGTTCCCCGAGCGTGAGATTCCGCTTGCTACCGCTGTGAACAACCACTGGAAGCAGGCCATGCGTAAGCGCGTGCTTACTACGGGCGAGCGTATGGATGGGCGTACGCCTGTCGAGATCCGCACAATCACCGCCGAAGGTGGCGTGCTACCACGTGTGCACGGCTCGGCTCTTTTCCAGCGCGGCGAAACCCAAATCCTCGGCGTCACTACGCTGAATATGCTGAAGATGGAGCAGCAGGTAGATAACCTCTCACCGATTACGACGAAACGTTACATTCACCACTACAATTTCCCGCCGTATTCCACGGGTGAAACCGGGCGTGTGGGCTCGCCGAAGCGCCGCGAGATTGGCCACGGGATGTTGGCTGAGCGTGCACTAGTGCCAGTTCTTCCAGGGCGCGAAGAGTTCCCTTATGCGATCCGTCAGGTCTCTGAGGCTCTCGGATCCAATGGTTCTACATCCATGGGTTCAGTGTGTGCGTCTACCATTTCTTTGCTCAACGCAGGCGTGCCACTGAAAGCGCCGGTTGCAGGCATCGCAATGGGTCTTGTATCGGGTGAGATTGACGGCGAACAACGTTATGTGGCTCTGACCGATATTCTGGGTGCTGAAGATGCGCTCGGCGATATGGACTTCAAAGTTGCCGGTACGCGCGAATACGTAACGGCGCTTCAGCTTGATACGAAGCTTGACGGTATTCCAGCTGAGGTGCTTGCTGCAGCTCTTGGGCAGGCACGTGATGCACGTTTTGCTATTCTCGATCTGATCGAAGAGGCTGTGCCTGAGGTGGGCGAGATGGCCGAAACCGCGCCCCGCATTATTTCGGTGAAGATTCCAGTAGATAAGATCGGCGAAGTGATTGGCCCGAAGGGCAAGATGATCAACCAGATCCAGGAGGATACTGGAGCCGAGATCACTATCGAGGAAGATGGCACGGTATTCATTGGCGCTACGAATGGTAGTTCTGCAGAAGCGGCTCGCCAAACGATCAACTCGATCGCGAATCCTCAGATGCCTGAGGTTGGCGAACGGTTTGTAGGTACGGTAGTGAAGACGACGACCTTTGGCGCCTTTATCTCGTTGGCGCCAGGTAAGGACGGCTTACTGCACATCTCCCAGATTCGCCGCCTTGTAGGTGGAAAGCGCGTAGAAAACGTGGAAGATGTACTCAATGTGGGGGATAAGGTAGAGGTAGAGCTCGCTGAGATAGATCCGCGTGGCAAGCTCTCTTTGCATGCGGTGCTTACCGAAGAGCAACTTGAGGCTGAAAAAGCCGCCGAAGCTGAAGCGAAGGAGCAGCGCGGTGAGCGCTCCGAGCGCCGCGGTTCTCGCGACCGCTTAGAGCGTCGCGAGCGTCGTCCGCGTGAACGCCGCCGCACCCGCACTGCCCCTGAATCCCGTGATGAGGAGCAGAAGGAATCAGCACAGAGTTCTGAAGAATCTGCAGAGTAATCTTCACAATTATCTGCAAGTTACGTGAAGCTCGCGGGCTATGAACGCGAACATAGTCGATTGAACACGCACTTATCGTGTCAAGCGCATGTGTGGGGAGCTAAGTTTTGACTTGGCTCCCCACACTTTGTGTGCTGATGCAGCGTGTGCTTATGCAGTATCTAAGCCACGTGAAATAAAGTGTTTTCCCGCCGGGTCAGTTTCTACCGTCTTCAACGTTGAATACACCGAACAGCCGCAATTGATTAATGGCGTCGTGCCAGTGCACACTTAACCTATGGCTTTTTCACGCATCGACTTCCCATTAAACGATCCGAATCTATCATTTGAGGAAAATGGCATCGTTGGCCGGCGCTCAATCCTGCCCAGTGGCTTGAGGGTGCTCACTGAACGTATTCCAGGCCAGCAGTCCGTCAGTCTCGGGTTTTGGGTTGGTGCTGGCTCGCGTGACGAAGCTCGCGGGGCAGAAGGCTCCACGCACTTCCTAGAGCACCTCCTGTTTAAGGGTACCGCGCGGCGAACATCGCTCGATATCTCGCGAGAATCAGACTTTCTAGGTGGCACGATCAATGCCGCAACATCGCGCACCTATACGTGCTATTACGGGCGCGTGTTTTCCGCTGATCTTCCTCAACTCGTCGATTTATTGGCCGATATGGTAGCCAATTCTGTGCTCGATCCCTCCGTGATGGATATCGAACGAGGCGTAATACTTGAAGAACTAGCAGCCTCTGAAGACGACGTCTCCGAAGTCGCAGAAACGGCGATACTCCCGCTCGTTATGGGAGACCATCCTCTTGCTCGGCCAGTTGGCGCCACTACGGATGAAGTCCGAGTGCTCGATCACGAACACATGATTTCTCATTATCGCAATATGTATAAGGCGCCAGAGATAGTAGTGAGCGCTGCAGGCGATGTGGATCATGACGAGCTCACCAAACTGGTGCAACAGGTACTCGTCGATGCAGGATGGGATATGGCTCCGCCGATTCCAGACCTCCCAGCTCGCCGCCGTGGGGTACACAACATAGAGTTCACTCAGGGCGGGGAGCGGATTATCGAGCATCCTGGCCGCCAAAGTGCCGTCGTGCTCGGTATGCCAGGTTTTGCTGAAGGAGATAGTGATCTCGATGCCTTTTATGCGATGAATACGATCCTTGGAGGAGGCACGTCATCGCGGCTATTCCAGGAAGTACGTGAAAAGCGTGGCCTCGCCTATTCATCGTACTCATGGATGATGAAATGGAACGAGGGTGGCGTCTTTGCGCTTGAGGCAGCTTGCGCGCCGGAGAACACCGAAACGGTACAACGCGTGATGTTTGACTGCCTCGACGACCTTGCTGCGAACGGCGTCACCGATAACGAGGTGGAGACGGCGTACAACCAACAACGCGCCCAGCTCACCTTTGCTGCCGAGACCAACAGTTTCCGGCAAAATCGCCTCGGCACGGCTGAGCTGATCCGAGGCGAACTTCGTTCAATTGACGAGATCCTGCAAGCAGCGCGGCAGGTGAGCGCATACGATGTGCAGCGTGTGGCGCAGCGCCTTGCAAGTGGTGCGCGCTCGGTAGTGATTGCAGGTCCGTCGCACGAGTAGTGTGTCGTTCTTCGGGTACGCCCGTATCATTTCAGGGCGCTGTGAGCGCATGTGATTTCACAGGGCCCTAAGATCATCTTCGTGCGGCTTTCGAGTCCTCGGCCACGCCACCAGCCACCATGTTGTGGACTCCGCCTCAACTTCGTACAACAAGCAACGTATTATGACAGAGGAACGAGGAAGTGCTCGATGTGAGGAGAATCCGATGATACGTGTTGCAGTTATTGGCAGCAATGGGCGCATGGGCAGTGCGATATGCGAAGCAGTTGACCGGGCTGAGGATCTGTCGCTCGTTGCCCGCCTTGATGCAGGCGATGCGATCACCTCGTCGTCCCTCAACAGAGCCGACGTCGCCATCGAATTCACCATCCCCGACGCGAGTGAAGCAAATGTGAATGCTGCAATAGATGCAGGCGTACACGTGGTAGTAGGCACCACGGGTTGGACGAGAGATGCTTTAGAACGTGTAGAAACTCGAGCGTCGCAGGCGAATGTAGGCGTGATTGTGGCTCCCAATTATTCGCTTTCTGCTGTGCTTGCTATGCGCTTTGCCGAGCAGGCTGCGGCGCTGTTTGAATCGGTAGAAGTGATCGAACTTCACCACCCCGATAAGCTCGATGCGCCTTCAGGTACTGCCATTTCTACGGCACAACGTATCGCTGCAGCCCGCAAAGCTCGCGGCGTTGCGCCAAGCCCCGATGCCACACAAGCCGACCCTGACGGTGCTCGCGGCGCAGTGATTGATGGAGTGCATGTGCACGGAGTGCGACTTCGCGGTCTCTACGCACACGAAGAGATACTCTTGGGCAATACCGGCGAGCAACTCACCATTCGGCAAGATTCTTTCGATCGCGCGTCATTCATGCCTGGGGTTTTGCTTGCAGCACGCCAAGTGGCTCAGCATCCAGGTTTGACGTACGGGCTTGAACATTATCTCAATCTTGATTAACTCGATTATGCTCGATGAGTTGCAGCTTCGACGAGCTGCGGTTCGGTACGTTCAGCTGCAATGAGGCGAGCTACAGTACTTCGGGCAACCCTATCCCTGCCCGCACAATGGAGTAACGCCCACACAATTGCGTACGCCGCACAGCTCTAGCCCGCTCAATTCTAGCAATGCATCCCTTGCCTCAACTACAGCCGATCGCAAGCGAACCTTTAGAGCGTCGCCCACCAGAGCTGTTCGGTGACCTGCTCTGCGTCTATCTCATATCCACGAGCAAACCCGCGCGGCGCGAAGCCGGCCTCGTCCAAGTATCGGGTGGTGACGTCGTCACCCGCGAGAGCCCAAATGTATACTTCCGTGCCGCCAGCTTCACGAATAATATCTGTAGCCGCAGCGAGAAGGCGGGCATGATGCCCGTTGCCAAGATGAGAGGCGATGACGTCGAATCCAGCAAGTTCGTATGCCACGGGTGCTTGTGGTGTAGATCCAGATGCAGGTGTGCCACTGCCATGGCTGCGAGCGCCTTGATCTGTGCCGGGTTTGTTTGAAAGCGCGTCACTATGATCAGTAGACATGTTGTACTGCGTTGCGGGCACTGGCTCGGTGGGAGCCACGGTGGCAAATCCCACTACTAAGTCGCCGTGCGTGGCTACAAGCACGCGGTGGTATGGGGAGAGGTGGTGGAGAGTCGTAGCCCAAATCGCCTCGAATGACTTCTCGTCGAATTGTGCTGAGGTTGCAGAGCTCAGCGGCTTTTGAAGAATGCGGACGAGCTTTTCAGGATAAGAGCGAGCCTGCACGTGTGCAATAGCGCCTGCGTCGTCTTCTGTGGCTAGGCGAACGGCCATCTTCACATCACTCATACCGCTATTGTTTCAGGAAAGCGTGATGCATGCGAAACGATGGCGTCCAGATGCCGAAATCTGCCTCTTAGGGATGGGCGCGCGCACTAGGGTGGATTTATGGCACGCAGTATCCCTTCCCGCCCATTTGGTTCAGTAGCAGTGGCGATGGTTACACCTTTCCATCCCGACGGTGCAATCGATCTTGAATCTGCACGCCGGGTTGCCCGCAAACTCGTAGGCGACGGCTGTGATGCGATTGTGCTCTCAGGCACCACTGGTGAATCCCCAACCACCCACCAGCCTGAAAAAGATGCCCTCGTGGAAGCCGTCAAGGATGAGGTTGGCGCCGAAGCGATGATCATCTGCGGAGCAGGCTCCAATGATACTGCCCACGCTGTGCGAATTGCGCAGGGTGCTCGGCGTCAAGGAGCAGATGGCTTGCTTATCAATGCGCCCTATTACAATCGCCCTTCGCAAGAAGGAGTTTATCAGCACATTATCGCCGTCGCTGAAGCTGGCGGTTTGCCGGTTATGGTCTACGATATCCCGGGCCGTACTGGCGTCAAGATTGAACGTCGCACGCTCGCGCGCCTGGCTGAGCATGAACTCATCCGTGCGGTCAAAGATGCTACAGGCGATGTGGCTGCCGGTTTCGAGAAAATGATTGAAACCGGTCTTGCATATTATTCGGGTGACGACGCCTTGAACTTCGCATGGTTAGCTCACGGAGCATCTGGTGTGGTATCGGTAGCAGGGCATGTGATCGCGGCGAGCCTGCGTAGGCTTGTAGAGGAAGTAGACGCTGGGAATCTTCCCGCCGCACGCGCAGAATTCACGTCGCAGTTGCCTGTGATCCAAGCGGTTATGGGAGGCGGGCAAGGTGCCGTGATGGCTAAGGAAGCACTGAAACTGCTCGGCGTTGTCGAGACTGCGACTCTGCGTCTGCCTCTGGTTGGTGCTGAGCCCCAAGAACGTGAGAATCTCCGGAGTGTGCTTGCGCGCGAAGGATATCTCGGCGTGTAGATAGTGCGCAACAATACTCGCTAGTAGAAGGCTACACGCAACGCGGCGCACACGTATCCAAGAGCGTGCTGTGCTTGTGTACATAGCAGATAGCCCCCATCGTTTGGCGTTGTGTGAAACAATAGGGGCGTGAGTGAAACAATGACGCCCCCGAAACTACAAAATAACACCGTCCGAATCGTGCCCCTAGGTGGTCTGGGTGATATCGGGCGTAACATGACGGTTTTTGAATGTAACGGGCGATTACTGATCGTGGATTGCGGCGTGCTTTTCCCTGAAGAAAACCAGCCGGGTGTGGATCTCATATTGCCTGATTTTTCCTATCTGGAAGACCGCCTCGACGATATTGACGCCATTATCCTCACCCACGGCCATGAAGACCATATCGGCGCCGTGCCCTACCTGCTGCGCATGCGCAACGATATCCCTCTTATCGGTTCGAGCTTCACCATTGCTCTCGTCGAGGCGAAGCTCGCCGAACATCGCATCACACCGTATTCACTCGTGGTTAAAGAAGGCGACGTGGAGCAGCTCGGTGCTTTCGAATGTGAGTTCATCGCCGTCAACCATTCCATTCCTGATGCTCTCGCAGTGTTTATGCGTTCGCCTGGTGGAAACATTTTAATCACCGGGGATTTTAAGATGGATCAACTTCCGCTCGATGGCCGAATTACCGATCTTCGTGCGTTCGCGCGCGCAGCCGATGAGGGCGTCGATCTCTTCATGGTGGATTCCACGAACGCTGAGGTGCCTGGTTTCGTGCGTTCTGAGGGAGAAATCGGCCCAGTTCTCGAAAGTGTATTTGCCCAGGCACACGGGCAGATTGTTGTGGCCTCTTTTGCATCGCACGTGCATCGCGTGCAGCAGGTGCTCGACACGGCTGCACAATTTGCGCGCAAAGTGTGTTTTGTTGGCCGATCAATGGTGCGCAATATGACGATCGCGAGCGAGCTAGGCCTGCTTTCAATACCGGAGGGCGTGCTCGTCGATCTTGCAGATATTGAGCAGATTCCCGAGAGGGAGCGCGTATTTATGTCTACCGGTTCCCAAGGTGAACCGATGGCAGTGCTTTCACGAATCGCCTCAGGCACCCATAAGAAAATTGGCGTAGGGGAGGGCGATACGGTGATATTTGCGTCGTCACTCATTCCAGGTAACGAAAACTCTATCTACCGCCTCATCAATGGACTCACTAAGCTCGGGGCTCGCGTCGTACACCAGGGGATTGCGCCTGTGCACGTCTCGGGGCATTGCGCCCAAGGCGAGCTGCTGTACGCCTACAATATCGTTGAACCTCTCAACGTTATGCCGATTCACGGCGAAGCTAGGCATCTGGTAGCAAATGGTGGCCTGGCAGTGAAAACTGGAGTTCCCGCTCAAAACGTGATGCTGTGTGAAGACGGCACGGTGGTAGATCTACACGATGGCGTTGCCCGTATCGTGGGCAGTGTGCCGTGCGGGTATGTATTTGTTGACGGCTCGTCGGTAGGAGAAATCGACGAGCCCTTCCTCACCGATCGCAGGACGCTCGGGCAAGAAGGCTTCATTGCGATCTTCGCGGTGGTGGACGGGCAAAATCGCAGCGTCATTGCTGGGCCGCATATTCAAGCCCGGGGTATTGCTGAGGACGACACCGTATTTGATTCCATCCTTCCGCAAGTGCAGCGAGCCTTGGAGGATGCGCTCGCGAAGGAATCCTCGAGCACATATCAGATGCAACAGGCCATGCGACGCGTCGTGGGGCGTTGGGCGGCGAAGAAATTGCGCCGAGCGCCGATGATTATTCCTACGGTGATTGAAGCCTGACTTTCGGTTCGGCTGTGCGTGCATCTTCGCGTGGATGCATTTATGTGGGGCGCGATGACTGGTAGCGATCGGCTCTCCGCGATGGGCGAGCCGATCGGGTCGATTAATGTGCTGGGATCAATGGCCATCATATCCGCTGCGACACATCCTATGCGTCGCATGTGTGGCTGTGACGGCGCGCCAGGGCACCCACTGAGCGATTATCGAATACGCTTAAAATGACTATGCCCTACGAGCAGGCATGTGAGGAGATACTTTGGCACGGGTTAAACGCGGCACAACACGTTCACCGCAGTCTGGTGGTAAGCGCACCCCTGCGCGAGGCCAGCAACCCACTCATACAGCGCAAAGAGAATCGGATGCGCGGCAAGGCCGCCAACACCACGACGGGCTTGCGATATCGCTGCTGGTCGTAGCGGTGGTTATTGCCCTGCGTGAATGGTTTATGCTTTCAGGCATATTATTGACCGCGGTCCACCACCTTGTGGCTGGAGCAGTTGGCGTAATCGCTATGGCAGTGCCCGTCATTCTTTTAATCGTGGCGGTGATGCTTTTTCGACGCAGCGGGGCGCACACATCGCGGCGCATTATTGTAGGCCTTGTGCTACTCGCGATCGTTGTATCGGGAATCGTGCACGTCGCTAAGGGCCTGCCGAGCCCTGGCAATAGTTTTTCTGCCGTAGAAGGCGCTGGTGGTTTACTTGGATGGCTTGGTGGTGGAGGCCTGAGCGCTTTAATCTCACCGTGGGGAGCCGTGGTGGCTCTCGTCCTTCTGGGACTGTATGCGCTGTTGTATATGTCGAATACGTCCGTCCGTAATATCCTGGATGCGATTGATGGTTGGCGTGAGACTCGCGCCAGTGGACGTGAAGCATCAGCTCCAGAGGCGGACGAACCCGATCAAGACAGGCCTTCTGCCTCTGCGCGTTCCGGCTCCGGCAAGCGATTCCTCGATAGGTTTAAGCCTGCTGAACGTACAGACGCGAATGCGTCTCGTTCACACACAGACCCTACGGGCACCGATGTAGATCTGGCTGGCGCTGAGACGCGCGTCTATACTCAAAACGCGAGGGCGAAGGAGACCGAGAGCGCAGCTAAGTCGCGTACGCGTGGATCTGGAGATACCACGCCCACCCAGCAAGGCTTTACACACAGCGGAACAACAGATGAACGTGGGGGAGCGGCGTCTCTTCGCACAGATGCTACGAAGAACGCCAAGCGTGCAGTACAGGCAGGGGCTGCCTCGACTCAAAAAGCAGCAAAACCAGAACCTCTTCCTCCGCGCATTGAACAACTCGAGCTTGCTTCCAACATCACCTACACGCTGCCTGCCCTCGATAGTCTGAAAGCTGGACCGCCGCATCTGGAGCGCTCGGAGGCCAATGATCGTGTGGTGGAATCACTCACGCGCGTATTCACAGAGTTTTCGGTAGACGCCGCTGTGGTTGGGTTTTCGCGCGGCCCTACGGTGACGATGTATGAGGTCGAGCTTGGGCCAGGCGTCAAAGTAGAGCGCATCGAGCAGCTGTCAAAGAACATCGCTTACGCCGTTGCCTCCTCTGATGTGCGTATTATTTCGCCGATACCTGGGAAGTCTGCTATTGGCATTGAGATCCCGAACGCTGATCGTGAAACGGTGCTGATAGGTGATGTACTACGGTCCTCGGTGGCACGTAAACAAACCCATCCCCTCGTTGTGGGTGTAGGAAAGAACGTCGGCGGGCAATACGTGGTGGCAAATCTTGCCAAGATGCCCCATCTTCTTGTTGCAGGTGCGACCGGCGCAGGTAAATCATCATTTATTAACTCGATGATCACCTCTATTATGATGCGTGCTACACCTGAGCAGGTACGTATGATCCTGGTGGATCCCAAACGAGTGGAACTGACGATTTATGCAGGGATTCCGCATCTCATCACACCGATCATTACCAATCCTAAAAAAGCTGCTGAAGCGCTCGAGTGGGTTGTGCGTGAAATGGATCAGCGCTACGACGATCTCGCCAACTATGGGTACAAACATATTGACGATTTCAACCAGGCGATTCGTGAATCCAAGATTGAGCCGCCTGCAGGCTCTGAACGCAAGCTCACCCCGTATCCTTATCTTCTCGTCGTGGTAGACGAATTAGCAGATTTGATGATGGTAGCTCCTCGCGACGTTGAGGCATCGATCCAACGCATCACGCAGCTTGCTCGCGCTGCCGGTATCCATCTCGTGCTTGCGACGCAGCGCCCTTCGGTGGATGTCGTGACGGGTCTGATCAAGGCGAATATTCCGTCGCGATTGGCGTTTATGACCTCCTCCGTCACGGACTCTCGCGTCATTATTGACGCTTCGGGCGCGGAGAAGCTGATCGGTATGGGCGACGCGCTCTTCTTGCCAGCTGGCGCTTCACGGCCTATGCGTGTGCAAGGTGCATGGGTTGATGAAGACGAAATCGAGCGCGTGGTAAAACACGTCAAAGCTCAGATGCAGCCCGTGTACCGAGAAGATGTTATTCCGAAAGCCGAGCAGAAGAAGATAGACGAAGAGATCGGCGACGATCTTGAAACCCTACTACAAGCTGCGGAGATCGTCGTCACGACGAAATTCGGCTCAACGTCGATGCTGCAGCGTAAGCTGCGCATTGGATTTGCCAAAGCAGGGCGCATGATGGATCTGCTTGAATCACGCGGCGTGGTAGGGCCATCGAACGGATCTAAGGCACGTGACGTGCTTGTAGAGCCGGAACAACTCCCCAAGGTGCTTGCCTTGATCAAAGGTGAAGACGTGGATCTTTTTGGTGATGACGGCGATGATGGGGATCCGTATTCTGATGCCGATTTTGGTGATGTAGACGTAGCTCGCGAGGCGGACGTCGAGGCGAAACCCTACGACGGTGGCCCAGGAAGTGTGGCACTTGCCGAGACGGCTCACACAACTGAATCCCCCGGCGATGTCGATACTCGCGAGGAGAGCGGCGAGGACGCATTCATAGCCAATGGCTCAGATGCTGCAGATGCCCGCACCGTCGTCTTGCCTCACTACGATCGGTACGCTGAAGATCCGTTGGCGGCGAATGACGCAGCCGCTGTGCCTAGTTATTACGATGACGACGATCCATACGGAGAGTCTGGTGAAGATGCGTGGCAGTTAACGGGGAGGAAGTGAGCGTAATGGCTAATTCACATGATGGTGGCAACCGCGGTGCCAGCGATGCTGTACCACTGCTCAATATCGCGAATGTTTTAACGATCGTGCGTCTGATCCTTGTGCCGGTCTTCGTGGTGGTGTATTGGGATCCGACGCCGGGCAGAACATGGTGGGCATTTGCGATCTTTGTGGTGGCGGCTGTGACCGATAAGCTTGACGGCCACTTTGCACGATCACGTGGGCTTATCACAGATTTCGGGAAAATCGCCGATTCTATTGCAGACAAAGCCCTTATCATTTCGGCGCTAGTTTTGCTTTCACTCCATGGCATCGTGTGGTGGTGGGTGACGATCGTATTCATCGTGCGTGAGGTGGCCATTATGGCGCTGAAGACGCGCCTCGTGATGGCGGCTGGCATGGGCGGAAAGATTAAAATGGCGGCGCAATCGGCTGGTATTGCTCTATTGCTCGTGCCATGGGCATCCTTCTTGCCAATGGGCGCGGCGCGCATTGTGATATGGGCAGGCTATGTACTCATCGGTATTGCGCTCGTGTTCGCAATCACGTCGGCATTTGGGTATGTGAAAGCCGCTGGTGAACTCCTTAAACGAAGGAAAGCATAATGGCGCTGATCAACTCGCCGTATCGTGATGCTATAGCTGATGTGGCGAGCCGTATCGTAGACTGTGCGAGCGAGGCGGGAATCCGCATTTCGGTAGCTGAGTCCTTAACGGGAGGCGCTCTCGCATCTGCAATTGTGGATATCCCCGGCGCCTCGGCGGTATTGCTCGGAGGAGTGGTGAGCTATGCGGAGCAGGCGAAGGCTCAGATCCTCCACGTCTCGGCTGAACGGCTTAACGCCTACGGTGCTGTAGACCCTGTGGTTGCGCGCCAAATGGCCAGTGGTGTGCGCCGTTTGTTTGGTGCAGATTACGCGGTGTCAACAACTGGTGTGGCCGGCCCAGGGGCGAGTGAGGGCCATGAAGAGGGTGAGGTGCACATTGGGTTTGCCTGTGAGCAGGGCGTCGAGGATAACCGCTATCTGTTCGACGGTGATCGCGATTCCATCCGTGCGCAAAGCGTGCTTGCAGCACTGAGAATGCTCGCTGAGAAAATCGGTGCGTGAATGCGAGACGTGCTGAGGAGACGCGTTGAGATGGGTGAATTACGCCCGGATGGGTGCTCTCAGAACTCTTTAAGAAAAACGTGGGAACATTTCGGTTAGCGGCCGCGTTAGGTAAATCAGTGGCCAAGAAAGCTTGAGCTCGAGTACCAAGACGGGCTGGACGCCCGGCTAATCCATGGTAGTTCCAGATCGAACTCTAGGTGCATAACTCTAGATGAAAGAAGAGTGATCGCATGAATACGATGAACGAAACCGCAACGTCGCACGCACTGCTTCGGCGCGAACTTGGTGATGTGCTGCGCGAGTATCGCCAACGTCAAGGTCGCACTCTTCGTGAGGTTTCCTCGGAGGCGCGTGTGTCGCTCGGTTACCTCTCGGAGGTAGAACGCGGCCAGAAGGAAGCATCCTCGGAGCTGCTTGATTCTATTGCGCTGGCTCTTAATGTGCCCCTGAGCCACGTGTTACGCCTTGTTGCTGATCGAATGGATGCGGTTGAAGGGCGGATCCCGCCAGCGGTTCGTAGGGCTCAGGCGATACAGAATGTGCATATTCCTGATGCTCTTCCAGACGAACTCGTTGCGGCAGAGCTCGCAGCGATGCGTGGATAAGAGGTGCGAGTCGCACGCATACATGAATGCATGCATACGTGACTGATTGCAGACGGCGGATACCACACGTTCGGGTGAGGTGTTCGCCGTTTGTGGTGCGGAGGTAATCCACAATGAAACATTCGGAATTTGCTGATGTGGTGGCGCGTACATTTCCCGGCCCACAGGGTGATGCGTTACTTCAAGATCTTGTGCTTCCTGAACTCGATTCACAAACGGCTCTTCAGGCGCTCGCTGCTGGCTTGGAGCCGCAGATTGTGTGGAACGCTATCGTTAAGGAAATGGACTTACCCCCTAGGTATGAGTATCTGCATCGGATAGATCCTCGGGATGCGAAGTAGTGCGTCGGTTTTCTTTCGAACAAATGTTCGGTTATTATTGTCCACGGACGCATCGCACAGGCACGTCTTGCACAAGCGAAAACGTCCAATATTTTGGATGTGAGGCCGCATCTAGAATTAATGATAGCCAGGAGTGTGCAATCTACGGACTGCAGCTTTCGGCGGTGGCCCGCTCGGAGAGGGCGGTGGCATAGCGAGGCCTGATCTGTACGTCGGCGGAAGCCAAGGATAAAAGGAGCACACATAGTGAGCGCCACACAAGCAAATAATAAACGCATGCAAGCTCTTGAGACTGCTCTTGGGCAGATCGATAAGCAGTTCGGAAAAGGATCGGCGATGCGACTGGGGGATAAGCCACGCCAGCATGTGCAGGTTATCCCAACAGGTGCTCTCGCCCTCGATGTGGCTCTGGGTATCGGAGGGCTTCCACGTGGCCGCGTCATCGAGATCTATGGTCCAGAATCCTCAGGTAAGACGACGGTAGCTCTTCACGCTGTAGCCAACGCTCAAAAGGCTGGTGGCATTGCGGCTTTCATTGATGCTGAGCATGCGCTTGATCCAGAGTATGCGAAGAAGCTTGGTGTGGATACCGATTCGCTCGTTGTGTCTCAGCCGGACACGGGTGAGCAAGCGCTCGAGATCGCCGATACTCTCATTCGATCAGGCGCTCTCGATATCATCGTTATAGACTCGGTTGCCGCTCTTGTGCCGAAAGCCGAAATCGATGGTGAAATGGGTGATTCCCATGTTGGTTTACAGGCGCGCCTGATGAGTCAGGCTCTGCGTAAGATTACTGGCGCGCTGTCTGCATCAGGCACAACTGCAATTTTTATCAATCAGTTGCGTGAAAAGATTGGCGTCTTTTATGGCAGCCCTGAAACGACTACCGGCGGTAAGGCTTTGAAGTTTTATGCGTCGGTGCGTTTGGATGTGCGGCGTACCGAGACCCTCAAAGAAGGTTCGCAGCCAGTGGGTAACCGTACCAAAGTGAAAATCGTCAAGAACAAGATGGCTCCTCCATTCAAGCAAGCCGAGTTTGATATCTTGTACGGCCAGGGGATTTCGCGAGAAGGCGGAATTATTGATATGGGCGTAGACGCAGGCATTGTGAAGAAGTCGGGTGCATGGTATACCTACGATGGAGACCAGCTCGGCCAGGGCAAAGAGAAAGTGCGTCAGTTCTTGAAAGATAATCCTGAGATTGCCGACGAGATCGAGGTCAAAGTCAAGACGAAACTCAAGATCGGCGAATATGCAGAGCTCGATGATGCCGAGATGAGCGCCGATGCGCAGTCGTAGCATTGATAGTATTGCGTGAGAGTGATCTCGCATGGTTGATTATTCGGAGGGTGCTGATTCCTCGCGTCGATCTCGGCCTAGGTATCGAAGTAAGGATGAAATTGAGGCTCGTCGCAGGGCAAGAAATGCTGCGCGCAGCGAATCGGATTGGCGTGCCTATGCCCGCGATATATGTTATCGCCAGCTCTCTGCGATGGATCGGTCCACGTTCCAATTGCGTGAAGCGATGGTGCGCCGGGATGTGCCTGAGCTGATCATCGAGGATACTGTTGCTGCTTTTGTTGAGGCCGATCTTGTCGACGACGAGCGATTCGCTTTGACGTTTGTGCGCTTACGTGCCGAATCTCGGCCATGCTCACGTAGATCTTTGCTCAAGGATCTACGTGAGCGCGGTATTGCAGGTGATCTTGCTCAACGCGCCGTCGAGAGTATCGATGAGAACTTTGAACTCGAAAGTGCGAGAAATCTGGCGCAGAAGAAGATGCGGAGCCTAGCCGGCGTGGATCGTCATGTGGCACGCCGGCGCCTCTATGGCGCCCTTGCTCGGCGGGGCTTTGCGCCAAATATAGTAGTTCAGGTACTGAACGAGGTAGCGTCCGCTGAATCAGATGCAGATGGTGCTTCACCATCCTTTTGATACGGCTTTTCTACTGAACTACACTGTATGCGATGAATGAAGAAGTGATGCCAAAAACCTACGCTCTGAAGACGATGGGCTGCCAGATGAATGTTCACGATTCTGAACGTCTCGCTGGTTTGCTTGATGAAGCTGGATATGTACCAGTGGAACTCGTGCCACAAGCTGCTGCGCGTGCAACTGATGCGGGTGATCAAGGAGCAGACGTGCTCGTGATTAATACATGCTCAGTACGTGAGAATGCGGCGAATCGTCTTTTCGGCAATCTCGGCCAGCTCGCAGAAGTTAAACGTGAGCGGCCGGGGATGCAAATAGCAGTAAGTGGCTGCCTGGCGCAGCAGCTGCGTGGTGGCATTGTGGACAAAGCTCCTTGGGTAGACGTGGTGCTCGGCACTCATAATCTTGATGTATTGCCGGCGCTTCTTGAGCGTGCACGCCACAACAACGAGGCAGCAGTCGAAATTGAGGAATCACTGAAAGTATTTCCTTCTACACTGCCTTCGCATCGCGAATCTGCCTATGCGGCGTGGGTGTCGATAGCTGTGGGATGCAACAACACATGTACGTTCTGTATCGTCCCGCATCTGAGGGGGAAGCAGAAAGACCGCCGGCCGGGCGACGTCTTGAACGAGATTCGCGCGGTTGTGGATGAAGGCGCGATCGAGGTGACGCTGCTCGGGCAAAACGTGAACTCTTACGGCATAGAATTTGGCGACCGCTCGGCGTTTTCGAAGCTATTGCGGGCTGCGGGGAGCATTGATGGGCTCGAACGCGTACGATTCACCTCTCCGCATCCGGCAATGTTTACAGACGACGTTATCGATGCAATGGCTGAAACCCCTACGGTGATGCCATCGTTGCACATGCCACTGCAGTCTGGTTCGGATGCGATTTTGCGCGCTATGAGGCGTTCATATCGTTCATCGAGGTTCTTACGGATCTTACAACGCGTACGTGAGCAGATTCCTCATGCTGCCATTACGACGGATATCATCGTGGGCTTTCCTGGTGAGACTGAGGACGACTTCCTTCAGACTCTCGATGTAGTCGAAGAATCTCGATTTAGCTCAGCTTTCACATTCTTGTACTCGCCACGTCCCGGTACGCCTGCAGCAGACATGGATAATCAGGTGCCAGATGAAGTGGCAAACGAGCGCTTCCAGCGTCTGGTTCAGTTACAAAATCGCATATCCCTTGAAGAAAATGAAAAATGTGAAGGTCAGACAGTTACAGTGCTCGTCTCCGAGGGCGAAGGCCGCAAAGACGGTGCCACAGAACGCATCTCGGGTAGAGCAGAGGATAACCGGCTCGTCCACGTGGCGCTTCCACACCACAGTAACGAGCGGCCACGCCCAGGCGATATGGTAAAAGCTCGCGTCACTCATGGCGCTCCCCATTATCTCCTTGCGGATTCGGCTCTTACTGGCGGTGAATTTGAAATCGTGCGTACTCGAGCTGGTGATGCATGGGAGCGCGGCGAGGCTCGCAAGGCTGAGCTTCAGGCTGAGGCTGAAGGTCGCGTGCCGGTAACGATTGGAATGCCGACGTTAAGAGTGCGTAGTGGTTCCTAGCGCGCTTCCGATCCTCGCGGTTGTAGGGCCGACGGCAAGCGGTAAGACAGCATTCTCGATTGCTCTTGCCCAAGCACTTGGTGGATCTCGAAACGTCGAAATCGTCTCAGCTGATGCATTTCAGCTTTACCGTGGCATGGACGTCGGTACAGCGAAGATTACGCCGCAGCAGATGCAAGGCATAGCGCATCATCAAATCGATGTGCTTGATATTCTCGATGAAGCATCGGTTGCTGTCTATCAAAGGAGTGCGCGTGCAGATATTGAAGCGATCCTCGATAGGGGCAAGATTCCGATTCTCGTGGGCGGATCTGGCCTTTACGTTTCGGCAGCACTCGATGAACTCGATTTCCCTGGCCACGATCCCCAGATACGCGCCGAACTCGACGGCGTCTTTACTGAGTATGGGCTTGAGCCGCTCCAGGCAGAACTTCGCGATCTCGATCCAGCATCAGCTCGCACGATCGATATGAACAATCCACGGCGAGTGATCAGGGCGCTTGAAGTTGTACGCCTGACGGGAAAATCGTACACGCCGGTATTCCCACGCCACACCCGCCACTACGATCGCGCCCAGATATTTGGAATAAGAAGGTCAGTTGATACTCTGAACGCCAGCATTAATGCGCGCGTGGTGGAAATGTTTGATGGGGGTCTACTTGAAGAGACTCAATATTTGGCATCTATTGGCTTACGCCAAGCCCATACAGCCAAACGGGCAACCGGCTATACGCAAGCTCTTGATGTGATCGACGGCAAACTGGATATCGGTGATGCGATTGAACAAACGCAACTCCTCACCCGGCGTCTAGCGAAAAAGCAGCGCACGTGGTTTCGAGCCGATCCCCGTATACGCTGGTTAGATCTCGACGCTCACAGTTCGCCGGAAATTGATGAGCAAATGCGCAGCTATGCCCATGCCATTGCGAGCGCAGTGACGCACGCTTAGGCAAGGCGTACTTCGATCACGCGGTATCCTTGTGAGGAACCGACTTTTGATGCCGTGTGCGCCTGGTTGTTGAGCCATTTGATTAAAGAATCAGCGCCGAGATTCTTTTGCACAACCAGATATGCCACACCTTCAGGGCTCAAAAGGTTGAGCCAGCGGGTAAGCAGATCGTGCAATTGGGTTTTACCAATGCGGATTGGAGGGTTTGACCATAAGAGGTCGATTGTGCGTCCCGTCTGTTCAAGCTGAGTGATTGCTGCTTCTGGCATCGAAGCGGTGACGTTGTTCAATCCATTACGTTTGGCATTGTCAGCGCTAAGAGCAAGAGCGCGTTCATTGACGTCTACAGCTATGACCTCACTCTCAGGATGCGATTGAGCAAGTGCCAAGGTAAGCGGGCCCCATCCGCAGCCTAGATCCACCGCAAGTGAGCCAGGATTCAGATCAACGAGAGGTACTTTGTGTAAAAAGACGGCGCTACCTTTATCTAGCCCTCGGGGGGAAAAGATACCTGCCTGAGTACGAATATGGTAGTGAGATTCCAGAAGCTGTACATCGAATTCGTATACCTCGTTCGAAGAATGAGGGTGAGCTGTGAAATAGTGTTCGGACACGGCATTAGAATATCGAAGCCTGTGCATGGCTGCCAATATGGAGACGCAAGGTGGCTACGGTATATTGATACATAGATTAGAGGAGATCACGATTAGTACCCATACGTCACATGATGGCTCATCCGCCCCCGATAACGCCACGGCGAACACCTCCGATGAGGAACGTGGCCATGAGGAAAGCCGCCCTGCTTTAGAGATTCATTCACATGCGGGCACGGCTCTACAAGCCGACCCTGCGTATGATGGCAGCTGGGCTGGTGGCGAGTTCGAACGTGAAGTGAGATCACGGCTGCGGCGAGTTGGAGGAATCGGAAGCGAACGCCATGAAGAAGACGCAGATGTTGAATACCGCCAACTGCGCCTGGAAAAAGTAGTCCTTGTGGGGTTGTGGGTAGACGGCGACGCGCGTTCGGCGGAAGATTCGCTGAGAGAGCTAGCAGCCTTGGCTGAAACAGCTGGCTCTGAAGTGCTCGACGGGCTTATTCAGCGGCGCGCTTTACCAGATCCGGCCACTTTTCTTGGCTCAGGAAAAGCCCGAGAGCTTCGCGATATCGTCGATTCGGTTGGGGCAGATACGGTAATCGTCGATTCTGAGCTTGCCCCTTCGCAAAGGCGTGCACTTGAAGATATCCTGAACGTCAAAGTGATTGACCGTACCGCATTGATCCTTGATATTTTCGCGCAGCACGCGAAATCAAAAGAAGGCAAAGCCCAGGTGGAGCTCGCTCAACTCGAATACTTGTTGCCGAGACTGCGCGGCTGGGGTGACTCGATGTCTCGCCAGGCCGGTGGCCGCGTAGCCGGAGGTGCGGGCATTGGCTCGCGCGGCCCGGGCGAAACAAAGATTGAGCTAGATCGCCGTCGTATTCGCACTCGGATGGCGAAACTCCGCAAGGATTTGAAAAAGATGGCTCCTGGAAGATCTGCTCGCAGAGCGGGAAGACGCCGTCATGGCATACCGAGCGTGGCAGTCGTAGGCTATACGAATGCGGGAAAATCATCCTTGATGAACGTGCTCACCGGTGCGGACGTGATGGTGGAAAACGCACTATTTGCTACGCTTGATCCCACCGTCCGGCAGTCTCTCACGCCTGACGGGCGTGAATACACGCTGACTGACACGGTCGGATTTGTACGTTCCTTGCCCACCCAACTCGTGGAGGCATTCCGATCCACCCTAGAAGAGATTTCTGAAGCAGACCTCATTGTGCATGTTGTAGACTCCTCCCACGATGATCCCGTGGGGCAGATTGAAGCAGTCTACGAGGTGCTCCGCGGTATTGATCGAGCCATGAGTATTCCTGAACTCATCGTGTTTTCTAAAACAGATATTGCCGATCCGGTGACTCTCGTCTCCTTGCGTTCGCGCTATCCTGAATCGGTTGCAGTGAGTGCCGTGACTGGAGAGGGAATTGACGAACTCAAAGCTGCCATTGCCGATCGTTTGCCGCGCCCATCGATCTGGGTGAATGTAACCATCCCCTATACCAGGGGTGACCTCGTCGCGCTTATACACGATAGAGGCGAGGTGCAGAGTGAAACCTTCAGCAGTCAGGGCACAACACTCCAAGGGTTCGTTACACGGGAACTAGCAGGGTACATAGAGTCCGAAGGGTGTGAGGTGACGACGGGCACGGAGCCTCGCGTTATGGAGGAGTCCGATGGCGAAAACGCCCGTCAAGCTACGGACTTACCTCAATCGATGCCGCCGAGCCATGCGTCAGCGCAGGCATAGCCTGCCTAAGTGAGGATGCATGGCTCTAGATGGGGATAGCTCTGCTGAGCAGTTTACTTCAGCAGATGTGCTCGATGCTTTACATGACGTGATAACTGATCTTGGCGGGCATGCACGTGTTGGTCAAGACGCAATGGCCACAGAGGTGTATGAGGCTCTTCTCGATGGTGGTCATCTTATGGTGCAGGCGGGAACTGGTACCGGCAAGTCACTCGGCTATCTTGTGCCGGCGTTGCTCTGGGCCGATGCGAACAATACGCGAGTGGTAATATCGACTGCCACACTGGCGCTACAACGCCAGATTATGACCCATGATGCGCCTTTGGTACTTCAGTACTTTAAGCGGCGAGGTAAAATTCCGCCGCGTATCGCCTTGCTCAAGGGGTGGAATAACTATGTCTGCCTGCGCAAGGCCAGCGGTGGCTATCCAGACGACGGTGCCTTGCTTTCCCGAGCTGAAGGGGAGTACGGTGCCACAGCCACAGGGGAGCAGGTAACGCGGGCACGTGACTGGGCCATGAGCACCGACACTGGGGATCGTGACGATCTCGTGCCGGGCGTAAGTGAACGCGCATGGGCGCAAATATCGATCCCGAAAAGCGAGTGTATCGGCCAATCTTGCCCTTTGCGTGACGCGTGCTTCCCGAGGCTTGCTCGAATTGAAGCCGAAAAAGCGAGCGTCGTCGTCACTAATCATGCGATGCTGGGTGTAGCGACGACGGGAGCGCAAGTACTTCCTGATGCTGATGCGTTCATTGTGGACGAAGCTCATGACCTAGACTCGCGGGTGACTTCACAGCTCACGCAAACGCTAATGCATACAGAGATTAAGCGTGTTGCGCGTATGCTTCGGCGCAACGGGCTCGACGATCTCGAACTTGAGATCTGCGCCGATAACCTCGATACAGAAATGGGTTTCCTCCCTGAAGGGCGAATCACGGAGCTCCCAGAAGGATTGAGTGGCGTCGTCTTGCAGCTTCTTGGGCAACTACAAAATGCCAGCGAAGAGCTATCGAGTTGGAGCGTCAAAGGAGAGGAACAATCAGCAGCGAAGCAAATCCTTCGGTCACGCATGATGGAGATGATGACTTTCTGCACCGATATCCTCGGTGATGGGCTCGCCACGAAACGATCAGTGGCATGGAAGTCTCTATGGGGTGATGACACTCCTATACTCAACCTTGCCCCGATGAATATTGCCTGGAATTTGGCGCATACGTTGTTTTCCGAACATGCCGCTGTGCTGACGTCAGCTACCTTGAAGCTCGGAGGTAGTTTCGATGCAATCGCCAGACGCGTGGGATTTACACTCGACGACGTCGGACACTGGCACGGGCTTGACGTGGGCACCCCCTTCGATACGGTGAACCAGGGAGTTCTCTATGTGGCGAAACACCTGCCCGTGCCAGGGCGCGAGGGCTATGGCGAGGAACATCTGAAAGAACTTACGGAGCTCATTCGCGCTTCACGCGGTGGAGCTCTGGCACTGTTTACTTCTCGTGCCGCTGCACAGCGCGCATCGGAATATGTGCGCCATGAATTGCCGTACGAGATTCTCCTTCAGGGTGAGGATCAGCTTCCAACACTCGTAGAGCGATTCCGTGATTCGGATTCAGCGTGTCTGTTTGGCACATATTCTCTATGGCAAGGAGTGGATGTGCCAGGAAGGACGAACCGACTCGTCGTCATCGATCGGATTCCTTTTCCCCGCCCAGACGATCCGCTTACTCAAGCGCGTACGGAAGTTGCACAAGAGCATCACCACAATGGTTTCATGAACGTTTCGGCTACCCATGCCGCCTTGCTGCTTGCCCAAGGAGCAGGGCGCTTGCTTCGCACACACGAAGATAAGGGGGTGGTGGCGATCCTCGATTCGCGAATTGCCACCCGATCATACAGCCGGTTCTTACTCGATTCGCTTCCGCCTATGTGGGCCACAACGAGGCAAGATGTTGTGTTAGGAGTCCTTCAGCGCCTCAGCTCGAAAGGCTAACCGTGTGAGTCTATGTGTTACAGCGAGCGGATTACTGATACGACTTTGCCGAGGATAGTTGCTTCGTCGCCGGGGATTGGATCAAAGGCAGGATTGCGCGGAAGGAGCCACACGTGGCCGTCTTTATGGCTCAGGACTTTAACGGTCGCCTCGCCGTCTATCATTGCGGCCACAATTTCGCCATTTTCTGCCGTGTTTTGTTGGCGGATGACGACGTGGTCACCGTCGCAAATAGCGGCGTCTATCATGGACTCACCTCGCACCCGCAACATAAACACCTCGCCGTGGCCGGTGATTGATCGAGGGAGAGGGAAGACATCTTCGACGTCTTCCTCAGCGAGTATTGGTGTGCCTGCTGCAATTTGCCCAACGAGCGGAACATTTACCATTGAGGATGATTCCGCCTCAAGATGAGAATGCTCTGGATCGTGGGAGATAGGTAGTGTAGCGAGACCGGACAGGTGTGGTGCTGCGTCGTTGACTGCACGTAGATCCGTACCAACGGTGCTGGTAGGGGAGGGCTCGCCATGAGTCGAGGCGAGCGCAGCAGAAGAATCGTGCGCCCGCAGCGTACCTGTTTCGAGATCGATGCGTGAACCGAGAGTCGTGATTTCTATTGTGCGTGAGCGGCCAGGGTCGCGCACAATGAGATCGAGATTCTCCAGGGCGTCGAGTTGGTATTTCACCGAACTAGGCGATGCGAGGCCTACGCGTTCAGCGAGTTCGCGAAAGGTAGGAGGGAAACCCTTCTCATCTACAGCGGCGCGAATAGCAGCGAAGATCTTCAGCTGGCGGTCTGAAAGACGCAGATTGGGCAGTGTATCTCGCATGGCTCATCCTTGCATTTATATCGGGCTCGTATATTTGCGACTCGTGTGCGATTCGTATGTATGTATGAGATTTGTATGTACGTGACCCACGCGGATGGATGCAGGGGCAAAACGTCAAAAAATTTCTACCCCACCCACGCGCTGTAATGGTTTCATCAGTGATTCTAGCGCATCGCCCCTAGGTCACTCAAACATTTGTTCGGTCGAGTCGAACAGATGTTCTAGACATTCCTTGCGAATCGCTGTATTGTGTAGAACAGATGTTCGAAAAGGTTGAGGTGAAACATGGCTACTTCTTTCGCAAATTGTGCGTATTCTCTGCCTCGCAGTGCTGTATCTGTGCAAAACGTTCAACAGCAAGGTGGCATGCAGCCTCCTGTGGAGGTGCGTGATTCTCTGAGGCTGGTATCGCCGGACGAGACTGGGTTGGAGGCCGCTGTAGCTGGCGAGGAAGCTGGTGGCGAGGAGGTTGCTCGCGTAACGGGCAAACGCAGTTCTCCGGTGGCTCTCCACGTCGTAGGAGGTGCCGTTGGAGGGAGTGCAGCCGCGCGTGATCGAAACGTTGGCGCGGAATCGTTGCGTGAGTTCGGCGGAGCGAAAGAGCGTCGCGGTACGATGAGACGCAAAGACGTGGTGCGCCCGGATCGCCCTCGTATTCGTTCAGGTGCTGCATTGTTTTCTGTGCAGACACCTGTGTCTGCCCCCGAGGTTGTAGAGTTTAGCCATTATGCAGGCACGTGGCGCATTGACGCGTCAGCGCCGGATCGGGCAATCAATCACGCTCGTAGATCCGCTCAGCATACGCCGCCTGTAGCGACTCCCGGATCATTGCTTACGGGAGTTGGCGGTGCGGCTATTGGTACATTTATCGTGAAGAGTCTTGCAGCAATGTTCCTTATGGCGAGCACGTTCTTTGCAGGAATTGCACTCGTCGCGGCACTGTGATTCGAGGCGCACTGCAATACAAGCGGCGATAGAAATAGTCAATGTGCTGCATGAGGTGAAGTATCTCCGTCGCGAGTATACTTCGCAGTATGCATTGCCCATTTTGTAGACATCCGGATTCACGCGTCATCGATACGCGAACCTCAGATGATGGAAACGTTATTCGCAGGCGACGCGAATGCCCACAGTGTAAACGCCGGTTTACAACGACGGAGACTGCATCGCTCACGGTGGTGAAACGTTCTGGAGCCACTGAGCAATTCAGCCGAGACAAGATCATTTCCGGTGTAGGAAAAGCCTGCCAGGGGCGTCCAGTGTCAGAAGATCAGCTGGCTGTGCTCGCGCAGCAGGTTGAGGAAAACATTCGCTCACGTGGAGTATCGCAGATTGAAGCTCACGAAATTGGCCTCGAGATTCTCGATCCTCTCCGAGAGCTTGACGAAATAGCTTATTTGCGGTTCGCTTCGGTGTATTCGAATTTTGATACTCTTGAGGATTTTGAGCGTGCAATAGAGGCCTTGCGTCGCGATCACCCGTATCATCAATGTGCCGATCGTGACGTTGTTGAGCGCGGCGCGCTTGGCTGACGAGCGCGCCGCTGGTATCTCTTTTTGAGTTACGCGTTCGGGCGGTCAAGCACGCGCAGGCGGATATGGGCCTCCGAAGCGCGCAGCTCGTCGAGGGTTTGCGGCGGAATTTCTGAGGAAAGATCCGTCACCATATACCCGTATTCACCCTCAGTGGCGAGCGACTGATAGGTAATATTGGCTCCTGCTTGGGCGAACAGATGATTCACGCGAGCGAGGGCACCGGGCGTATTGCGGTGAATCCAGCCGATACGGTGCAGCACGTCCGTGGAAGGAGCACCACCGAGATTCGGGATATTGACCGACATTTCGGTTTCACCCTTGCGCCAATAGTTCATCAGCTTATTCGATACGTAGTGCCCGATATCTTCTTGAGCCTCTAGAGTAGAACCGCCGACGTGGGGAGTCAGAATCACATTCGGTACGCTGCGAAGCACAGACGTGAACTCATCACCATTTTTCTTCGGCTCAGTAGGATAGACGTCAATCCCCGCACCAATAATTGACCCGTCGAGCAGCTTTTCTCGCAGTGCGTCAAGGTCAGCCACCTGCCCACGCGCAAGGTTAATGAACACCGAGCCTTTCTTCATCTTGTTGAACATATCGCGTGAAAAGAAGCCCTTATTCGCCGGGCGCCCGTCGATATGCAAAGAGACGACGTCTGATACCGCAAGAAGCTCATCAAGGGATTTCGCGCGTTGGGCGTTGCCAATAGCGAGCTTCTCTGCCACATCATAGAAGATCACCGTCATCCCAAGAGCCTCGGCGACTACTGAGAGCTGTGAACCGATTGAACCGTATCCGATGATTCCGAGCGTTTTACCGCGTACCTCGCGTGACCCTGCTGCGGACTTTTGCCAGTCGCCGCGCTGGAGACGCGCATTATGCTCAGGCAGGTGGCGATACAGAGAAATGAGTTCCGCAATCACCATCTCAACCACAGATCGGGTATTTGAGTATGGCGCATTGAAGACGGGTATTCCGCGTTTGGCTGCAGCATCAAGATCAATTTGGTTAGTGCCGATGCTGAAGGTGCCAATGAGCTGGAGCTGTGGAGAGTTCTCCATCACGCGCTCGGTGAGGTTCGTCTTTGATCGGATACCCACCATATCGAAGCCCTGCAAAGCCTCAATGAGATCATCTTCGTCGAGAGAGCCGGGCACGCGCACAACCTCCATACCGTAGCGGTTAAACGTTTCGTCAGCCGATGTGTGAGGATTCTCCAACAACAGTATTTTGCTCATAGCCTCATTCTCCGCTGCGCACGTGAGCAAAACCAAAAACGTTCACATTGTGAGGTGGATACCGGTCACATGGCGAACTCGGCAGCATCGTCAGGCTTTCCAATAACCGTTAGCGACTGTGTAGCACGAGTGAGTGCCACATATAAGTCACCAGCTGCCTGATCGAAAATGGCACGAGGGTCGACGACGATCACAGAGTCGTATTCGAGTCCTTTTGTGTCCTCAGGGCTGAGAAGCTGGAGTTGCGCATCGCCACGATCTCCTCGTGAAAACCTGCGGTTGGTAGAAGCGGCAACTCGAGCCATCGGAGCTTCAAGCGTATCGAGCAGTGGCACAGGTGCTATCACACCAATAATGCCGTTACCTTCACCATAGGCGGCATCGAGTGAAGCTAGCTGCTCACTGACGGCGGAAAGGAGCGCATCTGAGAGATCCTCACCGCTCGTGAATTCTGCCGTCACAAACGAGTACGCGTCGCGCACGTCGCGTGCTCCACGAATAGGATGCACCGGCGCGCCAAGCTTCTTCATCACCTCAACAGCCTTCGTTAGTACACTGCTTGGTGTTCGATAGGATACTGTGAGTTCTTCGACTCGCGCGTTGGATGCGAGTGGGCCGAGAAAACTGCGCCAATCGCCGTCTAAGGAACCGAAGCGGCGCTGATCTAAATCCCCAACGATCGTCATCGAACGTGACGGATTGCGCCGCAACACCATGCGCCATTCCATAGGGCTCAGCTCTTGAGCCTCATCAATGACGACGTGCCCATACGTCCACAGCCGGTCAGCTCGTGCGCGTTCGGCAAGAGTTTCTGCGCTCGTGGCATCGCTTACCTGACGCACAAGATCATCGCTGCGCACAATCCCACCGCCGAGGTTCATTGATGCCATAGTGCTTGCAACGTAATGCTCTATCTCCTCGCGCTCTTGCCTGTTATGGAGAGCTTCTTGGCGTTCGGCCTCGCTCATCAACGGCCCGAGGTGATCAAGTATTTCATCAATGATCGGTATATCACTGGGGGTGATCGGTGCGGTGCGTGGCCGGCTGAGGCGGGCGCGTTCTTCCGGTGACAGCTCGGGCGCGACTTGAGCGAAAAGATCTGGATGAGAAAACACATGCGCAAGCAGCCATGATGCGCTTGCCGGCAGCCAGTAACGGTTCACATCGCGTCGTACGTCCGGATCGGAAGCCACGTCGGCCACTATCCATGGGGATGAGTCAATATCGGTGTTTTGCTCAGCTGCTACGCGCTGAGCAAGCAAACGCACAAGGTATCTGGCATATGTCTCGCGTGCTTCGTTATGGGTCTTTTCGCTCTTTCGTGCGCGATTTTGCGCTTGGATCACGTCGCCACGGGTAAGGCTTACTTTCACTCCGTTGATTCTGAACGAGTGCGATTGTGTGGGTTTGCGCTCAAGAGAGGTCGTCACGGCACGGCGGGCAATATCCACCCACACCGTGTGGCCCTTGATCTCACGCACCTCGGCGTCGTCACTTCCGGAGGGCTCAACTCCAGGCACTAGACGATCGATCGTCGAAAAGACGACGTCCGACTCGCCAAGCGACGGCAACACCTGATCGATGTATCGTAAGAACGCGTTGGACGGCCCGATCACGAGAACGCCCGAGCGTTCGAGGCGCTCGCGATAGGTGTAGAGCAGATACGCTGCTCGATGCAGGGCCACTGCAGTCTTTCCCGTACCTGGCCCACCTTGTACGACGAGTACTCCCTTATCGGATGCTCTGATAATGCGATCTTGTTCCGATTGGATCGTTGCCACGATATCGCCCATCTTGCCGTCGCGCGCTGCACTGATGGCAGCCATCAGTGCGCCTTCGCCGGTGAGGTTCAGGTCGTTCGCGTCGTCGGCGCGGCTTAAGAGTTCGTCTTCGACGCTCATCACCTTACGAAAGCGGGTTTGTATATGACGGCGGCGCACAACATTTCCTGGATGTGCGGCGGTCGCTTGGTAGAACGGCTCCGATTGGGGTGCGCGCCAGTCGGTGAGCAAAATGTTTTGATCTGAATCGCGCAGGGTGATTCTGCCGATATGTACGGTTGAGGTGGTATCACTACCTGCTGAACCACTCACTAGGGTAGATTCTTGGGAGTTAGGGGAGTGGGGAAAGCGTAGATCGAGGCGGCCGAGCACGAGGCGATCTTCAACATTTCTTAGCCGAAGGAGGGTGTCTTCATAATGGCTGGCGAACGAATCTCGCTCAGATCGTGCGCCGGGAGTGCCTTGAGCGCCACGTGAGCGTACGTCCGTCAATAGTTTGGTATATTCCTCACGTTCCGAGTCGAGAGCACTGTATGCTGAATCCACAAAGCGTTGTTCTTGAGCGATGGATTGTGTGCGCGAGTTACCGGCGGCGTGTTGTGCCGAATCGGGCGGCGGTGCCGGTACCGTACTATCTGCATCGCGATGTGTCACTAGGGCTCCTTCGAAAAACTGTCATACTATTATCCTCCATCACTGGTAGGAATGAGAACTGCTCAAGCCAGTGGTGAATACTCTGGGTGGGAATTTCGCGGGTTGCGTGCGGGATTAAAATGCCTGTTTTGGGCGCTAATCATATATCTGCATAGTGCGGCGCATGAACTCAATTCGCTAGAATTGAGGCGAGCGGAAGGAGAGATATGAATGTATGAGCTGCTTCGTTATGATCAGCCTCGTGATGGGCTGAAGGTGCCTTATCTGGTGCTCAACTTGCTCGATCCACTCGTCGATGCTGGCGACGTCATGCAGACCATCGACTCTACGATTTCCTCCCTTGATGGGGTAGAGCTTGCCAGTTTTGATTCTGATCCGCTCTATGACTATCGGGCGCAGCGCCCGGTTGTGGATTATGAAGACGGATCTATTGTAGATTTCACCTTGCCTCAGATGCGTCTGATGCTCTACACGGATGTTACTGGCAAGAATTTTCTCTACCTCTGCGGGCATGAACCTGATTTCAGGTGGTCAGCCGTTGCACGCGAAGTGCTCAACATTATCGACAAATTCGGTGTGGAGCATGTCATTTCCTATGCTGCGATGCCTGCTACTGTGCCGCATACGCGCCCGGCAGATATGCTTATCCGCTCCACACGCCCCATTGATTCTGTAAGTCATGTGAAGGCTTCGATTACTCATTATGGGTCGCTTTCCGATTATGTGGAATATCTTGTACGAGATAACGAAAAGACGGCGGTGGCAAATCTTCGAGTGCGTGTACCGTTCTATATGGCGCGCGGCCCGTTTCCTTTTGTATCGGGTGCTCTTGCGGCGTTGAAAATGACGGCCTCGCTCGGCGGGCCAACCTTGCCGCTTGGCGATCTTGAGCAGATCGAAGATCGTCAACTTGCTCAAGGTGTTTAGATCGCTGCTCAAAGCCCTGAATTTGCCGAACTAGTGCGCAAGCTAGAACGCGACTATGATATGCAGTCTACTGAGCTCGGCTTTGCGCGCACATCTGATGACGAGCTCAATATCCCGTCGTCAGATGAAATTGGACGTGCTGCAGAACTCTTCTTGGAGATGCAGGCCGAGAATCCGCTGCAGCGTGCCTTCGGGGATGGTTCACACGATGAGTCGCCGTTGGCGAGCAAAGATAAACTTCCTGGGGAGAAGGATTTCAATCTCGGCAGCGTGGCTCCAAGGCGACGCCGTGGACGGCATGCGCGGCCACGTGATGATGAGCGGCCGTGATGAGCAGGATGGGGCGGTGAAGCATGTCTCGTGCGCCGCGTGCGAAGAATCTGCGTACGAACTGGGGAGATGACGACGCCCATACGCCGATACTCCACGTGGATATGGATGCATTTTTTGTGTCGTGCGAGCTACGTGATCGCCCTGAACTGCGTGGGCGTGCCGTGGCGGTAGGCGGCCAAAGGCGTGGGGTGATTTCAGCCGCGTCCTATGAGGCACGCGAATACGGAGTCAATTCTGCAATGCCAGTGGCTAGGGCGCTTCAACTGTGCCCAGAGTTAATCATTTTGCCTGTTGATTCGGCGAAATATCGCGCGGCTTCTAGTGAGGTGATGCGCATTTTGAGGCGGTTCACGCCGGTGGTGGAGCAGCTTTCTATTGATGAAGCTTTTCTCGATGTGCGTTCCGTGAGGAAAATACACGGGTCGCCCGTCGAGATAGCGCAGCAGATCAGGCATGAGATTCGCGATCGGATAGGGGTGCCGGCATCTGTGGGTATCGCGTCTACAAAACATCTTGCGAAACTCGCATCTACACATGCCAAACCTGACGGGCTGCTGTTGGTTCCGGCGTCACGCTCGATCGAATTCTTGCATTCCCTTCCGGTGGGTGCGTTGTGGGGCGTCGGGGAGCGGACGCGTGCGCTCCTTGAGAGCAGAGGATTCCAGACGGTGGGTGACGTGGCTCGAGCAGGGTGCGAGGCGATGATTGCGATGCTTGGACCCTCGCAAGGAGAGCACTTGAGCAATCTTGCAATGAATATCGATCCGCGCGGCGTGGCGACGACGAAGCAAGAGAAGTCAATTTCGCGTGAGCGCACGTTCTTTGAGCCTATCGTTCAGCGCGGTGACGTCGTTCGCGTACTGCTCGATCACTCGCATGATGTTGCTCGCAGGCTTCGCCAGGAAGGCCTTCAGGCAGCGTCGTTTTCAATCAAAATCCGTGGTGGTGATTTTGCTACGATTCAACGTTCTACGACGCTTAATGCTCCCACGGCGCGCGGCCACGACGTATTTGATGCCGTTGTAGCATTGTGGGATACGGTGGAGTTTCCACGTTCAGGGGTGCGCCTTGTAGGTGTGCGGGCTTCGCAGCTTGTCGATGCGGCCTATGGGCAGCAACTGCCTTTGGGTGACGATGGTAGGCAGGATCGTATTGATGCCGCGGTGGATGCATTGCGTTCACGTTTTGGGCCGAAGGCCACTCAGCCCGGCACACTGATAGATTCAGTGCAGCACCGGCACTTGGATGGGCAGTAGTGGTTGCCAGTGGCGCGAATTGCTGGCTATCTTTGCGGCGCACCATTAAGTAGTATTGAGTTAAGTAACACTAAGATAGGGCACAGGTGTAGGAAGCGAGGAAGGCTACCGTGGCACTTTCTGAATATGAGCAGAAGCTTCTCGAAGAACTTGAAGCTCAGCTTAATGATAAAGATCCGAAGTTTGCTGAGGCAGTTGCCTCGCAGGTGCCTGGTGGGCAGAGGCCAAGCCTTGGTATTTCGCCGAAGAACCTTGTTTGGGGCATTTTGATAGCTCTCCTTGGGCTCGGTATCGCCCTTGTTGCGGTGAGCTTTGAGCTTGTTTCTGTAGGAGTGCTCGGTGTGATCGTTGTGTTCCTCGGGTTCTGGTATATGACGCGCGGGACTCGCCGTACTACGGTTACTCGCCAGCGTCGTGCCTCGGTAAAACCGCCTCGATCTGGGGATTTTATGAGTCGCCAGGAAGAACTGTGGCAGCGCCGTAAAGGTGACGGTGGCCGCGTATGATCCACGGCATGGACGCGTATGCGTTGGGCGTACGTAAGAATCCTTCTCTACTGGACTACAGGACGCTAGGGGCATAGCCGCACACGCGCTAGCATAGCGAGACTCGAGTGGGAACAAAGAAACTCCATGAGTCAGCTGTGAGAGGCCGAACGAATACCCGCTTTTGACTACATATCCCAAGCTATTTATAAACGGCTAGCTAGATAACCTGCTCTGAGCGCGAATGAGATGCCGCACCAATTATCGGCATCTCATTCGCGCTTTGTGCTGCCTGCGTGGGGCTAGTGCTCCTTGATATGTAGCTGCTTGTGAGCGTCACAATCTCTATCTCCTTCTGAATTCCGCCTGACGAAGACGGTATCGATTGGCTTATCCGCACCAGAATCGGAAGCAACCTTGAAGTCTCAAATGTCACAATAATCCCTCCACCGCATTTTTGGGCTCGATTACGCTAAAAACTCGAAAGACACAACGAGAATCTTGGAAAAGTTGGTGGATCGTGGGGTAAAGTGGAGGGACGAGGAGAACGGGGGTGAAGTGTGATGTTCTTAGGTACGTACGAACCAGTACTTGACGACAAGGGGCGTCTCATTTTGCCTGCGAAATTCCGCGATCAGTTGGCTAATGGTCTCGTCTTGACGAGAGGGCAGGACTACTGCTTATCGGTATATACCGTGTCTGCTTTTGAAGAGCTACTCGCAAAGCTTCAGCAAGCGCCAGTGACGTACAAAGAAGCACGCATCTACTCGCGAGTGTTTACTTCGGGGGCAAACGATCAGATACCAGATAAGCAGGGTCGTATTACCATTCCCGCCTCATTGCGCCAATACGCAGGGCTCTCAAAAGAGCTCACTGTTATCGGCTCAGGCGATCACGTTGAAATCTGGGATCGCAAGAAGTGGGATGAGTTCTTGGTGCAAAACGAGTCCAGCTTTGCAGACCGTGAAGAGGAGCTAATTCCAGGCGTCTTCTGAGTGCCGAGTGATGTGGCGGTGCCCTGAGATAATTCCCCAATTTCAGGTCAGCGCCACATGGCCGGCACTTCACAGGGTTCGCATTGGGATTCGCACAGTGTGTGAGTATGCATCGTGAGCACTCTCACCGCGGTAATGCACAGCTGATTGATCATCACGGTTGATTGAACAATACGGTCTGACGCCGACCATTTGACTACAGAAGGGAGGGACGATGGGTGACGTGACGCCACATTTTTCAAGCACTGCAGCGCGATTCGATGCAGCCAGCAACCAATTGCATCAGCCTGTGCTTGTTGAGCGGTGTCTTGAACTCCTTGAACCATCCGTGTCTCGTCCTTCTCAAGGTGCTCGATCCGTGGTGATAGATTGCACCCTTGGTCTTGGTGGCCACACCGAGGCGATCCTTAAGGCCTTTCCAGCCGTTACAGTAATTGGAATCGATCGAGACGCTGAAGCAATCAGCTTGGCCTCGCGAAGGCTGGCCGGTTTCGGGCAGCGCTTCATCGGCATTCACACCACCTATGACGACGTTGATCGCGTCGCCGCTCGTTATGGCGAAGAATCTGGACGCGTAGACGCCGTCTTAATGGATCTTGGCGTTTCCTCGATGCAGCTCGATGTTGCCGAGCGCGGTTTTTCCTACTCCCACGACGCACCCCTTGATATGAGGATGGATCAAGCATCAGGGAAGAGCGCAGCGGAGCTTTTGGCATCGGCGCCTGAAGCTGAAATAGCTCGAATCTTGCGTGAATATGGGGAAGAGAAATTCGCCTCCCGTATTGCTCATGCCATTGTCGAGGCACGCGCAAGCCAACCACTTCAAACCACATCGCAACTCGTTGAGCTGGTGCGTCAAAGCATTCCCGCCCCTGCACGTCGAACTGGTGGAAATCCTGCCAAACGCACCTTCCAAGCCCTGCGGATCGCCGTCAATAATGAACTTGCCATTTTGCAACATGGCGTACCTCGCGCAGTGGAAAGTGTACGCATAGGTGGGCGCGTGGTGATCGAGTCTTACCAGTCGCTGGAAGACAAAATCGTCAAAAGAGCATTCCGCAAAGGCATTGAGTCCTCGAGCCCGCCTGGTTTGCCAGTGGAATTAGAAAGCCACAAGCCGTATCTGCGTGATCTGACGCACGGGGCGTATCTAGCCGATGCGGAAGAAATAGCGCGCAATTCTAGAGCCGCTTCGGTGCGTCTACGGGCAGTGGAGCGCACCAGAGAAACACCCGAACATCAGTTTGATCCAGATTCCTACAGGGGAGCATCACATGAATAGCACTGCAACGGCACGCATACAGCGGTCCTCTGTATCAAAATCGAGATCAGTGGTTTCCGCGCCGAACCTTCGCGTGGTAACGAGTCCTGCGCCTTCGCGCGGTCTCTTCTTCGTCATTGGCCTATGTATTGCGATATTTTTCACTGCGCTCGTCATGTGTTTCTCTCTCAATACACTTATGGTGAAGGGTGCGTATGACGTGAAGGAAATCAAGCTTGAACTCAGCGGAGTGCAGGCGCGCGAGGAAACTCTTATGGGGCAAGTCGTAGAGCTCTCAACTCCGGTGCAGCTTGCGAAGAGTGCCTCCGATCTGGGCATGGTGCCAGCTGAATCCTTGAGTCATATCGATCTTGAGGCGGGAACAGCATCTGCGCTAGATGGGGAATGAGGCGTGTGTAGGTGGAAAAAGCGCGAGGCTCAAGAAGTGGACGCCGCACAGCAAAGCAGACCTCATTGCAGGGAACTACTCATAAGCGGCTCCAGCTCACGATCATTATTGTGATCGCGATTGCGGCATTGCTTGTACTTCGTTTGTTCTATCTTCAAGTGCTCCAGGCCGATATTCTTTCAGCAACTGCCTCGCAGTTCCGTACACGTAGCTATACTCAAGAAGCCAAACGCGGCGATATTCTCGACGCCACGGGCGCCGTATTGGCTACATCTGTGCCACGTTACAATGTGCGAGTGGATCAGGTAGCAATCCAGGATTACCGCGAGTATGACGACGATGACAAGCTTGTGGGTGCCGGCCCCGCCTATGCTGCACGAGTGCTTGCGCCGGTGCTGAATATGGATCAGTCAGAGCTCGGAGGCATCCTCAATGGCGGATCACAAAAGAGCCAATGGGTGATGGTGAAAAAGGGCGTGACGCCCGAACAGTGGCGCGAGATCGATGCGCTTGATGTCCACGGGATCTTTCCAGAGCGGTATATGCAACGGATTTACCCCAATGGCCAAATAGCTGGCGATATTTTAGGCTTCGTTGGGCAGACGGAGGAAGATTCTACAAGTTCTGGGCGCTCAGGAATTGAGCAAGCATTCAATGAGACCTTGCAAGGCGTAGATGGTGCGTTACGCGTGGAAGTTGGCCCAGATGGCACTGTGTTCCCTCAGGCTTCCAAATATGAACAGACAGCGCAAGACGGCCGTTCGGTAAAACTTACCATCGATCGCGACCTCCAAGAAACCACGCAGCGCGCACTAGCCGATCATGGAAAGAAATTCGGTGCCGTGTGGGCTGCGGCGGCAGTGGTAGAGATTGGCACAGGGCGGGTATTAGCTCTGGCAGATCTCGATGCTCCAGATCCGAATAAACTCGAAAAAGTCGATCCTAAGGCGTGGCGTGTGGATGCGATAGGTGCGCCTACCGAACCTGGTTCTGTGGGTAAGCTGCTCACATTTGCTGCAGCGATAGATCAAGGTAGCGTGAGCCCGACAGATACCTTCGTTGTAGAAACGCCCCATACAACGCCCAACGGGGAGACGTTCACCGACTCTGAAAGCCATCCACGCGAAACTGAGACGGTGGCGGGCATCCTCGCCCACTCATACAATACGGGCACCGTACAAATTGGGGATACGCTCAGCGACGAGGTTCGCTACAAGTACATGCAGAAGTTCGGAATCGGCGAAAAAACGGGAATCGAATTGCTCGCCGAAGAGCCCGGCACGCTCAGGCCTCCAGATACCTGGGACAAACGCACCCACTACACCACAATGTTTGGGCAGGCGTGGGCTGGTACGACGCTGCAAATGGCACAAGTTGGCGCTGTGCTGGGTAATAAAGGCGTGATGATTCCGCTCCATATCGTGGAAGGAACGTGGGATGCCAACGGCCAGTATCTTCCCGCAGTGCAAGGCAAGGCGCGCCAGGTAATATCCGCAGAGTCGGCCACAACGATGCTGCAGATGATGCAAGCCGTTACCCAAAAGGGCTCAACAGCGCCGAACGCGAAGGTGCCCGGATACAATGTTGCGGGCAAGACGGGCACCGCTCAGATCATTAAACCCGAAGGCGGTATGGACTTCGTGGGTTCTTTCGTCGGTGTGATGCCTGCGGATAATCCGAAGATCGCCGTCTCCATCATGCTGTACAAAACGGGAAGTGTGGCTTATGGCGGTACCGTCTCGGCTCCGATATTCGCGGAGATCGGAGAATTCGCGATGCGGCAGATGAAAGTACCCCCATCGAGCGAGCCCTTGTATCGTTATCCATGGGTGCCGGGAGAAGACGTCTCGGCAGACGGGAATGGTGAGTAGTGATCACAACATCGCTAGCGCAATTGGCGCAGGCTCTTGGAGCATCAGGTGCACCGCAATCGAGTGACTTTGAAGTGACGAGCGTCGTCACCGATAACCGGCAAGTAACACCTGGTGCGCTTTTTGTGGCAATTGCTGGTGAACGCACAGACGGCAATGCGTACGGCGCAGATGCACTATCGCGCGGAGCCACGGCAGTGATGACGGCGAACCGTGACGCAGCCCGTGAGGCAGGTGTACCGGGGGCTCGAATGCTTGTGGTGGAAGACGTCGTCTCCGCTCTAGGGATGCTTGCCCAGTACAATCTTGAGCGGATTCGCTCATTAGGCAGCCCAGACTTCACCGTGGTAGCCGTGACGGGATCAGTAGGCAAAACCACCACAAAAGATCTTCTGGCTGATGTGCTCGCCCCTCGCGGAGAGATTGTTGCTCCACCGAAGTCTTTTAACAATGAGATCGGCTTGCCCCTCACTGTGCTGCAAGCAGATGAGAACACCCGCACTTTGGTGTTGGAAATGGGCGCGGATCATATTGGCAATATCGACTATCTCACCTCGATTGCTCCGCCCGATATTTCGGTTGTTTTACGTGTTGCTCCCGCACATGTGGGTGAGTTTGGCGGGATCGAAGCGGTAGCTCGAGCGAAAGCGGAGATTATTGCAGGCACACGCCCATCAGGGCATGTTGTGCTCAATGCGGACGATCCGCGTGTATATGCGATGGCTGCAGGTACCCCCTTGCCGATCACGTATTTCTCTGCCTCTGGCAGTGCGCTTTCTTCGGCTCTGTCCTGCGATTCGTCTGCCGAAGAGCTTGTGCCTGCGGCTCGTGAGACGATACCAGCGAACTGTATTTGCGCCGAAGATATAACGATTGATGACGTCGGACGCGCCCGATTCACTCTCGTAACGGCTGGTGGGAGCGCCTCGGTGCACTTGAAACTCGTGGGCGCTCACCACGTCACCAATGCTTTAGCCGCTGCGTCAGTCGCGCAGATTCTGGGCCAGGATATGGCTCAAACGGCACAGATTCTAAGCTCTGCGGCTGCGAGGAGCCCCCACAGAATGGATGTGCGCAGCGTTGAAGGCATGACGATTATTGACGATTCATTCAACGCAAACCCAGCTTCAATGCAGGCAGGAATTGAAGCGCTGGCACAGATATCGCAGGCATCACAGGTACCTCAGGGGCACAGGCGCCGTAGCGTCGCCGTAGTGGGAGACATGCTTGAGCTCGGTGCGCAATCGCGCTCGGCACACGAGGCCGTTGGGCGCAGCCTGGCTAGCCATGGAATCGACGTCGTACTCAGTGTGGGTAACGAAGCGCGAATCATCAGTGAATCTTTGGAGAATTCGCATGCGGTAGCACATCATGTGGATACCGCGAGCCAGGCACTTTCTTGGCTTCGCTCACATCTGCGCACAGATGACGTAGTGTTATTAAAAGGGTCGCACGGCTCGCAGGTGTGGACTATCGCCGACGCATTCTTTACTGAGGGAGTGGGATGCTAGTTATCTTTGTTGCTACAGCAGTGGCGCTCCTCGTCTCGCTTTTTGGCACGCCGGTCTTTATCAAGGTTTTGCAAAAACGCCACTACGGCCAGTTCATTCGTGAAGACGGGCCGACCTCCCATCTAACGAAACGTGGCACGCCAACGATGGGCGGCGTCGTCATTATTCTGGCTACAGTTATCGGATATGGCGCGGCGCTTCTTGTGGGATGGCGCCCACCGCGTGCGTCAGGAGTGCTCTTGGTATTCCTGATGGTTGGTTTGGGAATCGTCGGTTTTCTTGATGATTTCATTAAAGTGCGTAAGGAGCGCTCCCTCGGACTGCGGCCTCTTCCGAAGGTTATTGGCCAGGGTGCTATCGCGCTTGTCTTTTCGGTGTTGGCGTTGCGATATCGCGATTCTATGAATCGCACACCGGCCACGCTTAATCTCTCCTTCGTGCGCGATACGCGGGTGACGCTCGCATTCGCGGGAGTAATTGTTGGCGTTATCTTGTTCGTGATCTGGGCGAATTTCTTGATCACTGCGTGGTCTAACGCCGTCAATCTCACAGACGGTCTCGATGGCCTAGCCGCCGGAGCATCCGCGATAGCTTTTGGCTCCTACGCCGTGATTGCGATCTGGCAATCCTACCAACAGTGCGCGGATATGGTCAGCGCCACTGCTGGATGTTACGCGGTGCGTGACCCTCTCGATTTGTCGATCATCTGTGGTGCCATCGTAGGAGCGTGTTTAGGCTTCCTGTGGCACAATACATCGCCGGCAAAGATTTTCATGGGAGATACGGGATCCCTTGCTCTTGGCGGTGCGTTCGCCGGGGTATCGATATTATCGCAAACAGAATTCCTCGCCATTTTCATTGGTGGGCTGTTCGTGATTATCGTGATGTCGGACGTGATTCAAATCCTGTTTTTCAAAGCGACTGGAAGGCGTGTATTCAGAATGGCGCCATTGCATCACCATTTCGAGCTCAAGGGCTGGAAGGAAGTGACGATCGTGGTGCGTTTTTGGCTTATACAGCTGTTGTGCGCGATTGCTGGTCTTGGTGTTTTCTATGGTGAATGGCTATCGGTTCAATGAGCGATCAAATTCCTGGAGCAGCGTTTTTTGACGGTAAAACTGTGGCTGTGCTCGGTCTAGGAATCTCCGGGCAGGCAAGCGTAGAGGCACTGCGTGCGCACACCCAGGCCAGTATCAGCGTCTGGGATGCACGTGACGACGCTGTGAAACCCTACAGAGGTACCGATCGAATTACCCATGCGTACGCTGATTCCCAGCCCGAACGGCTCATCACTGCATTGCTCGATACGGCGCCCGATATCGTCGTCATCGCTCCTGCTTTTCGCCACACAGGCGTGGAATGGCAGGCTCTGCGTGAGGCCAAGGCTACTGTATGGAGCGAAATTGAACTTGCGTGGCATTTGCGTGCGGCGCATCCAGATGGCACATTCGCGCCGTGGGTGTGCATCACTGGTACAAATGGTAAAACCACCACAACTACGATGCTTGCCCATATTCTCGACGCTGCCGGCATGGGCGGGGTAGCAGTGGGGAACGTCGGCAATCCTGCAGTCACCGCCGTCAGTGATCTGAGCAGCGATGCTCCCAGGGTCTTTGCCTTCGAGCTTTCTTCCTTCCAACTCACCGCCACATACTCGGTGGAGCCTTTAGCCTCTGTGTGCCTCAATGTGGCCGATGATCATCTTGAATGGCATGGCACACGCGAGGCATACCGTGATGCGAAAGCGAATATCTACAATCGCGTGCATAAAGCGTGCGTCTATCCCGTGGGTGATAGCGTCGTGCAAGAGATGGTAGACGACGCAGATGTGGTTGAGGGTGCGCGGGCAATCGGGTTCGTTATCGGCACTCCCAGCATCGGTGAAGTTGGTATCGTCTCAACGGCAGACGGCGATTCTCCAGCTATGCTCGAGGATCAGCTTGTGATTGATCGAGCATTTGGCCCGCGCAGAGCCACCGAGCCAGAGGTACTGTTCACACTGGCAGATATCGCTCACCTCGCGCCCATTGGAATGGATCTTCCTCTACATATCGTGAAAGACGCAATGGCTGCGGCCACTCTTGCCCGCGCAGCTGGCGCACCGGCCAGTGCGATCCAGTCGGCACTGCGCTCCTTCACGCCAGGCAAGCATCGCATCGAGAATCTTGGCACCTTAGAAGGCGCGCGTTGGATCGACGATTCTAAAGCGACCAATGCCCATGCGGCAGCGGCATCACTTCTTGCACAAAATGACGCAAGCGTTGTGTGGATCGTTGGTGGCCTCGCTAAAGGTGCGCAGTTCACTGAGCTCGTTGAACGCGTGGAATCACGTATCGCGGCGGCAGTCGTGATTGGCGTGGATCAGCAACCATGGAAGGAAGCTTTTGCTTCGGTAGATTTCCCCGTGACATATATTGATCCTGCGTCAGCCACCCCTATGCGTGACGCCGTAAGATGCGCGGCGAAAGTAGCACACCCGGGCAATACCGTGTTGCTTGCCCCCGCATCTGCATCGCAGGATCAATTCCGCAGCTATGCGGAACGCGGTGATGCGTTTGCCGAGGAATTCCGCTCATTGGCGCATGATCGATCCAGCGAGGTGTGATATGCCTGATGCGACGTCACACACCTCACCCCGTTCACGTCATGATAACCCTTCGGCAACGGGGCAGCGCGCATCGCGGCAAGCAGATGCCCGGCCTACAAAAGCACAGGTGCGAAGCACATTTGCGAATAGTCGGCGAGCCGCTAGCCCGAATGAGAATCGCCTCTACGAGTATCCAAGCCTTATAGCGCAGCCAGTGTTAGATAGGAGGCCTTCGCAAGGCTCGTCTTTGCGTGACCGGCAGACCTCAAGTACACGCCAGGTTGGGCTCATTGTGATGCTCACGAGTTCGCTTGCGCTTACGGTACTCGGCGTTATCATGGTGTTTTCTGCTACCTCCGCAAGCTCGATTAGTGCGGTGACGAATAGCGGTGGCCAGGCCACATTGCTTTCCTTTTCGGTAGCTTTACGCCACTTTGCATGGGTGATTATTTCTGCAGTGGTTGGTTTCGTTATTGCTCTCATTCCTGCTCGCTGGCTCGAAATGATGTGTTATTGGATTTTCGGGCTGTGTATTGGATTGCAGGGTGCCACGGCTCTGTTTGGCGTGGAAGTCAGTGGCAACAGAAACTGGTTGAATCTCGGGTTTGCCCAAATTCAGCCCTCAGAACTTCTCAAACTCGGCATGATCGTCTGCCTGGCACACGTGCTTGCTCGCTTGCATCATAAGGATTTCGCTTCCTGGCGCGCTCTCGCGTTGCCGATGTGCGTCTTTCTTGCAGCAGTTCTCGCCGTTGCGGCCGGTGGTGACATGGGAACCGCATTGATCTTCGTGCTCATCGGCGGTGGAATGTTTTGGGTGTCAGGGCTAGACAGGAAGATTATTGCGATAGTGTTCTTGCTCGGTGCGCTATTTGCTGGCATCCTCGTAGCAATTCGTCCCTCGCGTCTTCGCCGCGTGATCGACTACATCGACAACTTCTTCGCTGTGCCAGACGTCGTTGATCCGACGCAATCTGAGTTCGCACAATTTGCTTTCGGCTCCGGCGGTTGGCTCGGCGTGGGGCTCGGTGCCGGTAAAGAGAAATGGCGCGATCTTGCCGAAGCCCAGACCGACTATATCTATGCCGTGGTGGGTGAAGAACTTGGCTTGCTCGGGGCGGTAGTTGTACTGGTTTTGTTTTTAGCACTGGGATGGGCATTTATTACTATCTCGCTCAGCATGCGTAACCGCTACGCTCAATTGGCGGTAGTGGGAGCGGCATTGTGGATTTGCGGCCAAGGGCTTGCGAATATGTCGGTTGTGACGGGGCTGCTGCCTGTTTTCGGTGTGCCTTTGCCTTTCCTTTCGCAAGGTGGCTCTTCGATGCTAGGCGTGTATTCTATGCTTGGAATAGTGGTAGGGCTGGTGCGCAGTGCCGATGACCACCAGGGTGCCGATCGGCGCAATGCGCGCTTGATACGCCGCTCCACGGCAGTGTTTAAGGCGCGTACCTGATCTGCGGTGTAAGCGGTATCTGCACCTGCAGGTATGTAATCTACTGCTCGGGTGAACGGTAGAGACGCTGAGTGCTGAGGTAATTGAACTCTGAGGTAATTGAGTGCTGAGGAAGTCAAATGCCGAGGAAGAGGAAGAGGAAGAAAAGATGACGCATTCACACAGGCTATCTGTTGTATTGGCTGGCGGTGGCACTGCAGGCCACGTCAATCCTCTTATTGCCACGGCTTTGGCCTTGCGTGAGCAGGTTCCAGGCGCCGATATTACTGCGGTAGGTACCACTAGTGGGCTGGAAACCGCCCTTGTGCCGGCCGCTGGATTTGCGCTCGATATGATTCCACGCGTGCCATTGCCACGGCACCTGAACAAAGATCTTGTGATGCTGCCAAAGAGTTTTCTATCAGCAGTGCGCGCAGCCCAAGATGTTCTGCGATCCCGTGACGCCGATGTACTCGTGGGCTTTGGAGGTTACGTTTCGACGCCGATGTACTACGCCGCTCATAAACTCGGTATCCCGTTCATCGTCCATGAAGGAAATGCCCGCCCGGGCCTTGCCAATAAGATCGGTGCCCGATGGGCGAACGTCGTTGCTCTCACCTTTGCTTCCACGAAACTCCATGCTCATAAGGGCGAAACGCTTTCGATCGGTCTGCCTTTGAAATCCTCGGTGACGGCTCTTGCGCAGCGTGATGTGCGTGAGCGTTTACGTACTGAAGCTATCGCCGAGTGGGGATTTGATCCGCAGAAGAAGACGCTTCTTGTGACGGGCGGCTCATCAGGAGCTTTGCATATTAATGAAGTAGTCAGTGCGTCCAGCGAGTTGCTTGTGCGTGCCGGTATCCAGGTGCTGCATATTACCGGCAAAGGAAAAGATGAACCTGTGCGTGATATCGCTCGTAGCTATCCGGAAGGCAGCTACGTCGTGCTCGACTATCTCAACGATATGTCGAAGGCGTATGCGGTGGCAGATGCAATTATCACGCGCGCGGGTGCGGGTATGGTGGCTGAAGTCTCGGCGCTTGGCATTCCGGCAGTGTTTGTACCGTTGCCGATCGGTAACGGTGAACAAGCCCTCAATGCTCAAGATGTTGTGCGTGGCGGTGGGGCATTGATGGTGCGCAACGAAGAGTTTTCTGAGTCGTGGGTGAATGAACACGTTGTGCCTCTCATGGATGACGCCGTTTTGACTCGCATGCGCAGCCGCGCCCAGGCCGTATCTTCGATCGATGCAGCACACAATCTGGCATCTATTATCACGGAGGTGGCGCGGTGAAGTTTCATCTTATCGGTGTTGGCGGGGCAGGGATGTCGGTTGTGGCGGAGCTGCTCCTCGCGGAAGGCCATAGCGTTTCAGGTTCCGATAGGGAGGCCTCAGCGGTAACAGCTCATCTAGTGCAAGCAGGAGCGCACGTCACAATCGGGCACACGGCAGACGCTGTGCCGGCGGACGCGACTATCGTGGCGTCGTCTGCAATTAAGGCTGATAATCCTGAGCTTGCGATTGCGCGCGAGCGTAGCCAAAATATCATCCACCGCTCACAGGCTTTGCGTTTCGCGGCGGGGGAGAAGGATTTTGTGGCGGTTGCTGGCTCTCATGGAAAGACGACGACCTCCGCAATGATCGCCACGGCTTTAGATACCCTCGGGAGGGAACCATCATGGGCGATTGGCGGTTCGCTTCAAGACGGGCGTAGCGGTGGCCATCTCGGCGCAGGCAGTGTGCTCGTAGCCGAGGCTGACGAGTCCGATGCGTCATTCTTGAATTACGCACCACGTATTGCTGTTGTGACGAATATCGAGGCTGACCATCTCGATCACTATGGCTCAGAGGAAGCCTTTTTTGATGCTTTTGCTCAGTTCGCCCGCAGAGTCGTTCCTGGCGGCATGTTGATCGTATGCGCTGATGATGACAAAGCGCTCAAGCTCGCCCAGCAGGCTCACGGTGAGGGAATACGAGTGGGAACATTTGGCCGCAGTGATGGGCGTGAGCTGCTCACGGGAGGCGGTGAATACGTCGTCATTCATGATGTGCCAGCTCGCCCGGGGTTCTTGAGTTCGGCAGATATCGAATATCGCGGCGGCACGTATTCGCTGGATCTCCTTATGCCTGGGCGCCACATTCTCCTAGATGCTGCAGGTGCGTGGCTTGTGGGCGTTGAGCTTGGTGAAGATCCTGCTGCGATGAGTGTGGCTTTGCGTTCCTTCAAAGGTGCGGCGCGGCGATTCGATCTGCGTGGCGACGTGAACGGTGTGCGTGTGGTAGACGACTACGCCCACCATCCCACAGAAGTCAGTGCTACGCTCACAACGGCACGTGAGGTGACGTCGGGCAAAGTGCGCGTGATCTTCCAACCGCACTTGTATTCGCGTACACAGAATTTTGCGCGTGAGTTCGCCCACGCTCTCAGCCTAGCAGACGACGTGATCGTCACGAGCGTATATGCCGCGCGTGAGGTACCTGAAGACGGCGTGGAGGGGGATGCGATTACTGCGGAGCTTTCTTCGGCGCTCTACGTACCAGATATGCATGAGGGTGCCCGAATTCTCGCAGAGCGCAGTGATCCTGGGGATATCATCATCACCATGGGTGCTGGAAGCGTTACTCAGTTGGGTGGAGAAATTGTGGATGGGCTTATCAATCGGTTTGGTGCGAGGCATGATGCGTGAGCGTTGCATTGTGAGATGCTGGTAATGAGCTTAGTGTTACCCTTGGCAGTAGTCAGCGGCGCGGGATCGTATCTGTAGGATTGTGGGCTGTGCGGGCGCGGCACATACGGTGTGCACGGCACGGGCATAAGAGCAAGTTATGAGGGTGGTGAGGTGATGAGTGGATCGGTTGCGTCGCTCAATGCGATGCGTTCCGAGCAGCGCAGGCGCAGACGCCGTACGAGACTTATTCGCGCCGTCATTGCCAGTGTGTCGCTTGCTCTTGTAGCGACCCTGGCATGGGTTGTGCTCTTTTCGCCTCTGTTTCGATACGATGCCACAGAGTTTAGCGTATCGGGACTTTCCAAAGATGCCGCTATCGGTGAGCAGCAGGTGAAGGATGCTCTTGAACCCTTCGATGGGAAGCAAATGTTTACCACGCGCTCATCGGCTATCGCTCGCGCTGTAGAGAGTATTCCTGAGGTAGAATCTGCCAGCGTTGATCGGGTGCTTTTCCATGGGCTTGAGGTAAGCATTACGGAAAAGGAACCCATTGCTGCATACTCTGCTGATGGGCGCACCGGCGCTCTTGCTGGCGATGGTACCTTCATCAAAGTGAGCCAAGCTCGTAAGGGCACTCTACCTGTGATTCGTATTTCGCAGGAGGCGCCAGGGCATGCGCGCGTGATGCGGGCAGTGGCTACCATCCTCAGCTCGATACCTGACGATGTGAGAGAGCGCATCAACATCATCGATGTTGGCGCAGGGTTACAGGTCACGTTCACTACCGGTGATCACCGCTCGATCATTTGGGGAGTCAATGAGGATAATGCTAATAAATCGAAACTCCTAGCGGTGCTGTGGGGTACGGAGAGTTCCATGATCGATGTGTCGCTTCCTGAAGCTCCGGTAACGCAGTGATCCGTGTGGCCATAGCGCCAGAACTGAGTGAAAAAGCAACACGCCCACACAGACTCTTGAAATGCAGTCCATATTTCTTTACCGTTTCCGCGAGGTAGTCGGCCAATAACCTCAAGTATTACTTGAGGTATCGGAAGGAATAGCATGTTCTCGGTAAACAACACCGCAAATATCAAGGTTGTGGGCGTCGGCGGTGGCGGCGTTAATGCTGTGGATCGTATGATCCAAGAAGGCTTGACGGGCGTCGATTTCATTGCCGTCAATACCGATTCGCAGTCGCTATCGAAGTCTGAAGCAGAAACGAAGCTCGATATTGGCCGTGATGTCTCTCAAGGTCTTGGTGCCGGTGCAGATCCTGCAGTTGGCCGTCGCGCAGCAGAAGAGAATCTCGAAGTCGTTGAGGACGCGCTGCGTGACGCCGATATGGTGTTCGTAACAGCCGGTGAAGGCGGTGGCACGGGAACGGGAGCCGCGCCAATCATTGCGAAGACGGCACGGGAGACGGGCGCCCTAACTGTAGGTGTGGTGACGCGTCCATTTAGCTTCGAAGGCCTGCAGCGCACGCGTAATGCAAATGATGGAATTACCGAGCTCCGTAAAGCTGTAGATACGCTTATCGTCATCCCTAACGATCGCCTCTTGGAAATCTCTCAAGAAAACATCTCCATTATTGAGGCATTCCGCAAGGCTGATGAAGTGCTCAATAACGGCGTCAAAGGCATTTCAGATCTGATCACGAAGCCGGGCTTGATCAACCTCGACTTCGCCGACGTAAAAGCGATTATGAAGGATGCCGGCACTGCTCTCATGGGTATTGGTGAGGCGACCGGTGAGGATCGTTCCGTGCGTGCTACCGAGCTTGCTATTTCCTCGCCTTTACTCGAAGCAACGATTGAAGGTGCTCACGGTGTGCTGCTCGCGTTCACTGCTTCCACGGATCTCTCCCTCAAGGAATACTCTGAGGCTTCACAGCTTGTGAAGGAAGCAGTTGATGAAAACGCCAATATTATCGTTGGCTTGATGGTGGATGAATCTCTTGGTGACGCGGTGCGCGTGACTGTAATCGCAGCAGGCTTTGATGAATCCGACGATTACCTCATTCAAAACGCTGTAGGGCAAAATCAGGCGCGTTCTGCAGCTAAGCCTGATGCCCCAGTGAATCAGGGCGTGCCAGTTCCTCCTGCGGCTGTTGAGGAGCCCGCAGCGATTCCCCAGAATCCAAACTTTTCGCGCGCCGGCTCACACGCTCAGCGTCCACGGATTATCGACAATAACTTAGCTACTCCGATAGCGCCCCAGGCGAGTGGTGCGGCGGAGCAGGCGGCTGATGCATCGGGTCTTGATGTGCCACCGGTGCTGGAGGATGACTCTGCGCGCAAACGCCCTGATCTCGATATCCCTCCATTCCTTTTCGGCGACGAGTAGGCGCCGATTACGCGGGCAACACACCAGAGCAAATCATCGCGATAACCGATTTAGCGAATAACTTTGAAGCAGCACAGCGAGAAGGAGTAACTCATGGGATTTTTGGATCGTTTGTCGTCAAAAGCCGTCAACTATGATGACGATTACGATTTTGAAGAGCCAGTAGACGAAACCTATACCAACGACTATAACTCCGACTACGACGAACCAGAATCAGATGTAGCTTCGATTCATTCGGTTCCTGGCGCGGACGTTGAACGAATCGTGACGTCGTGGGTATCCTCTTTTTCTGATGTGCGTGACTTCGCTGATGAGTTCCGTGAAGGCCTGCCAGTGATTCTTAACCTCTCGCAGGCCTCCGATAATGAACGAGCACGGATCGTCGATTTTGCCGTGGGGCTCTGCTTCGGCCTTGATGGTTTGTTCTCTAGGATTTCAGACGACGTATTCCTTCTCACGCCGCACCGCGTGAAGGTTGACGCCCAGGGTGGGGAAGCGGCGGCGTCATATCTACGCTAAGGTATCTGTGTGACGACGATCGGCATCATTCTCTACTGGCTGTGTGAGCTCTATCTGCTTGTGCTGTTCACACGCGTGATCCTCGATTTGGTGATGATCTTCAATCCGAGTTTCACTCCGCGTGGCGTGCTCCTTGTGATTGCGAATTTTGTATACCGCTTGACGGATCCACCTCTTCGCATGCTTCGCTTCATTCCGCCTCTGCGGCTTGGAGCGGTTGCGCTCGATATTGGATTCCTCGTGCTGTATTTCGGTGTAAAGGTGATCCAAATGATTATTCGGAGCTTCATCATCTAGAGTGGCGTACGGCGTCAGCTCTCGGTAGAGTGCCCCAAACCGTGTGAAAGTTGTTAATGTTTGTGGCTATTTTGAAGAAAAGTAGATAGCACTAGTCGAAGTGTGGTAGAAAAATAGCTGTAATACGTGTGAAGGGCTGGGTTAGCTCAGCCATACGTACCCAATGCGTTTTAGCACGCTCTACGATACAGAGGTATAACTCATGGCTTTGCTGACCGAATATGACGTCGTCAATATGCAGTTCAAAGAACCAGACTCCGTAGACACTGGTTACAACCAAGACGAAGTAGATGACTTCCTTGACGCTGTTGCCGAGACGATTGCTCAACTCACTGCTGATAAGGCGGATCTGGAGGCCAAGCTGAAGGCGAGCGAGACGCGAGTCGTCGAGCTTGAGAACGAAATCAACAACAAGGCGCCAGAGGTTGCTAATACCCCAGCCGATCAGGCCGGCAATACATCCGCTCTTGCAGGGAGTGCTCCGGCAGCCGCTACCACGGCCGAGGCGGCTTCTGCAACCGAGATGCTTGCACTGGCTCAGCGTCTGCACGATGAGCATATCGCCAACGGCAAAGCTGAAGGTGAACGTCTCGTGGCTGAGGCCGAAGCTGAGAAGGTGCGTATCGTCAATGAGGCAGAGGATATTCATAACCGCACACTCACGAAGCTTGAAGAAGAACGCTCTGTGCTTGAGCGCAAGATTTCAGAGCTCCGCGAATTCGAACGCGATTATCGCACGCGCTTGAAGAGCTACTTGGAGCAGCTGCTTAACAATGTACAAAACTCCGATAACCAGATTTAATTAGCTTGCGGTATGCAAAGAGCCGCATCAGCGAAAATGCTTATACCGCAATGATGGTGGCGAGGTGTGTATGCCTCGCCACCATCATTCTTGTTATTCTTAGGGTGTGCACACAAAAACTGGCATTCGCATCACCGCATTATTGCTCGCAGTCGTTTTGATTGCTGCCGATCAGGTCACCAAAGCGTGGGCGATTAGTGCTCTTGACGGCGAACCTCCGCGTAGATTAATCGGTGATTTTTTACAGTTGCAGCTCATCTACAACCCGGGCGCCGCATTTTCTTTAGGAGAATCTGCCACCTGGATCGTCACGATTATCGCGGCAATGCTGTGTGTGGCATTGTTTGTGCTGATAATGCGCGCATCGAGTGCGTCGCGGGCGCTGATATTCGCAACTGTTTTTGCTGGTGGAATCGGCAATCTGATCGATCGGCTTACGCGCGCTCCGGGTTTTGGCACCGGCCACGTGATTGATTTCATCAACTACAACGGTTGGTTTATCGGCAATGTTGCTGACGTTGTGCTCGTCATAGGGATTGCTGCGCTCATCATTAGCGAGTTGAGACAATCGCGCACACAAACAGCTGAGGCGGGGCAATAGTATGGCGGCGCAGTTGTATCCGCTCGTTCCTGACTTTTACGGCGAACGGCTCGATGTTGTACTCACGCGAATCACAGGGCTCACGCGATCAAAAGCAGCGGCGCTCATCGAGAATGGGAGCGTACGCCTTGATGGAACGGCAGTGACGAAACCATCTACAAAACTCAACGCGCAGCACGTTATCGAGGTGGAGATACCGAAGCCGCCACCCGCTGAGCCGCAGGCGACCCCCGTTGATGGGCTCACGATCCTCTTCGAAGACGACGACATCATCGTAGTAGATAAACCAGCAGGAGTAGCTGCTCACCCTTCGCTGAATTTCGAAGGGCCAGATGTACTTGGTGCCTTGATTGCTCGGGGAGTGCGCCTGACCACTTCAGGGCCTGCTGAACGCAAGGGAATTGTGCACCGCCTCGATGTGGGCACGACCGGCTGCATGGCCGTAGCAAAGTCGGAACTCGCCTACACGCGATTGAAGAATGCATTTCGCGAGCGTAGCGTAACAAAGATTTATCACGCTGTTGTACAAGGCCACCCGGATCCGAGCTCGGGCACGATCGAGGCTCCTATCGGGCGCGATAACCGCCACCAATGGAAAATGGGGATACGAGATGACGGTCGCTTCGCCGTCACCCATTACGATACGATTGAGGCTATGGCGCGGGCGAGCCTCGTGAACGTACATCTTGAGACTGGCCGCACCCACCAAATTCGGGTGCATATGGCCGCTATTCATCATCCGTGTGTGGGCGATGAGATGTATGGCGCAGATCCTTCACTGAGCAAGGCACTACACCTTGATCGCCAATGGTTACACGCGGTTACTCTTGGCTTTGCCCATCCTCGCAGCGGAGAATACGTGGAGTTCCACTCCAACTATCCCAGCGATTTACAACACGCACTAGACGCTTTGCGCGACCCGTTTTTCGCACAAACTATACGCTAGGTAGGGGTGTGACGAGGCGCAGTTTTAAGCTCGTGAACTCGGGTAACTAACTCGCTAGACTGGAGTACATGGCTCGCTCACAGAATTTCGCCCATCTTCATGTACACACCGATTATTCGCTTCTCGATGGCGCGGCGAAGGTGAAGAAGCTCGTCGATGAAGTGGCGCGTCTGGGCCAGCCTGCTGTGGCGATTACCGACCATGGCTATCTATTTGGAGCATACGATTTTTGGCGCACGGCCAAAGCGGCGGGCGTTAAACCGATCGTTGGCGTTGAGGCATATATGACGCCGGGTACCTCACGCAAGGACGACAAACGCGTCACCTGGGGCACCAAAGATCAAGCGAGGGACGACGTCTCAGCGCGTGGCGCCTACACTCATATGACGCTCCTTTCTGAAAACAACACCGGCATGCATAACCTGTTTCGGATGGGCTCATTAGCGTCACTCGAAGGGCAGATGGGCAAATGGCCACGCATGGATCGCGATCTGCTCGAGACGTACCATGAGGGCTTGATTGGCACTGCAGGATGCCCCTCGGGAGAGATACAAACGCGCCTTCGGCTTGGGCAGGTAGATGAGGCGTATCGCGCTGCGGGAGAGCTCCAGGATATTTTTGGCAAAGAGAATTTCTATGTGGAGCTGATGGATCACGGGATCGAAATCGAGCGCCGCGTACAAAAAGAACTTATCGCTTTGGCGAAGAAGATTGGTGCGCCACTGCTCGCCACAAATGACTCGCATTATGTGCGCAAAGAAGACGCCGAAATCCAAGATGCGATGCTGTGCATCAACTCCGGTTCGCGGCTAACGGATCCCGATCGCTTCAAGTTTGACGGCAGCGGGTATTATCTGCGTTCGAGCGACGAAATGGCCGAGCTTTTCGCGGATTATCCGGAAGCGTGCGCCAATACCCTGCTCATTGCTGAGCGTTGCGATGTGAGCTTCCAAACCACAAAAGACGGCGCGAACTATATGCCGGCATTCCCTGTGCCACCTGGCGAGGACGAAACATCGTGGTTTGTACGCGAAGTTGAAAAAGGGCTCCATGTTCGCTTCGGCGAGACGATCCCTCAAGACGTCCGTGAGCGGGCCGACTATGAGGTTGGCGTGATCACCCAGATGGGCTTTCCTGGATACTTCCTCGTTGTGGCCGACTATATCCAATGGGCGCGAGATCACGGTATTCGCGTAGGGCCTGGCCGAGGCTCTGGTGCTGGCTCGATGGTGGCGTATGCTCTGGGGATCACTCAGCTTGATCCGATTAAACACGATTTGCTCTTCGAGAGGTTTTTGAACCCTGAGCGCATCTCCATGCCAGATATCGACGTTGATTTTGACGATCGGCGCCGAGGTGAAGTGATTGCGTACGTTGAAGAAAAGTACGGTAAGGATAAGGTGTCGCAAGTCGTCACCTTTGGCACGATCAAGGCTAAACAGGCTCTGAAAGACTCAGCGCGAGTGATGGGCTATCCTTTCGAGATGGGCGATCGCCTCACCAAAGCGATGCCACCGGCAATCATGGGCAAAGATATTCCGGTGAACGATATGTTCAACAAGGATCATGAGCGCTACGCCGAGGCGGCAGAGTTTCGTGCCACTGTGGAGGCTGATCCAGACGCACAAAAGGTGTTCGGTTTAGCCCGGGGGATAGAAGGATTGGTGCGGCAAACCGGCATCCATGCGTGTGCCGTGATTATGTCGTCCGTACCGCTGACGGACGTCATTCCAGTCATGAAAAACGTTAAGTACGACGCGGTGCTCACCCAGTTCGAATATCCCCAGTGCGAAGAGCTGGGCTTGATCAAAATGGACTTCCTGGGCCTATCGAACCTGACGACGATCAACGATACGCTCACAAATATCGCGGCGAACGGGAAAGACGTACCCGATATTGACAATATCCCTCTCGACGACCCTACGACTTTCGAGCTCCTGGCACGCGCCGATACGCTGGGGATTTTCCAGCTTGATGGTGGTGGAATGCGCACGCTTCTCAAGCAAATGAAGATGGACTCGTTTGCCGATATTTCCGCAGTGTCGGCTCTTTACCGGCCAGGGCCGATGGGGGCCAACTCCCATACGAACTATGCTCTACGCAAGAACGGCTTGCAAGAGATCGTGCCGATCCATCCTGAGCTTGCCGAATCGATCAAAGATATCCTCGATCCTACCTACGGCCTGATCGTGTATCAGGAGCAGGTGATGCGTATCGCCCAGAAGGTTGCGGGATTCTCGCTCGGGCAGGCAGATATCTTGCGTAAAGCGATGGGCAAAAAGAAAAAAGAGGTACTCGATCAGCAGTTCGAGGGCTTTGCTCAGGGAATGCGTGATAACGGATACTCCGACGATGCGATTAATACGCTCTGGGAAATCTTGGTTCCGTTTTCATCCTACGCTTTTAATAAGTCTCACTCTGAAGCCTACGCGCTCGTTTCCTACCAGACGGCCTACCTGAAAGCCCATTATCCTACAGAGTTCATGGCTGCTCTGTTGACGTCGAATACGGGCAAGACGGAAAAGATCGCCTCCTATCTTGCTGATTGCCGGCGAATGCAAATACATGTACGCGTACCGGATGTGAATGAATCAGACGGCGTGTACCGCGCAGTCGGTGATGAGATCCGCGTGGGGCTCAGCTCAGTGAAAAACGTGGGCCAAAACGTGGTAGATGGAATCATAGCTGCCCGAAATGAGAAGGGCAGATTCACATCTTTCCAAGATTTCTTGGATAAGGTTTCGCTCCAGGTCTGTAATAAGCGTTCGCTTGAATGCCTGATTAAGGCCGGTTCATTCGATTCTATGGGCTATTCGCGCCGTGCACTACTTACGATTATGGAAGCCGCAGTGGACGCGGTAGTGCCCGTGAAGCGCAACGAGGCACGCGGGCAGTTCGATCTTTTCGCAGATTTGGGTGCGGTGGAATCTCAGGGAGTAGAGATTGAAGTGCCTGATATTCCTGAATGGGATAAGCGCCACAAGCTCAATGTGGAACGCGAGATGCTCGGGCTCTACGTGTCGGATCATCCGCTTTCTGGTATGGAAGCGTTTTTGAACCGTGCATCTGATACCACGATTGTGCAGCTGATGGATGCTGACTCGGTGGCGGACGGCGCGCAGGTGACGGTGGCTGGGCTAATCAGCTCAGTGCAGCCACGTATCTCGAAGAAGACGGGGAAGTACTGGGCCACCGCCGTGATAGAAGATCTTACAGGTTCGATTGAGGTGAACTTCTTTACCAAGACGTATGAGAAGGTATCTGGAATCCTGCAATCCGATAACGTTGTGGTGCTTCGCGGGCGCACCTTGATTCGCGATGGAGCGATCTCGCTTAACGCTCAAGATCTGGAGATGCCCAATATCGACGTTTCTCCCGATGCGCCTGTTCATATCCAGATAGCGGATAGGATGTGCACATCGGAGCTTATGGAACGTTTCGGGCGTCTCCTTGCGATGTATCCAGGGAGCGCGCCGGTGCATTTACACGTTCACGGGCGAGACAAGACGACGGTGGTTCAGCTTTCCGAGGCATTCAATGTGACGCCGCAGCCGGGCTTATTCGCGGATGTGAAAGTGCTACTTGGCCGCAACGCGTTCGCCTAGAAAGGCGCCGATTTGCTACAGCGCACCTCACTGAAGAAAGCGAAAAACCGTGTAATCTCGTGTCTCAAGCGCGCCAAGGCACCAGAGGTGCAGATGCTCCCTGCCCTAGTGTTATCGAGGCCGAACTTCAATCTCGATGAAATCCACGCCGTCATCGAGGGCTACGATATCTCCAGCACGAAGATTATGTGATCGGCGCGTCTCCACTTCGCCATTAACGCTAATATCGCCGTTTTGGATCAGTTCGCGGGCATGAGCGCCGTTCTCAGCAAGATTTGCGAGTTTGACGAACTGCCCGAGCTGAATCGGTAAACGTACCTCGAGGGTTTCCATCGTTATTGCTCTTGCCTTTCTTCGGTGCAGCTTGGGCACAGCCCATAGAGTTCGAGCGCGTGGGTTACTTGCGTGAATCCGTGTGTGCTTGCCATGGTGTTTGCCCACTCTTCAAGCCCTGTAGGTACCACATCAACGGTCTTCCCGCAGGAACGGCAGACCAGATGATGGTGATGCTGTTCATCGCCGCAGTAGCGGAAAAGTTGGATGTCAGAATCCTCTTGGCGCACCACATCGACATCGTGAGATTGGGCAAGTGCTTGCAGGTTGCGATAGACGGTAGCAAGGCCGATACGCTCGCCGTGCTCTTCAAGCAGGTGGTGGAGGTCTTGTGCCGAGATAAAGTACTTGTGAGACCGCAAAATATCGATAATCGCAGTTCGCTGGCGGGTAACCCGTTGCATTTTATGCCCCCTTCGTGCAGACTCTATCTATTGTACCTGCTCACTGCCACAGCAGGTTTCGCTGATAGCATTAGGCCTATGCATATGCACGTGGCTGAAACCTCTCGTGGCGAGGTAGATCCGAGGCGCCGGCGCACGGTAGCGGTTGTTCTGGCTGCGATCGTGATTCCGATGATTATCGCTACCGTGATTGGCTTAGTGGCTCTGTCGCCTCGCGGGGAGACGCCGGTTGGTTCTGTTCCGACTTTCGCTCAGGGGAGTGAGAGGGTTGTGGGAGTGGTGACGGTGATCGGCACAACCGACGAATACGGCCAGACTCCCGTATCGATGAGTGTAGATGGGGTGGATGTACCTCTAGCTGTGCCGTATGAAATAGTTGCGAGCAGCCTTGATGTGGGCGATCGAGTGGAGGCACTGTTCTCTCCCGATAGCGTAAGTACAGACGGGGCAACGCCAGCGTATGTTTTCGTCGATTTCGACCGTTCGCGTGCATTGGTGATTATTGCAGTACTGTACGTGCTCTCGGTTTTGCTTGTGGCCCGGGTGAAAGGCGTGCTCGCCATGCTCGGCCTGGGGCTATCGCTTGCAGTATTAATGGCGTTTATGATCCCTGCTCTGATGGTTGGTAAGCCGGAGCTTTTGGTGGTGCTTACGGGGGCTGCCGCAATGATGATCGTGAGCATTTACATCGCACATGGGGTGTCTATACGCACTACAACAGCCCTTGTGGGCACGGCGATGGGGTTAGTGGTGACGGCGTGTTTAGCGGCATGGGCGATTGATGCTGCGAATATATCTGGCGCGACGGACGAATCTGGGCAATTTGCTCTTAGCATGATTCCGGGCATTTCACTGCCGAGCCTGATGCTCTGCGGCATGATTCTGGCAGGCTTGGGCGCCCTCAACGATGTGACGATCACGCAGGTGTCTACAGTGTGGGAGCTATATGAAAGCGACCCGTCAGCGCCGCGCTTGACGCTTGTTGCGCGCGCGATGCGCGTGGGGAGGGATCATATCGCTTCTACGGTGTACACTCTAGCTTTCGCCTATGTTGGATCAGCGTTGCCGCTGCTCCTCGTTTCGGCTCTGATGGACACCGGCATTACCGGAGTCGTACAATCGGCAGACGTCGCCGAAGAGATTGCGCGAACCTTGATCGCTTCGATCGGCTTAATTCTCGCGATACCTTTGACGACGATTATCGCAGCGAGCCTCGCACCTATCGCTCCGACGTCTCGTGCAAAAGAAGAGCGTTCGGTGGCAAGTAGCACGGCGAAGAGATGACGAGGTGCGTGAGCCAACGGGCAAGGGGCAGAGGGGAGACGGGCGCGTGGATTCGGGCAGCGTACATATTGGCGAGGTGAGCCTCGGTACGCCCATTGTGCTTTCGCCAATGGCTGGCGTTACGAATCCGCCATTTCGCCAGATATGCCGAGAATTCGCCGAGCAAGGGGCGCGTGATGCGGGTGTGCCCGATGTGGCACCCGGAAGGACTGACGGCACCTTTGCGCCGGCCGGCTTGTATGTTTGCGAGATGATTACCACGCGTGCCCTTGTAGAAGGCGTGCCAGAGACCTTGCGCATGGTACAGCCGGATGTAGGCGATCCTGTGCGTTCGATTCAGCTCTATGGCGTGCAACCGCACACGACGGCAAAAGCTGTGGAGATACTTATCGAGCAAGATCTCGCCGATCATATTGATCTCAATTTCGGATGCCCAGTGCCGAAGGTGACGCGCAAAGGCGGAGGATCAGCGTTGCCCTGGAAACGCGACCTCTTCTTTGAGATTGTCAGCGCTGCTGTACGAAGCGCTGAACGTGCATCTCGTGGGCGTTCGCATACAGTTCCGGTGACGGCCAAGTTTCGCATCGGTATCGATGATGACCACGAGACGTTATATGACGCCCTTGAGTTATGTGAACGTGCTGGTATTTCAGCCGTAACACTTCATGCAAGAACTCTCGAACAACACTACTCAGGGCGCGCGCAATGGAACAGGATTGCCGATCTGAAAGAGCGCGCGCATATCCCCGTATTTGGCAATGGGGACGTGTTTGAGTGTGCGGATGCCGAGAGAATAACATCGGAAACTGGTTGTGACGGCATAGCGATCGGCAGAGGATGCCAAGGCAGACCATGGGTCTTTTACGATCTTGCCGCATATTATCATGGCAGTGGTAAGCGCATGCGGCCGCGTTTGAGTGAGGTGGCGGACGTCATCATGCGCCACGCTGAGCTCTCAGTGCAACATTTTGCAGATGAGCATCGAGCTGTGCGTGAGATGCGCAAGCATATGAGCTGGTATTTGCGTGGCTTTGCCGTGGGCGGTGAATCGCGCCATGCGCTTGGTCTTGTGAGTTCGCTTGCTGAATTGCGTTCGCGCTTAGATAGCCTGGATCTCGATCAGCCCTACCCGCCTGCAGCTACAGGTGCACGCGGCAGGGCAGGAGGTGCAAAGCGTGCCCACCTGCCAGAACACTGGCTCGAGAGTAGAGAACTCAATGCCGAGCAACGCAGGCGCATCACTGAAGCTGAGATCGGCGTCTCTGGAGGATAATACTTCCCGTGCCTCTGCCGTATATCTGTGCGGCCAGGCTTTAATCTTGCGGGTGGGCGATCCAGGCGAGAGAACGCGGCGCAATGACGCGAGTATCCGGTGCCGCCGCAGTAGCCGGCATGCTTGCTTGTGTGCCAGGGTTACTGGAGTTGCCGCTAGCATGGAGTGAATCTGTAGAGCTTTTCAGTGCTGGCGTGGAGCGTAGCAGGACTTCTTCACCGTCGGCAAGCGTGAGGCTGCGCGAGGTATTGAAGTTGATGCGTACCTCGACGTCTCCAATAAAGATTCGAGTTACTTCCGCTTCAAGATCGCTAGAAATCGCTACTTTTTGCTCCATCAATTGGTGAGAATCACGAAGGCGCAGAGCGTGGCGAAGCGAGGGATAATCGCTCAAAACGCTGTGCTCAAAATGCACGAGGCCAGGCAGGGCGAGCAGGCACAGCGCCACAGATTCTCCTGAAAGAATCCCAGCCATCAGATTGATCATATGGCGCGTCATCGGCCACACTGGCACAGAGTTGCGCATCGCCGTGGCTGCAAACACTTTGGAGAGCATATCAGGCACAGTGTGTGGAGCCATCATCATGGCGTAGGCATCTGAGCGGATCACTTGGATGCGCCGATCATTGATATGCTCGCGCAAGAGGTCGATATCGTGCCCGCGCAAACCGATTGATGTGACGGCGTGTGGATTGAGCGAGTCGAGCAGTGCGCCGAGCTCATCCATTTGGTACCCTGCATGGATATGGGTAGGGAAGGTAGGTTCGAGGATCTCAATCCCCAACTCAATACCCGTAGCACCTTGTGAAAACCATTGCTCAATGAGTGTGGCCATCTGGGGAAAGTCAATTGGTTGGGTGCGGCCCAATGCCTGGGTGTGTGCAGTAGAAATATCAATGAGCAGCCGCACGCCAAGGCGCTTCGCCTCGGCACAAATGACGCTCCTGTAGGATTCTTCTCCTGATGGAATAGCTGCCGGCACAGATACCGCTCGCACTCCATAGCGTGCGGCACGGCGGAGTTGGTTCTGAACGTCTGCTACAGTAGCCACATTGCGTGGATAGATGCGGTACCAGGTGGCAAAATCGAACCAGTTCTTACTTGCTTCGGCGGAGTATTGAAGCACCGTTACGTGCTGTGATGGTTCTGCCACATGTGCGCGGCGAACATCTACGGGGAGATTACCGGTGGGGCCAGCTTGTGAGGCGACGCCGGCATCACTGGCCGAATCGGCGGGAGCTGTGTTAGCGTGTGTGGAACCGTGTGGACTCATCGAATTTGAGCTCATGGCACTATTTTGCCAGTAAATACGCGCTATTGTGGAACCGTGAGCAAAACATACAGTGACGGTGACGAATCTCGGTGGGCGGAAGAGAAACCAAAGAGCCCTACGCGGACTGAGTTCGAGCGCGACCGTGCCAGAGTACTCCACTCGTCAGCGCTTCGCCGTCTGGGCGCCAAAACGCAGGTGCTCGGC
>JALFZJ010000045.1 GCA_022783665.1 Arcanobacterium sp.
CGCCTGTGGTCTGGCTTTGAGGCGCCAAGCTATGTGGCGTGGGGAAAGAACAACCAAAGCGCGCTTATTCGGATCCCCACCATCCGAGATCAAAAGCCAAATGCTGCACGCATCGAGTTCAGGGCTATGGATTCAGCCACGAACCCATATTTGGCATACGCAGTGATTTTGAACGCGGGCCTCGACGGAATCGAAAACGACTATGATCTGATCGAACCGATCGATACCGCCGTCAACGATATGACCGATCTTGAACGCAAGGCGCTCGGTATTCAAGCCCTGCCACGATCCTTGTATGAAGCTCTCGATGTGATGAAAGAATCGGAGCTCGTAGCGCAAACGCTCGGTGAAGATACATTCGATTATTTCCTGCGCAACAAACGCCACGAATGGGAGCAATACCGCCATCAGGTGACGCCGTTTGAACGAATGAAGTTCATGGGAACAAATGCCCAATGAACCGCTCAGAATCGCTTTCTTCGCTTCTACTGCGCGCCGGAGTGATGGACGTTGCACGCACGGAGCGTCTTCTTGCGGATCCAGTGCTCGATTCAGTGGATAAAGCATGGCTCATTGAGCAGATCTCGCACACCGCAGACCCCGATCAAGCAGCCCTGGGCTATATTCGTCTTTTAGAGGCAGCCACGCGCGCAGGGCGCAACGCAACCGATGCGCTGTATGAAACCTGCCGGACGCAAGATAGCACCCGCCGTCTCTTCGCGATCCTAGGAATGTCGAGCACGCTCACCGAACACTTGATTTCCTACCCGGCAAATGTACATATCCTCCAAGACCACAAAATCGGCTCTCACCCACTCGATACCACGCTGAGCGAAGAGCAAGCGTCCGCGCTCGCAGCAATCCACGCCGAGCTGATGGATGTAGGTGGAACTGTGTTCCCCGTTGCAACGCTGGTGCCCGACCAGGCAATCGCTGCGATGCGCCTTCATTATTGGTACCGCATCACTCAGGTTGCCGCCTGTGATCTTGTATCAGCTCGCGCCACGGATATTATGCCCCGAGTCTCTGCTGCCATCTCCGATATTGTGGGAGGCGCCTTGGAGTCTGCTCTCGCGATTGCGCGTGAGGCCGTGCATGATAGCGCCAAGGTGGGTCTTGCTATCATTGCGATGGGGAAGACGGGTGCTCGCGAGCTGAACTACATTTCGGATGTAGACGTCATCTATGTGGCGCGTAGCTTCGACCCGCAGTTGAGTGAGCCCACCATGCTTGAGATAGCGACTCAGCTAGCGACCTTCGTATCGGGTGCGGTAGGCAAATCTACAGATGTGCCGCGTCTGTGGGATCTTGATGTAAACCTACGCCCAGAAGGTAAAGATGGGCCGCTTGTGCGCACCCTCGACTCCCATCTGGCCTACTATAAGCGGTGGGCCAAAGACTGGGAGTTCCAAGCCCTTCTCAAGGCGCGCCCAATAGCTGGCGATATGGAACTGGGGCAGCAATACGTCGATGCGATGGCGCCGATGGTGTGGGCTGCCGCTGGGCGTGAGAACTTTGTTGACGATTCGCGTGCCATGAGACGCCGCGTGGAAGACCTCGTGCCGAAGAAGGATCAAGATCGCCAACTCAAGCTCGGTAAAGGCGGATTGCGCGATGTGGAGTTCACTGTGCAGCTTCTCCAATTGGTGCATGGCCGTACCGATACGACGTTGAGGGTGCGCAATACCCTCGATGGTCTGCAGGCTTTGAGTACGCGATCCTACGTATCGCGTAAGAATGCCGAACTACTGGACGCCGATTACCGTTTCCTTCGCACACTCGAGCACCGAATCCAACTTCAACGCTTCAAGCGCTCCCATCTCGTACCTAGCGGGCAGGCCGAACTGCGGCGCATCGCACGCAGCATGGGTGGGGAGGCGCTCACCTCGAGCGAGGACCTAGAAAAACGCTGGCGGCACGTCAAAGACGAAGTGCGGCGTCTTCACATGGAGATCTACTACCGCCCTTTGCTCCCTGAGGTGGCCAAACTCTCGGTAGACGACATTGCTCTTGACGAAAACGCTGCCCGAGAACGGCTTGCCGCAATGGGATACCGAGATCCTAGAGGCGCACTTCATCATATCCATGCGCTTACAGAAGGTGTATCTCGAACCGCCGCGATCCAGCAGCATCTGCTGCCAGTAATGCTCGGTTGGTTCGCTGATGGGCCAGATCCGGACTTCGGTTTGAAATCCTTCCGTGTGCTCTCCGAACGAATGGGGCACACCTCGTGGTATATGCGCACGCTGCGTGATTCGGGATCCGTGGCGGAGCGTTTGGCGCAGCTCCTTTCTACTTCACGTTTTATTGCCGATCAGCTTCCTTTGCTGCCCGAAGCAATCTCGTGGCTGGAAGACGATCATGATCTTGAGCCGCGCAGTGCAAGCACTTTGCGTCACGAGTTGGATTCGATGCTGTCACGGCGCAGCGAGCCTGGCGAGATTGCCGATGCAGGGCGGTTTATCCGCCGTAAAGAACTCCTGCGTGCAGCTCTGGCGAGTGCACTTGGCATTGGGGAGCTCGACGCTGTGCTTCGTGCGATCAGCGATGCGGGAGATATTGCTATCGCTGCCGCTCTTGAGGGTGCACGGCGAGCTGCCCGCAGCGAGTTTGGTATTGAGCGCGATGTGGCCGATATCGCGGTTATCGCAATGGGGCGTTTTGGGGGCAGGGAGCTCTCGTTTGCTTCTGATGCCGACGTATTGTTTGTGCATAGCGTACATCCGGGTGTGGATCTGGAGCTTGGTGAGAGATTCGCTATCTTCGTGGCACAAAAGGTGATTCAGCTTCTTAGTGCGGCTGAAAGTGAGCCGGTATTCGAGGTAGATGCGGCTCTTCGGCCCGAAGGAAAGAATGGCCCACTCTCACGCAGCATCGATAGCTACGCGGAATACTATTCGCGATGGGTAGAGACGTGGGAGCGGCAAGCCCTTCTTCGCGCTCGCATGGTGTGTGGCGATGACACTCTTGCCGAGCGTTTTATGGAACTGATTTGCCCGATTCGTTATCCCGACGGTGGTTTGAGTGATGAACGCGTGCGGGAAATCCGTATGATGAAAGCGCGTGTTGAGCGTGAGCGTATGCCTCGCGGTATTGATCCGTCACGGCACGTGAAGCTCGGCAGGGGAGGGCTTTCGGATGTGGAGTGGTGTGTGCAGCTCCTGCAGCTTGAACATGCTGGTGATACGCCGCTTTTACGGGTAACGGGTACCTTGGATGCTATCGGAGCGCTCGTGCGTGCAGGGATGATCAGCAATGACGACGCTGGCGTGCTGAGCCAGGCATGGAGCGACGCGTCTCGGTTGCGCAACTTGAATGTGCTTGCAAGCGGGCGTTTTACCTCCAGCAAGGTAGACGTATTACCACATGCTAGTGACGACCTCGCTGCGGTGGCGTCAATGATGGGGGTTGATACCGGCCACCCGCACGAGGTTGTAGAACGCTATTTGCGTATTGCGCGCCAGGCGCGCAGCGTCGTTGAGCGAGTATTCTACGGGCTGTAACGCTACTGGTGTATGCTCCGTCACAGATCGTAGTAGAGTGCGAACTCGTACGGGTGCGGGCGCTGACGCAGTGGCTCAATTTCCTTTTCACGCTTGTACGCGATCCACGTCTCAATGAGATCTTCTGTGAAGACGTCGCCTTCAGTGAGCCAATCATGGTCGGCTTCAAGAGCTCTTAGGGCGTCTTCAAGCGATTCAGGGAGCTGCGCTATCTGTGCGTGCTCTTCAGGAGGAAGTTCATAGAGATCCTTATCGATAGGATCAGCAGGCTCGATGCGGTTCTTGATGCCATCGAGACCCGCCATAAGCTGGGCTGCGAATGCAAGATATGGATTAGCAGATGGGTCTGGGGTTCGATACTCTACACGCTTGGCCTTCGCAGACGATCCTGTCACTGGGATGCGGATGCATGCGGATCTGTTGCGTGCCGAATACACAAGGTTCACCGGCGCTTCGAATCCGGGCACAAGCCGGTGGAATGAGTTGATTGACGGATTCGTGAAAGCCAACAGCGCGGGAGCGTGTTCCAGTAGTCCGCCGATATACCAGCGAGCAAGATCAGAAAGCGATCCATATCCTTTTTCGTCGTAGAACAGAGGTTTCCCGTTCTTCCACAGCGATTGGTGGCAGTGCATGCCTGAACCATTATCGCCATAGATAGGTTTGGGCATGAATGTGGCAGTTTTGCCCGCTTGAAAAGCGGTGTTCTTGATGACGTATTTGAACTTCATCATATCGTCCGCCGCGGCAAGCAAGGTATTGAACGTATAGTTGATTTCTTGTTGGCCACCCGTTCCTACTTCGTGGTGGCCGCGCTCCATGACGAGGCCTACAGATTTGCAGTTGGCCATCATCTCATTGCGAAGGTCTACCATTTGGTCATTGGGAGCTACTGGAAAATAGCCGCCTTTGATCGGCGTCTTGTATCCGAGGTTGCCGCCCTCTTCTTCGCGTCCAGTGTTCCACCATGCCTCCTTGGAATCAATGCAGTAAAAGGAGGTTTGTGGCTGGTCATCAAAACGGATTTCGTCGAAGAGATAGAACTCTGCTTCGGCGCCGAAATATATGGTATCCGCAATGCCGGTGGAGCGCAGATACTCTTCGGCGCGAGCGGCGATATTTCGAGGGTCGCGCAGATAGAGTTCGTTCGTAAACGGATCTACGATTGAAAAATTCATAACAAGCGTCTTGCGCTTGGTGAAGGGATCAACGAAGGCTGTACTGAGATCGGGAATGAGCTTCATATCTGACTCATGTATTGCAGTAAAGCCCCTAATCGATGAGCCGTCAAACATAAGACCGTCGGTGAGAGTATCTTCATCGAAGGTCTCTACGGGAATCGAAAAGTGCTGCATCACACCCGGAAGATCGCAGAACCGAATATCTACGAATTCGACTTCTTCTTTCTGGATGAAGCTAATGGCTTCCTCAACTGTACTAAACACGTAAGCTCCTTGAGTGTGAACAGTGTGAAGGTCTCGCTGTGCTGGCGATGCCAGACAACCATGACCATAGTCATTAAATCGCAGGGAAGTGGAGGCTATCGGGTGTTCTCAACATTCAAGAACTAAGCGAATAGTATATGGACGCGTCCGAGACCATTTTCCGGCGCGTCTTTGTGAAATAGCTATCCGCGCATTGCACGGCGGTTGGCGCGAATATTATTCGGATCGATCCCTTTGGGGATGGGAAGGCTGTTCGTATTCACGCGGTCAAAGCGAGCGGTTAAAGCGGCCACTTCAGCGTTGGAGATCTTCTTCGGCAGTTTAGCTATTGTGCGTTGAAGTTTTTTCAGGGGTACTTGGCCCTCTTCATGCCCAACATGGACTGTTTGAACGGGAGCAGACGGCACGATGCGCTTGATCGCCTTGCGCTCGTCATTAAACATCTTATTGACCTGGGCGCGCGAGCCCTCGCCAATAAGGACGACGCCAGGCCGGCCGATGACGCGGAACACCATCTCTTGGCTGCGAGCGTTGAATCTGACGGGCTCTTGAGCAACAACCCAGCCTCGCTTGAGCTGGTTGAGCACGGCACCGCTAGCACCGGGCATGCCATCGATTTGCTGGTACGAGGCGTTCTTTACAAGTTGAGTCAACAGAATGAGAGGCCCAAGGAGGGCAAGCATGATAAAGAAGATCAACCACATTACCCAGTTCGTCGTCAATATGCTGACGACGACGCCGATAGCGATTGTGCCTACGAACAGAGCGAGCATCGCCCAGCCGATCCACGGATAGGTTCGTTGAGCTACCTTGTAGGCATCAAAAAAAGTCTTATACCAGCGCCGCTTCTTAGGTTTCGTGTTCTTCGCTGACGCTGCGTCCTTCTTCGCCATACTCTCATCCTTCAACACCGGCAAGTACTTCTCGATTGTAAGGGAAAAGAATCTGATGTGAAAACTTCGATCCTTTGACAATATGAGGGGTGAAGACGCGTTGAGCGTCTTCACCCCTCATATGTAGGCAAGCTTTCAAGTCGCCTCAGGCCACCGAGCCTGAGCGTGAAACCAGTGTGCAGTAGTTGCGTTATGTAGTAAGTGAGCTACATAACGCAACTACTATTGAGCCGCCTACTACTCGTGATCAGGCTCCGATTTCTGCGCCGAAGTCGCCTTCTTCAAGACGTGCCTTGACGTCCTTCAGGAAGCGAGAGGCGTTAGCGCCGTCAATCACGCGATGATCGTACGAGATGCACAAGTAGCACTTCGAACGGATTGCGATTACGTCATTGCCGTCCTGGTCCTTAACCACACCCGGAGCTTTGAAGATAGCTCCCGTGCCAAGAATTGCAACGTTCGGCTGGTTGATAATCGGAGTATCAATAATCGCACCGATTGAGCCAGTGTTCGTGATGGTGAACGTGGAGCCAGACAGCTCATCTGGGCTAATCGAGCCATCGCGGGTGCGCGAAGCGAGATCCGCTACGGCCTTGGAGATACCCGCAATGTTCAAATCGCCAGCATTCTTAATAACAGGCACGAACAAGCCCTTGTCGGTATCAACGGCAATGCCCACATGCTCATCTGCATGATAGATGATCTCATTGCCTTCAACCGATGAATTGATGATCGGGTGGGCTTTGAGAGCCTCAGTAGCGGCCTTAATAAAGAATGGCAGGTACGTGAGTTTCACGCCTTCACGAGCCTGGAATCCGTCCTTCGCATGTTGGCGAAGAGCCACAATCTTCGTCACATCCACTTCCATCACAGTGGTGAGCTGTGCTGAAGTTTCAAGCGACTCCACCATGCGCTTCGCGATCGTCTTGCGTAGGCCAGTCATCTTCTGGCGGGTGCCCCGAAGCGAGGCCGCCTCGGATGCCTTCTGGGCGATCTGAGATTTCACTGAGCCAGCCGATGGTGCAGGGGCACTCGGAGCTGACGGTGCAGGCACCGGTGCTGCAGCGGCCGCCTTGGCAGCTTCTGCTGCTGCTTCGACGTCTTGACGCCGTACGCGCCCTCCAACGCCAGTGCCCTTGACGCTCGATAGATCTACGCCAAGATCCTTCGCGAGCTTACGAACGATCGGGGTGACGTATGCTGACTCGTCCGCTACTGCCGCAGCTGGTGACGGTGGAGTGGGCGCCGAAGGTGCAGAAGGCGCCTGTGTTGGCTCAGCTTGTGCAGGTTTCGGCGGCTCTGGCGCCTCAGGGGCGGCAGGCTGTGGTGCTGGCTCAGCAGGTGCTGGCTCAGCAGGTGCTGGCGCAGGCTCCGGTTGTGCTTGTGGTTCAGCAGCCGATTCTGGCTCGGATTCCTGCTGAGGTTCAGCTGCAGGTGCAGCGGCCTCACCACCGATATAAGCCAGTACGGTACCAACGTCTACCGTTTCATCTTCTCCGACGAGAATCTGAGATAGCACACCCGCGGCTGGTGAGGGCACTTCGGTATCTACCTTGTCGGTTGATACTTCGAGCAGTGGTTCATCTACCTCTACTTCTTCACCCACAGCTTTGAGCCATGTGGTTACAGTGCCCTCGGTGACGGATTCGCCCAAGGCTGGCATTTTCACTTCGGTGCCACCACTCGTTCCTGCATCAGATGCAGGCGTCGCAGCTGGTGCGGCAGGTTCTTGTGCCGGTGCGCTCTCCTGTGAAGGAGGTTCTACAGGGGCATCCTGTTCAGCAGGGGCGGCCTGTTCCGGTTCAGCTTCTGATGTTTGAGCGTCGCCATTCGAAGCGCTGCCAGAACCGTCACCAATGTAGCCCAGCACGGTACCTACATCTACGGTCTCGTCTTCGTCGACGACGATTTTCTCAAGTATGCCAGCGGCTGGTGAGGGCACTTCGGTATCTACCTTGTCGGTTGATACTTCGAGCAGTGGTTCATCTACCTCTACTTCTTCACCCACAGCTTTGAGCCATGTGGTTACAGTACCCTCGGTGACGGATTCGCCCAGAGCGGGCATCTTAATCTCTTCAGACATCTGTGTGTTACCTACCTTTAGTTGTGGGTGTGAAGTGGTTTGCCCGCAATTGCGAGAAGTGCTTCACCGACGGCTTCATTCTGAGTTGGATGGGCGTGGATCAAGGAATCGAAGTCTTCCGGATAGGCCTCCCAGGCCACCATCAATTCGCCTTCACCAATCTGCTCGCCCATACGTGCACCAATTGCAGTGAAGCCTACAATTGGGCCGTTCTTTTCACGAATAATCTTAGTAAATCCTTGGGTGCGCAAAATCTGTGACTTGCCGTTGCCGGCAAGATTGAACTCGAACACCTCAACATTATCTTTGCCGTACTTCTCCTCGGCCTTTTGCTGGCTCAGGCCTACGGTAGCGATTTCCGGATTCGAGAACGTGACCTTGGGAATGAAGTCTTCATTGATTGGCTTGGGGTTGAGCCCGGCAATCTCTTCAGCCACGAAAATGCCGTGTAGGAACCCGCGGTGCGCGAGCTGCGCACCTGGCACAATATCGCCCACCGCGTAGATGTTGGCCACGCCCGTATGCAGCCTTTCATTGGTGAGTACGAATCCGCGATCCATCGGAATGCCTTGTTCTTCGTATCCGAGGTTCGCCGTGGCTGGGCCGCGGCCGATTGCGATCAGGAGATATTCTGCATCGTACTGCTTGCCATCTTGGGTGAAGACGTGCACACCATTGGCATCTTCTTCAACGTGGTCGAACATCGTCTTCGTCTTGAAAGTGATCTTGCGCTTGCGGAATGCCCGCTCGAGCTGCTTCGACACCGACAAATCCTCATTCGGCACAAGGTGATCGAGACCCTCAATGATTGTCACCTCGGCACCATAGGATGCCCACACAGATGCAAACTCCACGCCGATCACACCGCCGCCAAGTACAACCACCGACTTCGGCACGGTAGTCATTTCAAGTGCCTGCTCGGAGGTGATAACGCGTTCGGTAATCGTCTGACCGATTGTCTTAGAGTAAGAACCAGAAGCCAGAACAACGTTCTTGCCTTTTACAAGTTGGCCATTAACCTCGACGGTATCTTGAGCCACGAGACGGCCCCAGCCGTTATATACTTCGACGCCGCGCGTCTTAATTAGCCCCTGTAGGCCCTTATACAAGCCAGCAATCACGCTCGCTTTGTATTCATTGAGCGCTGGCATATCGATGCCTTCGAACGCGCCCTTGACACCGATTGCGGCACTTTCACGCATTTCATCTGCTAGCTCTGCTGCGTGAAGTAGCGCTTTCGTCGGAATACAACCACGGTGGAGGCAGGTGCCGCCAACCTTGTCACCCTCAATCAGTGCAACCGTAAGACCCAGCTGCCCTGCGCGCAAAGCTGCGGCGTAGCCGCCAGAACCCGCACCGAGGATCACCACATCATATTCTTGTGTGTCTGCCACGTACCTCTCCCTTGAGTAATCTCTGTATTGGCCGAAGCCACATCTAACGCTCTAATTCAAGCACTATTATCCGTTAAAATCCGATTAGAAATAAAAGATTCTTATAGCAGAAACCAGTCTTTGAGGCATCATGCTAGAAAACTCTTTATACCGATCGGTGATTTTACCGCTGATGATATGCCCTTCTTAGGGTACTCTATTTGGCAGATGAACTGGATGTTGAGAAACAAAAGGAGCGCAGTTATGGGGCTGTTTTCACGAAAGAAGAAACCGCTGCGCGAAGTGTGGGCATCCAATAAGACGACTCACGCCCAACGAAGTGATAACGAGCGCCACCTGAGCGAATTTGCGTCGAGCCGTGAAGGTGTGCGCGCGTACTTCGAGCAGGCCACCGCGCGCGAGGCAGCAGCGCTTGTGCTTATTGCAGTGGATGGGGAGTGGACGCGCCGGAAAATCGCAGATATTTCCGCCGCAGAAGACCTCGCTGATTCGCTTGGAATTCCACTCTTCGATGTCGCCGCAAGCGGATATCCGCGAGAAATGCGTGAATGGAATGTGCGCCACGCCCGCAAGTAATACACGTGACTACACGTGGTCACGAGATATCGAGCGAACTACTGGGCGGGCGAGCCCTCGGTGCACTCGCATCCAGCGCAGATGGCGCGTAGCTGGTGAGCGTCGTCTGCCCACCAGCTAGAGCTTCGAGTTATTCATCGGGTATCTCGGCGATATTAATCCTGAATGAGAGTCTCGAAATACTGAACGAGCGTACGAACCATCACACCGGTTGCTCCCTTAGGCATGTATCCATAGGCTGATTCTCTGTTGAATGACGGCCCAGCTATATCAATATGCGCCCACGGCGTATCCCCAACGAACTCTTCTAAGAATAATCCTGCCACCAGCATTCCGCCATCACGCGTGCCAGAATTCTTCATTTCGGCGATATCTGAATCCAAGCTAGAGCGTAAGTGCTGCGGTAGAGGCATTGGCCATGCCGGTTCGCCGGCAGCGTCAGCAGCCAAAGTGACTGCCTCACGAAGATCAGGAGATCCCATAATTCCAGTTGTGCGATTTCCTAGCGCAACCATTTGCGCGCCCGTCAGTGTAGCAATATCGATGACGGCGTCGGGTTGCTCTTCTACTGCGCAGATGAGCCCGTCGGCAAGCACCAGGCGGCCTTCGGCATCCGTATTGTTGACCTCTACCGTGATGCCATTGCGGTAACGAATCACATCGTCTGGACGCTGAGCCGTGCCAGACACCATATTTTCAGCACAACACATCCATGCCACAACTCTCGTGGGAAGGTCTAAACGTGCTACTGCGATCACCGTTTCAAGGATGGTGGCAGCGCCACCCATATCGGTTTTCATTTCTACCATCGATGAGGCAGGTTTGATCGAGTATCCGCCTGAGTCGAAAGTGATACCTTTGCCAACGAGTGCTGTGAAGCCCTGAGCATCTTGTGGATTCCATTCCACACGAACTAACCGTGGTTCCGCATAAGCTCCTGCACCTACGGCTACAATGCCGTTGATCGAGTCTGCCTTCAGGGCATCAAGATCCCACACTTTCACCGAGCATCCAACCGCCTGCGCTTCATCGAGGGCAATCTGTGCGAGCGTGTCTGGGTGAAGATCGCTTGCCGGAGTGTTGACGAGGTCTCGTACGCGGTTCACGCTTTCAGCTACGATCGTGCAACGCTCCACAATGGCTTCAGCTTCGGGGATATGTCGGCACACAATCGTGATATTTGAGACGGCGTCTTTGGGGGATTTTTTGTATGAGGTGAACTCGTAGGCTCCGAGCAGGGCTCCTTCACCCACGGCTTCGAGCTGCGCGCTTGACGCCACAGGGAAGGCAATTGTGAGGAGCTCTTCTCCGCTGGCAGCACGGGCAACAACTCCTGCTGCTTCGCGTAACGCGTCGCAGGTAGCGTCCTCACCAAGCCCCACTGCGAGCAGGCGCGCTTTGGCGCCGTTCGGTGCCGGTATTTGCGTCAGAGCGCCTTGCTGGGCAGAGGCATTGACGGAGTTCAGCGACGCCGTTACTGCATCAAAAAAGCCCGGATCTGAGGCTAATTCGCGCAAGTCGTCGCTATAAGCGAGAGCTACCTCGCCGCCGTCACGTGCTATCACGCCGCAAGCGATCAGTGGCAGCGTAGTATCGAGGCTCGATGATGTACTGAGTTGGGTCATGTCGTCTCCTAAGTGCGAGTTGAGGGTATGCGGCGCGGGAATGTGAATCGGCCGATGGCGTCACATACTCGAATATGGCGGGTAGCGCCGAATATAGGCAGATTGACTCTATTTTGCTTTCTTAGCAGCCTTATGCGCTTTGCGTGCAGCCTTGAGATCGGCGAGTGTGGACCCTTCAGGGAACTCGCCGCGCTTAACCTGTGGCGCTGGTAAGCGCCAACGCCGCAGATAAAATGCACGCCCAATCATCTGCCACGTAAATCCGCGTGGGACTTCATCTTCGCCGTAATGGTAGGCGGTGAGCAGCTTCGCCCTGCGTACCACGGTAATGGCGTGAATGAGCATGGTGATGAAAATAAGATAGAAGCCGTACGTCACGTACATCGCTATTTGTGGCCAGCGCGCCTGTAATAAGAACACGGGGATCAACAAGATTGCCAGCGGCATAAAAAACGCCGACACGGGAGCAGCAGCATCTACATAATTACGGGCAAAACGCCGCACCTTCCCTCGGTGCTGATAAGGCATATTGCGCTCATCGCCAGTGCGCATCGCAACCTGCTGCTTATGGTAGAGCTCATCTTGTAGACGGCGGTTTTCCGCGCGGGCAGCCTTCTTCTGCTCTTTCGTCATCTTGGAATGATCCGCAATGACCGGCCGCATATTGGCAGCCTGCGCATCTTTACGTTTCGGCGTCGGTGTGCCTTTCTTAGGGGTATAGCCTTTGGGGAGCGGGGGAGTTGCTTCAACGGCATTCTCCGCGCTCTCAGGTTGCTTCTTTTTCAAGCCGAACACCATGGGCCGTCCTTCTGTATGTCTCGGTTCTCTTGAGATGTGCGTTGTGACCTTACCATGTGCTGCGCCGGCACAATCCCCGTGAGCCCCGTGAGCCCCGTGACCGCGCTTTGCGCCGCTCTGCCTGCGAGTCATCGTAGACGATGCACAATGGCAGTACGTTTGCCTGCACGAGATAGATAAGGTCACTATCGCATAGCTGTTGCCATCTTACCTACTGGTTGGCACGTAAAAAAATGACGCTATGGTGTGCAGAGTAACGCCGAGGGCGAGCGGGTTCGAATTCGCGCCTTATGGCGGTTATGTTTAATGTATGAACACTACTACAGATATCCGCAGCCGGGTGGAAGCTCAGTTTCAATCATCGGTTAATTCCCTGATCGACCTTGTAGCAATTCCTTCCGTCTCGGCCGATTCCTTCGATCAATCGACGCTTGAAACCTCTGCACAGTGGATCGCACAGAAGTTCTCAGCACTCGGTTTTGATACTGAGGTAATCCATCACGTTACGCCAGACGGTCTGCAGGGGCGACCCGCCATCCTGGCTCATCGCGAGGGTGAAGAAGGAAAACCAACCGTACTGCTATATGCTCATCACGATGTGCAGCCGCAAGGCGACGAAGCCTTGTGGCACACCGACCCATACCGTGCGCAGCGCATAGGGGAGCGGCTCTACGGGCGCGGGGCAGCCGACGATAAAGCCGGCGTCATGCTTCATATTGCGGCCATCGAGGCAGCTGATCCTGGCGTCGGTATTACTGTGTTTATTGAGGGTGAAGAAGAAATCGGCTCACCCACGTTTGCGTCATTCCTCGAGACGTACAAAGATCGGCTAGCTGCCGACGTTATTGTCGTAGCAGATTCGAGCAATTGGAAAGTAGGCACGCCTTCGCTTACGACGAGCCTACGCGGCGTCGTCACCCTCGACGTCACAATAAAGGTACTCGATCACGCGCTCCATTCGGGTATGTATTCAGGGCCTGTACTCGACGCCGTCACAATAGCCTCGCGCCTCATCACAACTCTCCATGACGACGCGGGGGAAGTAGCAGTAGATGGGCTGCTTGGCAGTAATGACACAGACGTGGACTATCCAGAAGACGAGTTACGCCAGGATATGGGTATTTTGCCTGGAGTTGAGCTTGCCGGTTCTGGTTCGCTCACCTCACGGCTATGGATGAAACCAACGATTACGGTAATCGGCATGGACGTCACGTCAGTTGCGCGAGCGTCAAATACGCTACTGCCGGAGGTTACGTTCTCGCTCTCGCTGCGTGTGGCGCCTATGCAGGATCCAGCACAGGCTGCCGCGGCTGTGAAAAGGCATCTAGAAAGCCATGTGCCTTTCGGTGCCCATATTGCTGTGACGATCACAGACCAAGGCCCAGGATTTATTTCGGATGGAAACACCGAAACGACTCATATCGCGAAATGGGCATTGGGCGAAGCGTGGGGAACTGAACCGGTAGACATTGGCGTAGGTGGATCCATTCCATTTATATCGGACTTTAAGCGCGTGATTCCTCAGGCCCAGATTCTCGTGACTGGTGTGGAAGATCCAGATTCTCGTGCGCACTCGGCGAACGAGTCGCTGCATTTGGGAGATTGGCAAAATGCGATCGTTGCTGAAGCACTGTTGTTGTCGAAACTGGGTGAATAATGCGGATAGTGCTCGGAGCATCAGCGATGCACGGGTTTACGCCCGCTCAAGTGGCTCAGATATGCAGCGCTGCTTGGCGCGATGTTCGCCCGGCTGATGAGATTATCTCCTACATCCTCTCTGACGGTGATCCCATGCCGCTCGTTGGTACAGGGTTGGAAAGCGTCGTTCAATCGAGGTTTCCCGATGTGAGCGAAATTGAGTTGCCCGGCTCACGTGGTGAGAGGCTGTGGATGATGGACGACGCACGGCGCGTTGTTCTTGACCTCGCCTCGGGTAGCGTTTGGCATGGCGTTCGTAGCAATACTGGCAGTGAAGGCAATGATGCGAGCTGCGATACCAATAATCCCTGGGGGAGTAGTGCGCGGTTTTCTACGGCCATGCACGCTGCTTGTGATCTTGTAGCTAACGGGGCTCGCGAGGTGCTAGTGCACCTGCCGCAGATGGCATATACGTCAGATCTGGGTATCGGGATGCTAGAAGCGTATTCGGGGCGCCAGATTATCGATTCTGGCGTGGCGCATGCGCCTGTGGCAGATACGTTTATGGCTGAGAAGCTGATCCAAAGTGAGCTCACTGCTGCTATAAGCGAGCTCAAATCTGATCTCTCAGGTACCTCGCTGCGTGTTACATATCCATATTCGCTTGCGTTGCTAGGCTTTTCAGGGATGGCGTATTCGTGGATAAATCGCGGCGTCCTGCCTGCCAAGGCTCAAGCGTATGAACGGATCGCAGGGGCTTGGGCGGCGCAGATTGTACAGGCGGGCAACTCTGTGCGCACCTCTTTGCTAGGGGGAGACGCCGTTAGCGCTGTGAGCGCCTATAGCGGGGTCGGTGGAGGCTTAGGGCTGCTCTTTGACGCCCTTGGCGCAAGTTTCACCGATCTAGGAGGCTGGCTGCTCTCTGATGTCAATCTGGAATCGCTCGGCATGGATCGACTCGCTGATGTAGCTGCCGCTTGTGATCTCATGGTTTATGCATGCGGCCCTATCGCGGTGGATATGCCTGGCGGCCTGCATGCTTTCGCGCAAGTTGGTGAAGATGTAGGCGTACCGGTTGTAGTGATGGCGCAAACATCGGGTTTGCGCAAAGGCGAACTGCCAAATCTGGGTCTTGCCGCCGCATACGACGTCTACCCGCATGAAGCATTCGAAGATCTTGATAACGCTACTATCGCCCATAGCCTCGACGCCGCCGAGCTTAAGCGGCGTGAGCATGATATCGCCCGCCAAGTGACGCATATCGCACAGACCTGGGGTTGGGATTAGGCTGCTCTGCAGTGGTGCTCGATACCAAGAGAGGATACCCTTATTACGTTCGAGCGATTGTGCATAGAGTTGTTGAGCTCGTGTGCACGGAATTAGTGGAGGTTTGAAATGACTGAAGTTCGCGAAGCCGTCACCCATGGAGTACTTCTTACCGATGTTGCCGCGGCCAAGGTGAAGTCTTTGCTGGAACAAGAAGGCCGTGATGACCTTCGCTTGCGCGTAGCAGTGCAACCAGGTGGATGCTCGGGGCTGATGTATCAGCTTTATTTTGACGAGCGGATGCTAGACGGCGATGCCATCCGTGATTTCGATGGCGTGGAAGTTGTGGTTGATCGCATGTCGATTCCGTACCTTGACGGCGCGACGATCGATTTTGCCGATTCTATTGAGCGTCAAGGATTCACCATTGATAATCCCAATGCCGTGGGTACATGCGCTTGTGGTGAGTCTTTCCACTGAGTTCTTACGCTCTAGAGTGGATTGAGTGAGTTTCGCACACGAACGCCCGTGAGGGGAGATAATAGATGACCCGTAAGGTTTCAGCCTACATCGTAGCTAGCATGGTGGTTGCAGGCGCTTTGGCCTCGTGCTCATCCGGTGACGATGCTGGCAGCGTGCGTGATCCAGCGCAAGCGGCTCCAACCTCGGGTGAGGTGCAGCAGGCATCTGACGACGAGCTTCCAAGCCTCAATACGAGCGGGAAGTACCCGATCCTAGAATTCCCTGGCGATACGCCGCCTGAAGGTTTGCAGGTGAAGATCGTCGAGGAGGGCGATGGACGCGTCGTTGAAGAGACCGATTATGTGGTGGCTAACTACGTAGGGCAGGTCTGGGGGGATCCCACTCCTTTTGATTCCTCTTTCGAGCGAGGCCAATCTACAGGGTTTTCTCTCCAGCAAGTCATCCAGGGATGGACGCAAGGGTTGAGCGGTCTCAAAGTAGGTACGCATGTGATCCTTAGCATCCCTAGCGATCTCGGCTATGCCCAGGGTAATCCGTCTGCCGGTATTGCCCAGGGCGATACCATTGCATTCTACGTAGAGATCGTGGACGCATTCGGAATCGGGCAAGCAGGCGATCCGAATGCTACAGAAGAGACGCCACTGAGCGAGCTGCCAGTAGCCTATGATGGTGCCATCGGAAGTGCGGTGGTGAACCTTAAGGTCAAAGACGGCGTCAGTGCGCCTTCTGAGCAGAGAATGACGATTATCGCGAGAGGCTCCGGTGAAGAGATTCCCGCCGATGCGTCTGTGTATTTGCAGTACACGTTGACGTCGTGGGATAACGAGGTGGCAAATACAACGTATGGTGGCCAAGGCCCACAGATGCTTACCATTTCACAAGATCCTATGCTTGAACATCTCGTGGGCATTCCGGTGGGTTCGCGAGTACTTATTGAACAACCAGCCACCGAAAATCCCCGAAATCCTGCAGTGGCTGTCGTGCTCGATATTCTGGGAGTGCAGAATCAATAGAATCGCACAAGGCATGAAAATGGTGGGCGTCCAGAGCCAAATCTGAGCGCCCACCATTTTGCTTCTCTCAGATACTGATGCAAACGACGATCACAAGCAGTAAAGCTTTACAGCCCTCGATCGCCGTAATGCGTCAGTCACCAAAGGATCTAAAGATTATCGGACGATGAGCGAATTGTATTTCGCGACAGCGTCAGCAAGACGTGCGTTTATGTCTTCCCAGTTGATGATGTTCCAGATTGCCTTCACATAGTCTGCCTTGACGTTGAGATAATCCAGGTAGAACGCGTGCTCCCACATGTCGAGCATGAACAGCGGAACAACGCCTACGGGCACATTGCCCTGCTGATCGAACAGCTGGAACGTCACAAGCTTGCCGGAAATCGTATCGAAAGCAAGCACCGCCCATCCTGAACCCTGAATACCAGTAGCCACGGCAGTGAATTGTGCCTTGAAGTTCTCGAAGGAACCAAATGAATCTTTGATTGCCTCGGCAATCTCGCCTTCAGGTTCGCCGCCGCCATCTGGGGAGAGGTTCTTCCAGAATACGGAGTGGTTCGTGTGCCCGCCGAGGTTGAATGCGAGATCTTTGGAGAACTGGTTGATCTTCGACAAATCGCCTGCCTCGCGTGCAGCCGCAAGGTTTTCAAGGGCGGTATTTGCGCCTGTTACGTAAGTGGCATGATGCTTATCGTGGTGGAGCTCCATAATCTTGCCAGAGATGTGTGGTTCAAGAGCGGAGTAGTCGTACGGGAGTTCGGGAAGAGTATATGTAGCCATCGTTCCTCCAAATCAGGAATTGTGGGTTTCTCGTTGTCAAGTCTGTGGTGCCGATGGCATCCACTGGCTTTACGGGTGCAACCGATAAACGCGCGGGTTTATTTCCGTCGCCCATATGTGTAACGTATGACACATTGTAGGGTTTCATTGGGAACGTGCTCCATTACTATCAGTTTCATACCAAAACTAGATAGTATTGGGGTGTTGTGGTTGAAAGACCTGTTGAGAACATGGAGGGCAATATGGCGGCTGAGGCTGGCACCCAAACATCGACGGTGAAAATACTGGTGTACTCCGATAATCGGGAGACG
>JALFZJ010000070.1 GCA_022783665.1 Arcanobacterium sp.
CGCCTGGCTCTCTGAGCGGGCGAACCAGATCAACGCCGGCACACCCGCCCCGACGCCACGCAAAACCGTGAAAGCTGCTACCAAGACGGGTGCGCAGCTTACGGTAGACGGATGGGCAGGCCGCGCTACGATCAGTCGCCTCCAGCAGCTCCTCGGCACCCCACAAGACGGGTATCTCTCTGGGCAGACCGCCTACAACCGGACGCACTGCCCACACTTCACGACAATGCTGCTCGGTAAAGGAGGCTCAACAGCCGTACGGCAGGTGCAGCGTCGCCTTGGCGTTACTCCAGACGGGTATCTCGGCGAGCGGAGCGTGAAAGCGTGGCAGCAGCGTCTCGGCGTCACCGTCGATGGGTATGCGGGGAATCAGACCGTGCGCGCCATACAGTCCGCACTCAACCGGGGGAAGGTGTACTAATGGACGCTCTCACCCTCGCCACCGTGCCCGCCATCCTCGCCGTCGTGAACCTTGGCAAGCAATTCGGTATTAAAGGTAAATGGAGCGCTCTCCTTGCCGTGCTCCTCGGCGTCATCTTCCGCTTCCTCGACCAGTGGGCTGCATGGGGATTCACGCTTGACGTGAACGCCGCTGCGCTCACAACGGAAGGGCTCATTATCGGGCTCTCCGCCGCGGGACTCTACGACGTGGCAGGCAAAATCACCGAAACGTCCGCCGAGACGGGAGGGAGGCACCGTATTGACTCCTGAAGCCCTCACCGCTATCGGCGCAATCCTCGTACCACTGTGCTCGCTGATCGCGTCAATCATCACAGGCTATCTCGCCTACAAGGCGAAACAAACTAGCGAGCAGACGCGCGAAAAGACGGATTCGGCACGCAAAACATGGAACGAAGTCGCCATGCGAGTCAATCCTGAACAAGCCGACGAACTCCGTGAGCAAATCCGACTCATCACCACCATGCAGCGCAGTCAAGGCCACCAGATCGGAGAACTCAACAAACATGTAGACTCGCTCCGCAAAGACATCTTCACCCTCATCGCTAACGAGATACTCAAATGAGACAGGTCAAGCGGCTCGTGCTGTGGATGCTACAGCGCGGAGCCGTTGTACCGGCATTGCCACGTATCTTTGCGTCGTGTTCAGATTCGCGTGGCCGAGGAGCTCTTGTACCGCGCGAATATCCGACGTGCGAGCGTACGCCACTGTAGCGAAGCGATGCCGCAGCGAGTGCATCGACCATTCTGGCGGTAGGTATTGGCGTATCCGTTTGGCCACGTAATCCGGGGTAAGGTGCGTGGATGTGGTACCCGAGGGGAAGAGCCAGACGTGGCCACGCAGCCACGTCCGAAGCTCTACACCTAGCGACTCGTTGAGCGGTACGGCGCGTTCTTTACCGCCCTTGCCATGCACACGCAGGGAGACGCCGAACAAGTCCCGGAACAAATCAGCCCGCGCTACTTGAGCCACCTCAGAACGCCGCAAACCCGCTTCACCCGCGAGCCGGATACCGATCCGCCACGGGTTCGGTGCCTCATCTAACGCCCGCTGATACTCTGCCTCTGGCAACGGGTGAGGCAGCGGCGGCTTTTCATGGATCACGGGAAGGCGTACAGCAGGATTCGTAGTGAGACGACCCGTATCAGCAGCCCAGGTGTAGAACGACCTGAGTGTCGACCGAACGCTACGCGCTGTCTCGCTTGACCATCCCGGCGTTGCAAGAAACGCCAGGCAGTCCGCCTCGCACGCTTGAGCTAACGGCACGATACTATTGAATCTTGAAAGGTAGTAGCCCCGTATGCGGAGCGTTTGGCGTGAATCATGGCACGCAGCAAGATAAGTTAAATAATCCTCAATCATGCTTATAAAGCCTACGCAGCCAGTTCACAACAACGTGAACTATCCGCCGTATATCGAACGGGTTGTTGGTTCGAATCCAACTGCGGGAGCTTCGAGGTGGGCGGGTCTTTTCAGATCGGCTCACTTTTTGTATATCAGCGTAGCTGTTGAGGTGATGACTGTTGGCTGAGAATGTAAAAGACGGCGCGAAAGAGTATTTGGGTGAAGACCTCGCCGTGATTTGGAAGGCAAAGTTGTGCCAGCATAGCGGCATTTGTGTGCGCACCCTTCCACAGGTGTACGACTTGGATAAGCGCCCATGGATTTCACCACTTAGTGCGAGCACGGATGAGCTTATTTCACAGATTGACCGCTGCCCTTCAGGGGCGCTGACGTACCGTATGCTCACCGATGATGAGAAAGCTCAGCGCGCCTGACTTGCCGTGAGCGACGTATTAGCTGCGCTAGCGATGCATGGTAACTTCGCGAGGCGATTGTAAATACATCGCGTTACACGTATTCTGAAGATACACCGGATCTGCTGTATGGGTGTTATGGGGAATTTCACCCACAAGCAGGAGGTCGACGGTGAGTACAAAATACACTACTCGTGGTGTCATATTCATTCATTCGGTTACACCGGCTGTTCAACCACATGTTGAATGGACGGTGGCTAGCGTACTCGGATATCCGGTGCATTTTGATTGGACGAAGCAGCCCGCTTTGCCAAATATGAACCGTGGCGAGGTTGCGTGGAGCGGCGAGATAGGTACAGGAGCGCAGCTCGCTTCCGCGCTCGGTGGCTGGGAGCATTTGCGTTTCGAAATCACTGAAGATGGGACTCCGCTGAGTGACGGCGGACGTTGGAGTTGCACGCCTGGGCTTGGGATTTTCTACGCACAGACAGATCTCGTGGGCAATGTAGTCGTTCCAGAAAACCGTATTAGGGCGGCTATTGAACAGTCTCAGGGTGATGCCAGTGAATTACGCCGTCTGCTTGACGTTGCACTCGGCCAGGCGTGGGACGATGAGCTAGAGGTGTTCCGCTATGCGGGCGCAGGAGCGCCGGTACGTTGGCTGCACCGCGTGGGCTAACAACGCGTAAGGAACGCGCACAGCGGTGGCGTCTAGTGCGGCAGATAGTGAGCCGCCTCCTGGCGTCTCAAAACAACGAATGACGCACCATTACGAAACTCTATTGATTAAAGAAAGCGGCAAGATCAGCCGCAGCAGAAGCAAGGTCTTCTGATGTCTGCGCGCCAGACCCGCTCGACTCCCTATGATCGTCGTCTTCGCTCTCGCGATTCACCGACGACGCCGGCGCGCTATCGTTACGTTTGTTGCGTAAATCCGCCGGCACCTCTGTAAGGGCGAGAGTGCATAATGATTCAATATCGGTTGCTGCGCGGATATCGTGATCTGTGATTTCTACGCGGGCAAGTGCCTCCAATTGCGTTGCCAACGCCCAGATGCTTACGGTGTCTAGCCGTAAGTCCTCGCGTAGACGCGCATTAAGCACAATCTCATCTTCAGGTATTTCGGGTGCGATATGTGCGAGGAGAGTGCGAATGCGGGCGAGTGCAAGGTGATAGCGTTCGTCGTCTTCATGAAACGGTGGCTTCGCATGGTATTCATGCTCGCCCTGAGACTGCACATGGGTAGGAGTTGTTGACATAGGCACCTCTTCGTCGGTAATTGCCAGTCTAGCGCTCAAATGCACTACTCTCTAAGTGTGGCAGTTTATATTGATGTGCATCCGGTAGATCCCCAACCCCGGCTTATTCGCAAAATCGTGGATCGGCTTATTCGAGGTGAGGTGCTCGCGATTCCCACCGATTCGGGATATGCGCTCGTGTGCATGATGGGAAACAAAGACGGCTTAGAACGTATCCGTACGATTCGCCAGGTGGGAACGAAGCATGACTTCACCTTGCTCTGCCATGATTTTGCTCAGCTCGGCCAACTCGTGATTGTTGACAACTCTCATTTTAGGCTGATCAAGCAACTCACCCCTGGCCCCTACACGTTTATCCTTAAGGGCACAAGAGAGGTGCCGAGGATGACGCTCAACCCTAAGAAGTCTACCGTTGGCGTGCGTATTCCTGACCATCGCGTTGTGCAGGCGATCCTTGAGGAACTCGGGGAACCGTTACTGTCGTCGTCATTGATACTCCCAGGAGACGCTGATCCTCAAACGGAAGGGTGGGAGGTCAATGATCGTCTTTCGCACGCAGTAGATGGTGTAGTAGAGGGCGAGGTCGGGATGGATGGGCCTACCACGGTTCTCGATATGGCAGACGGCGGTGTGGACATTCGGCGGGTAGGGGCTGGTGACGTCTCGATGTTTGACTAACCGCATGCCCCGATGGTTTGCCGCATGCTTAGAGAATATGCTGCGACTCAACGTAGCCTCGGCCATCATCAAGGGCATAGGCGTGCCACATACTTACACTGCGGCATGGCTCATCGACGATACTATGTATTCCAACACCAGCACACGCATGTAACCAGTACTCGTTCAATTGACATCACACAAGGAGGAATAGCACGTGGCACAACTGCGCGCGATCTTATGGGATCTTGATGGTACGCTTACTGATTCTGCACCGCTCATTATGCAATGTGTGGCAGGCACGATGAAGTCTCTCGCCGGAGTGGATCGGCCACCCGAATCCTACCATGAGCTTGTTGGTCCTCCTCTGCTTGATGGTTTTCGACTCTTGGGTGTAGCTGAGGATGACCTCGTGCGATACGTTCACGAATATCGGCGCAGATACAATGAGGTGCGTGATGAAACGCCCCTCTTCCCGGGTGTCGTAGACGTACTACACAAACTCGCTCAGCACCAGGTCCCGATGGCGGTTGCCACCTCAAAGCAGGAAAACCTTGCCCAGCAAGTTTGTGAAGTGACGGGTATTGCGCCGTACTTTACTGTGATCGCGGGTGCACCGAGTGGTACCGAGCCATCAACAAAGGGTGAGGTTGTACGCTCGGCGATTGAGCGCCTCAACATAGAGGATCTCGCGAGCGATGCCGTGGTGATGATCGGTGATCGCATCTACGATATTCGGGGTGCTGAAGACAATGGGATTCGAACGATCCTTGTGAAATGGGGTTCGGGTACGCCAGAAGAATGGGCTCTTGCGTGGCGTACAGTTGAGACGCCCGATGAGCTCCTTGAGCTCTTGCTGGCTTAGTCTGCGATGATGAGGCATTCTGCGATGTTCGCTCTGCGGATTTTGGCGTCATGTGATTTGGTTCGGTACGCCGCCGTCGGCGGTAATCTGCCACCGTGCTATGGGTGAGTTCAGGAGTGTAGAGGCCCAGAAAACTGAGACTGGTATAGATCATAGTATGCGCCGCCTCGAGCCATGAGCGTCTCGTGCGTACCACTTTCTACCACATCGCCGTCTACCATGACGATGATCATATCTGCATCTCGAATCGTCGAAAGACGATGCGCGATCACGAAAGACGTACGCCCAGAGCGCAGCTCATTCATCGCACGTTGTACAAGCATTTCGGTTCGCGTATCCACTGAGGACGTCGCTTCGTCCAGAATCAGAATATCGGGTTCAGACAGGTAGGCCCGAGCGATCGTCAACAGCTGCTTCTCACCTGCAGAAAGAGAACCTGAATCGTCACTGATCGGCGTATCGTAGCCGTGGGGGAGTTGGCGAATCAGGCGGTCTACGCCCGTAGCGCGCGCGGCGGAGACGACGTCATCCATCGAAGCATTCGGATTGCCGAATGCAATATTGTCCGCAATCGTGCCGTCAAAAAGCCAGGTATCTTGTAGTACCATACCGATCCGATCGCGTAGAGAATCGATTGAGAACTCGCTAATTGGTACGCCGTCAAGGAGGATTTCGCCCGAATCAATCTCATAGAATCTCATAAGAAGGTTAACGAGCGTCGTCTTTCCAGCGCCCGTCGGGCCAACGATTGCGATCTGCTCGCCGCTATGCACATCGAGCGTGAGATCGTGGATGATTGTTTTTCCAGGTTCGTATCCAAAGCTTACGTTTTTGAATGTGATATTGCCTTTGCGGGCAGAGGGAGAAACTTTCTCTTCGTACGTGGCAGTTGCGTCTGGCGCCATTTCTTGCGTATCAAGGAACTCAAATACTCGTTCCGAGCTTGCTGCTCCCGATTGAATAATATTCGCAATGGAAGCGAGCATTCCTATAGGGTGCTCGAGCTGGCGTGAATACTGGATAAAAGCTTGGATTCCACCGATGGTGAGAGTGCCAGACACTACTTGCAGCCCACCGGCAACTGCAACAATCACAAACGACAGATTCGATACGAAACCCATCACAGGGCGAGCGAGTTGGGAAAGAAATTGCCCCTTGAATCCTGCTTCGAATAGATCAGCGTTGGATTGATCGAAAACGTCGTTGAATTCGTGCTGCAGATTGAACGCGGTTACCACGTCAAGGCCTGTGAAGGATTCTTCGATAATAGACGATACTTCGCCCGTTTTCTTCCACTGCTGCGCGAACTGCGGCTTTGAAAGTTTGAGAATCCTCACCATGACGAATGCGCCAAGAGGCAGTACGACCAGGGAGAGCAGTGCGAGTTTCCACGAGATCCACACCATCATCGCCAGCACCCCGATGAGTGTATAGACCGAGGTGATCACCTGATTGAGAGTTTGCATGAGGGTCTGGTTGATATTGTCGATATCGTTGGTGACGCGTGAGAGAAGATCACCGCGCTGCTGGGCGTCAATATAAGCCAATGGCAGGCGATCGATCTTCTCCTGTGCCCTTTTGCGGAATGTGTAAGCTAGGCGTTGCGTCACCGTGCGAATCATGTAGCTTGCGGCAAAGTTGAGCCCAGCCGCCACGACGTACAGGGCAACCACGAATCCCAAGATTGCGGCGAGTCTGGGAAAATCGATGCCGCTTGATCTGTTCGCTGTGATGCCATCTACGATCACATTCGTGGCATCACCGAGATACTTTGGCGCTGCCACATTCGAGATTGTTGCAATGAGAAGCAGGATAACGATGACGGCGATTCTATTGCGATCATGTTTAAGTGTGCGGGCAAGGCGCTTGATTGCTCCTTTTGGATCCTTGGTGGATTGCGAATTCGGATCAAAGCGGCCGTGATGCCCGCCGCCGTGGCCTCCTGGAGGGTTCATGCCGCCTCCTCTTTCGTTAGCTGAGAGGATACGATCTCTTCATACGTTGGGCATGTACGCATCAGTTCTTGATGTGTACCTCGCCCTACAATAGCGCCGTCATCAAGTACGAGAATCTCGTCGGCGTTACGGATAGTAGAGACTCGTTGTGCGACGATCAGTACCGAAATGCCGTGCAGGTACGTGGCGAGGTTGCGGCGCACCCTCGCATCAGTTGCGAAATCGAGAGCTGAAAATGAATCATCGAAAATGGTGAGATCCGCTCCACGCTTGCCTGTTGCATCGGGCAGGCATTTATAGATCGCGCGAGCAATGGTGAGGCGTTGACGCTGGCCACCAGAAAAGTTCTTTCCTCCAGATTCCACTTCTGCATCGATGCCCCGATCAAGTTTCTCCACGAACTCGAATGCTTCTGCAACTTTGAGCGCGGTGACGACGCGATCACGATCTACCTCGGCGTCGCGCCGTATCTCGCCTGCCACGTTCGAGGCGATGGTGCCTGAAAAGAGAAAGGCCGTTTGGGGCACGAATGCTATGCGCTCACGCAACTGGGCAGGATCGGCGTCTTTCACATTGATGCCACCAGCGTAAACGGCGCCCGATGTGGCATCGATCAGCCGTGGCAACAACTTGATTAGGGAAGATTTTCCCGATGCCGTAGAGCCGATCACGGCGGTAGTCGAGCCTGGAGTAATGCGTAGCGAAATATGCGAAAGTACTGGTTGTTCTGCGCCAGGATACTGCAAGCAAGCATCCACAAGCTCGAACGTGAGGGGCTCGGAGGGGAGTGGCTGCGCTGAGAGTGGAGCGGTAATAGACGGCGTCTGCTCGCGTACTTCTTTGATTCGCTGCGCGGCGACTTCTCCGCGCGGCAGCATCATCGTCATCATGCCGCTCATCATCACTGCCCCTAAAATCATCATGAGGTAGTTGATGTAGGCAGTCATCGAGCCCACTTGCATGCCGCCAGCGGCAATGCGCTGGCCTCCAAACCACACCACTGCAGCGAGCGATATGCCGATGACGAGCGAGGCTGCGGGCATGAGGATCGACCAAAACCATCCGATCTCAAGCCAAATGTCGCGTAGCGCTTTGTTTGCGGTATCGAACTTCTTGCGTTCGCGCGGCTGTTGGCCAAATGCGCGAATAACGCGCACGCCGGTGAGGTGCTCTCGCAGTTGAGTGTTGATGGCATCGATACGTATCTGGGATATCTTGTAGCGGGGAGTAAGGCCGCGCATCACAAAGAAGATGATGAGCCCGAGTGCTGGGACGACTGCAAGAAGCAGAAGCGATAGCCGTGCGTCTTGCCGTATGGCCATGATGACGCCGCCGATCCCCATAATCGGCGCAGTGATCATTACGGTGAAGGTCAGCATGACGACTTGCTGTATTTGAGTGACGTCGTTCGTGGTACGGGTGATCAAGGTTGGAGCCCCGAGCTTGGCTTGATCGACTTGCGAAAAACGCTGTACTGTGCGGAACACAGATCGGCGAAGGTCACGGCCAAACTCCATGGCCGTACGCGAGCCAAGATACATTGCACCTATCATGCACAGAATTTGCAGTACCGAAATTGCAAGCATGAGCCCGCCCGTACGCCAGATGAGGGGGATATCGCCGGGGATTATGCCATCGTCGATAATCCGAGCATTGAGTGAGGGCAGCCATAGGCTCAGCACCACTTGTGCGAGTTGAAAAAACACTATGAGAAGTGCGGGGAGCTTCTTGTGGCGAAAGAACTCCCAGGCCGTATGAATAAGCGTCATTGAAGAAACCTCGCCGTTCGTCGTCTGATGTGGAGTTTATCGGAAACGGGGAGGCAAAGCGAAAGTGAGAAAAGCGCCCCAGGTTGCTCGATAGCATACCTGGGGCGCGCTGCCCGCTCGCGGCATCGATGGTGAATACCACTCGATGCCGGTTATAGAACTATTCAGCGAAACTATTCATCGGTACCGCCGCCGGAGGTGCCGGCTTGCGGGTTATATAGATCGTATTTGTCGATTGCCTGCTTGACGAGGCTTCGATCGATCTTTCCTTCATCAGCGAGAGCCTGTAGCGCACGCACTACCATCGATGCAGAATCGATATAGAAGTGGCGGCGCGCCGCTTCGCGTGTATCGGCAATGCCGTACCCGTTTGCACCCAGAGTGTAGTACTTGCCCGGAATCCATTGGCGAATCGAATCCTGATTTTGGCTTTCGAAATCAGAGGTAGCAACGAACGGGCCTTCTTCGTTCTTCAGACGCGTCGTCACCCATGCCTCACGCGGTTCTTCTTCAGGGTGAAGGAAGTTGTGCTGATCCGCCTCCAAAGCCTCGCGGCGCAGTTCGTACCACGACGTAACCGACCAGACGGCGGCTGAGATACCCCAGTCATTCTTGAGCATATCGCGTGCATCGAGAGCCCACGGCACACCCACGCCTGATGCCATCAGCTGTACCTTCGCGCCGTCACCGTCGGCAGGAGCAAGCTGGTAGATGCCTTTGAGAAGGCCATCAACGTCAAGATTCTCAGGCTCAGCAGGCTGACTAATCGGCTCGTTATACACAGTGATGTAGTACATAACGTTTTGATCGCGTCCATCGGAGCCATCGCCAAACATGCGCACTACGCCATCTTTGATGATGTGGCGAATCTCGTATGCATACGCAGGATCGTAAATCACTGTTGACGGGTTGGTGGACGCAATGACCGGCGAGTGGCCGTCAAGGTGCTGCAACCCTTCGCCCATCAATGTGGTTCGCCCTGCGGTGGCGCCGATCACGAAACCGCGAGCGAGCTGATCCGCTGCCTGCCAGAACTGATCACCCGTGCGCTGGAAGCCGAACATCGAGTAGAAGATGTAAACCGGAATCATCGGGATGCCGTGTGTGGCATAGGCAGTGCCCGCTGCGATAAACGCCGCGGTAGAGCCAGCTTCGGTAATACCGGTGTGTAGAATCTGGCCCTTTTCTGATTCTTTATATGACAGCAGGAGCTCAGAATCCACTGCCGTATAGTGCTGGCCGTGTACGTTGAATATCTTCGCGGTGGGGAAGAGCGCATCAAGACCGAAGGTGCGAGCTTCGTCTGGAATGATCGGCACAATGTACTTGCCGAAGTCCTTATCCTTAATAAGATCCTTAAGCAGGCGCACAAGTGCCATCGTGGTAGCTACCTTCTGCTTGCCTGAACCACCTTTAAGTACGTCCCAATGCTTCTCGTTTGGCATTTCAACGCCTTGTGAGACGA
>JALFZJ010000012.1 GCA_022783665.1 Arcanobacterium sp.
CATGTTGAAGTTAAGAGGAGCAAGTATCAACGAGCTAAGAATCAACGAGCGAATCCATGTGCCAGAGGTGCGCCTTGTGGGTCCCAGTGGGGAACAAGTTGGCGTGGTGCGTGTGGAAGATGCCTTGCGCCTTGCCGAGGAAGCAAACCTCGATCTTGTAGAGGTAGCACCTAATGCGAAGCCGCCTGTGGCTAAGCTGATGGACTACGGCAAATACAAGTACGAGCAGGCTCAGAAGGCAAGGGATGCACGACGCAATCAATCCAATGCTCAGTTGAAAGAGCTGCGTATTGGTTTGAAGATCGACGATAACGACTACAACACCAAGATGCGCAACGTGATGAAGTTCTTGGACGCGGGTGACAAGGTGAAAATCCAGCTTCGTTTCCGTGGCCGTGAACAGTCTCGCCCAGAACAAGGCTTGAAGCTTATGCAGCGGATGGCTGAGGACGCCGCCGAAAACGGTGTAGTGGAATCTGCTCCGCGCGTGGATGGCCGTTCCATGGTGATGGTGCTCGCTCCGATTCGTAAGAAGTCGCAGGCTAAGTCTGATCAGCGCCGTCGGCGTGAAGCAGAGCGTGAAAACCGCCGTGCTCAACGAAAAGCAGAGCAAGCGAACGCAGCAAATGCTGGCGAAACAGGTGATCAGGGCGCTACTGAAGGTGCCACGTCACACGACTAATAACTTCATCACGTTCACACGATGTTCGTACGAACACTTGGTTCACAAGAACACTTAGCGCCGCAACGAGCGGCTAGAGGGAGCATGAAATATGCCAAAAATGAAGACGCACTCCGGTGCAAAAAAGCGTTTCCGTAAGACGGGCTCAGGGAAGCTGATGCGCGAGCAGGCTGGTAAGCGCCACCTTCTCGAGCACAAGTCAAGTCGCGTCACCCGCCGTCTCTCCTCCGATCAGCCGGTAGCTCGTGCCGATCAAAAGCAGGTTAAGCGTTTGCTCGGGCTCTGAGCGTGATAGGGAAGAAGGAGAATAGATTATGGCACGCGTAAAGAACGCAGTTAATTCCAAGAAGAAGCGTCGCACCACCCTTGAGCGCGCACAGGGCTATCGTGGCCAGCGCTCCCGCCTTTACCGTAAGGCAAAGGAGCAGGTTACGCACTCGATGGTGTACAACTATCGGGATCGCAAGGCTCGCAAGAATGAATTCCGTAAGCTGTGGATCGCTCGTATCAACGCTGCTGCACGTGCAAACGGTATGACGTACAACCGTTTTATGCAGGGCTTGAAGCTTGCCGAGGTTGAGGTGGATCGCCGGATGCTCGCCGAATTGGCCGTCAATGACGCACCTGCTTTCGCCGCGATTGTAGAGATTGCTCGCAAGGCTCTTCCGCAGGACGTTAACGCTCCTCGTGCATGATTCATCGCGTGTGTAACTCGCCATCAGGCGGTGTTTACATTCCTGTAGGCACCTGCTCTCGGTTCACGCTCTGCTTGGGCGTAGAGGGCAGGTGCTTTTAGTATTTTGAGAGCGGGTACTCCGAGTCGCTCGCCATAGTTATTTGAGGGAAGTCTCATGCCTCGCAAGATTCAGTCAGATTTCAATGCGCAGCTCAAAAAGGTACGTGGCCTGTACCGGCGCGCAAATAGGGTGCGTTTCGGCCAAGGAGTCGCGGAAGGGCCACAAGCCGTGCGCGAGCTCGTCACGGCTCGCCCCGATCTCGTGCGCGATATTTACGCTACTGAGCTTGCGCTAGCCTCGCATCCTGATATCGCTCGTGCCGTAGTGGACGCTGACTTCTTCCTGCATGTGCTCCCAGATTCTCTCTTTTCCGAGATTACAGACACAGGGCAAGGCATACTCGGCGTTTATACGATTCCCGATGAGCCGAGCCTCGACGACGTATTGAGTAACGAGAAGCTTGTGGTGATGGGGCTGGGCACCTCCGATCCAGGTAATGCCGGCACTATTATGCGGAGCGCCGATGGCGCCGGTGCGGGTGCCGTGATTTTCTCACAAGGCTCTGTGGAGTGTTCCAATCCCAAAGTGGTGCGCGCAAGTACCGGATCCTATTTCCACATTCCTTTTATCGAAGACGACGACGCCGTAGACGTCGTACTCGCTGCGCGCTCGTATGGATTTCAGGTTCTTATTGCCGATGCGGGCGGGGAAATGGATCTCGCACGCTTAGAAGACTACGCTCTGCTCGCCTTCCTTGAACGTCATAGCGAGGCACTTGCCCGCGACGCATTTGGCGCCTTGTTGAATACGGCATCCGATTGTGATCGCACGATTGTGGATCTTTCACGCCCTACACTATGGGTATTTGGCAATGAAGCTCATGGTTTCACCGCCGATGAGCTCAAACTTGCCGATGCGCGGGTGCGAGTGCCTATGTGGGGCAACACTGAATCACTCAATCTGGGTGTAGCTGCAAGTTTGTGCATTTTCGCTTCGGCCAAGGCTCAGCATCGAGCGCACTGATAGAATCGAGGTGTCTCGCGCCGCGCGTGACCGTGTGCGTAGCGCTTATGGATGGGACTTGAGTCCTCCATGATGTTCGTTGGTGTCGTTCCATTAACGCTGGTAGAAATAAGCAACGAAAACCTTTCGTTTGATGTGCCGTGTCGCCATACGCGAGGGGTTTACGCTTATTACATGGTAGAGATTAGGATTCACGGGCGAGGTGGGCAAGGCGTCGTCACCGCCGCAGATCTCGTCGCAAATGCTGCATTTGCTGAAGGGCGATACGCACAGGCGTTCCCCTCTTTTGGTTCAGAACGTACAGGTGCTCCGGTGGTGTCATATTGCCGAGTGCGAGATACGGAAATCCGTACACGTGAACCCGTATCTGAACCCGATCTCGTTATCGTCCAAGATCCGACGCTCCTGCCTGTGCTCGATGTTTTCGCCGGTTTGAAAAGCGACGGTTATGCGCTGATTAATTCAGCAAAGTCACCTGAAGAGCTAGGGTTGAGTGACGTCGTCGCGCGGCTTCAGCCTGGCCGCTTCATCTCTGTACCTGCCGCAGATATTGCTCGCAAGCATACGGGGCGCACAGTGCCAAACGCGGTGTTGCTCGGCGCGGCTGCGGCATTAACGGGTCTGTACAAGATGGAATCGGTGGATGCGGCGATTATGGAGCGTTTCCCGGGTAAAGTCGGCGAGAAGAACGTCGCAGCAGCAGAGGAAGCATACTCACTTGTTAATTCAATGAAGGAGAGCGCACATGCTTAAACAGATTGAGGGTTCGCAGGCGATCGCGCAAGCGGTGGCGGCGTGCCGCCCGGAGGTGGTTGCGGCATATCCAATCTCTCCACAAACCCATATCGTTGAAGCTTTGAGTGCTTTGGTGAAAAAGGGTGAGTTGAAGAACTGCGAATACGTCAATGTCGAGTCCGAGTATTCGGCGATGTCAGCGTCGATAGGTGCATCGGCTGCTGGAGGCCGTGCCTATACGGCAACAGCTTCTCAGGGTCTGCTCTATATGGTAGAAGCTGTTTACAATGCGTCAGGTTTGGGTCTTCCTATTGTGATGACGGTAGCGAACCGCGCTATTGGCGCTCCAATTAACATTTGGAACGATCACACCGACGCGATGAGCCAGCGCGATTCTGGCTGGCTCCAACTCTATGCGATGAACAACCAAGAGGCGGCAGATCTTCACGTACAAGCATTCCGTATCGCTGAAGAGCTCTCTCTCCCCGTCATGGTATGTATGGACGGCTTTATCCTCACTCACGCGGTAGAGCAAGTAGATATCCCTGAAGTCGAGCAGGTTGATCAGTTTTTGCCGCCGTATGAACCGCGCCAAGTTCTCGATCCCGAGGATCCAATTTCGATTGGTGCGATGGTGGGGCCAGAAGCTTTTACGGAGGTGCGTTATTTAGCGCATCATAAACAGCTTGAGGCTCTTGATCTGATTCCGCAGGTACAAGCGGAATTCAAGGATATTTTCGGGCGCAATTCTGGTGGGCTGATCCATGAGTATCGCACAGAAGATGCTGAGACGATCGTCGTCTGCCTCGGCTCCATTACGGGTACCTTACGCGATGTCGTGGATGAACGACGCGCGAAGGGGGAGAAGATTGGCGTGCTCTCGATTGTATCGTTCCGCCCATTCCCACAAGAAGTGGTGCGCAATGTGCTCAAGAATGCCAAACGCTTCGTCGTATTGGAAAAGGCATTCTCCGTTGGAATCGGTGGTATTGTGTCGTCCCACTGCCGCGCAGCGATGCGTGGCTTGCCGTTCGTCTGCCACGAGTTGATTGCAGGCCTCGGTGGGCGCGATATCACAATGAAGTCGCTCCATGATTATTTTGATCGCGCAGTTGTGGACGATGTTGAGGCAACTGAGTTCCTTGACCTTGATAAGGATCTGGTTGAACGTGAGCTGGAGCGTCAGCGCTCAACTCGGCGCTCGGGTGCTAGCCCAGAGAATATGACGCGCTACTACTTTGAGCGCTTGAGCGGAAATGCGAAGTAGGAGGAAACTGATGACTCAGGTTGAATTACCAACGCCGAAGTATCGCGCTACACAGATCCCCTCACGGGAAGAGGTGAAGTTCTATCAGGTCGGCTCCTATGCTGTGGGTAACCGTCTCGTAGGCGAGGATCTCAACTCCCTGCAATCAGGCACACAGCGCTTCAACTCGTTGACTTCAGGGCACCGTGCCTGCCAAGGCTGCGGCGAGGCATTGGGGGCGCGCTACGCGCTCGATACAGCCATGGCTGCGGCTGACGGAAAGCTTATCGCCGTCAACGCAACTGGCTGCTTGGAAGTATTCTCTACGCCATATCCGGAGACGGCATGGAACGTGCCATGGATCCACTCATTGTTTGCCAATGCGCCAGCAGTAGCCACTGGAGTACAAGCAGCCTTAAAGGCGAAGGGCAAAACGGATATTCGCGTTGTTGCTCAAGGTGGTGACGGCGGCACTGTAGATATTGGCTTTGGCCAGCTTTCGGGAATGTTCGAGCGTAATGACGACGTGCTCTACATCTGTTACGACAACGAAGCATATATGAATACCGGCGTGCAGCGTTCGGGTGCTACGCCTCCTGCTGCCCGGACCGCAACCACTCAACCAGTTGGCTCTCAGCCGGGCAATGATTGGGGTAAAGGCAAGGATTTGCCACGTATCGCAATGGCACATGAAATCCCATACGTCGCCACAGCTACGGTGGCTGATCTTCGCGATCTCGAGTATAAAGTGCAGCGTGCAATGCAGTTCCACGGAGCACGCTATATTCACGTGCTCGTACCATGCCCACTCGGTTGGGGCACGCTGTCAAATGCGACGATTAAGGTGGCACGCTTGGCCACGCAAACCGGTCTCTTCCCAGTTTATGAAGCTGAGCATGGGGAGATCACATCAGTGATGAAGATTCGCCGCCCTGTGCCAGTGGAAGAGTACCTCAAACCTCAGCGTAGATTCGCGCACTTGTTTAAGAAAGGTGCCGATCCGAGCGTTATCGAACGGCTACAGGAGCGCGCCGATCGAAATATCCGCAGGTACAACCTGATCGATGATGAAGGCCTTGACGAATTCGTGAAGTTCGAAGGCGAGGAGAACTAATATGACGGCACTTGATCGTAACCAAACTGGTGCAGAGAACCTTATTCCTTTCGCTATCACCCTCGATGTTGGCTCTTCTCTAGAAAACCGTACAGGTTCATGGCGTTCTGAACGGCCAGTCTATGTGGATCTTCTGCCCCCATGCAATAAGCAGTGCCCAGCGGGCGAGAACATTCAGCAGTGGCTGTACTACGCAGAAGAAGGTCACTACGAGCAGGCATGGCGCGAGATCATGGTGAATAATCCGCTGCCTGCGATTATGGGGCGCGTGTGCTATCACACCTGCCAGACGGCATGTAACCGCGCCCAGGTTGATGAAGCAGTCGGTATTAACGCAATCGAGCGTTTTCTTGGTGACAAAGCCCTTGAAGAAGGGTGGAAAGTCAAGATCAACGTACCGAAATCTGGTAAGCGGGTGCTCGTGGTGGGTTCAGGGCCGTCAGGTTTGTCTGCCGCGTACCATTTAGCGTGCCTTGGCCACGACGTTACGGTACGTGATGCTGGCGAGAAACCTGGCGGTATGATGCGCTATGGTATCCCAAGCTACCGTCTGCCGCGTGGGATTCTTGACGGCGAAATCCAGCGTATCGCCGATATGGGCGTGACGTTCGAGCAGGGCGTTACGGTAGAGAATGCTGAGGCTGCTCTCGAAGAATTCGATGCGGTATTTACAGCTGTTGGCGCAGGCTTGGGTAAGAACGTCAATATCCCTGCAGGCGACGCCAACAAGATTATGGATGCCGTGACGATGCTTCGTGACGTCGAGCATTCTGGCGATGCCGAGGATGGCGATAAACCAATGCTCGGGCGCCGCGTGGTTGTGTATGGCGGCGGTAATACGGCAGTGGATGCTGCTCGCTCGGCTAAGCGTTTGGGCGCAAGCGAATCGGTGATCGTGTATCGGCGAACTCGTGACCGCATGCCAGCACACGATTTTGAGGTGCAGGAAGCTGAAGAAGAAGGTATTCAGTTGCGCTGGCTGTCCACAATCGATTCAGTAGATGCCCAGGGCACGATCAAGATCGAGAAAATGGAGCTCGACGAGAACGGCTTCCCCCAACCAACGGGTGAATACGAAGAACTCCCAGCAGATGCTGTGGTTATGGCCGTTGGCCAAGAGTCTGATTTGTCGCTATTTGAGGGCGTTGAGGGCGTGGACGTCAGCAGAGGTTCTGTGGCTGTTTCTCAGCAGATGATGACGGGCCGCTCAGGGCTCTTTGCCGGTGGCGATATGATCGATGCCGAGCGCAATGTAACGGTGGCTATCGGGCATGGCAAGAAAGCCGCACGTTATATCGATGCTTGGCTGCGCGGTGAAGAGTACGTGCCCGCACCTAAGCACGGCGATGCCACGATTGATCGTATGGAGACCTGGTATTACTCAGACGCACCTCAGCAAGTGCGTGAAAAGCTTGAAGGTGCTCGTAGGTCAGGCACCTTCGATGAAGTAGTACAAGGTCTCGATGAGCGCTCGGCACTATTTGAGGCTCGCCGCTGCATGAGCTGCGGAAACTGCTTCGGATGCGACAACTGCTTCGGCGTGTGCCCAGATAACGCCGTCACTAAGATCAAAGCAGGGGAGTACGAGTTCAAGTACGACTATTGCAAGGGCTGTGGCGTATGCGCCGAAGAATGCCCCTGTGGTGCAATTTCGATGGTGCCAGAAGATATCTAGTCAGTAGGCGCTATACGGCAGCGATCTATGTGGCTGCTCAGTATATGAGGGTGGGCTCCCAAGTGGGAGCCCACCCTCATACACATATTGGCCGATTGCTTCGCGCCAACCGTGATAGGTGGTGCCTCGGTACGAAGCAGGGCAGACCGGCTCGTGCGCAAATCGTGCTGGTTTGTGCGTGGCATAAATCAAGGCGGGTTGGTGAAGAGTATTGTCACCAACCCGCCACGTCGTGATGATGCTACAGCGTCACTTCTTCTGCACGTACTTGAGGGAATCAAGCGTTACGGCAGCGAGGATAATAATGCCTGTAAAGACGAACTGAAGATTCGTATCAATGCCGAGGATCGTCAGCGAGTACGTCATGCCGGTGAAGATAAGTACACCTGTGACGACGCCTGAAATCTTGCCGATACCGCCTGTGAAGGACACGCCACCAACCACGCAGGCTGCAATGGCATCCATATCCCAACCTTGGCCATAAGCCGCTGAGCCTGAACCGAACATACGCTGGGCTTCGAGCCAGGAACCAAAGCCATAAAGAATGCCGGCAAGTACGAAGGCTCCGAAGGTGACCCAGAATACTGAAATGCCCGAAACTGCAGCCGCTTCAGGATTGCCGCCCACAGCGTAAAGATTCTTACCAAAGCGCGTCTTATTCCAGATGAACCACACGACGACGACTGCCACAACAGCCCAGATGATGATCGTCGGGAAGCCGCCTACCGTCGGCACGAACATTGACGGAATCTCAGGCTCAATAGCACCGAAGCTCACGCCCTTGGTGGCGTAGGTAACCAGGCCGAAGATGATCAACATGTTCGCCATCGTTGATATGAAGGGGTGCATCTTAAACTTTGCGGTAAAGAAACCGGCAATAGATGTGAAGGCCGTACACAAAATGATACAGACCACAAGAGCTATCAAGGCTCGACCAAGAATTGGAATCGAGGTGAAGTCGAATACTTTTCCGAAAATGGAACCTGTATTTGGCCCTTGGTGCATGATTGCTGTTGCGGCAACCATGCCCATGCCTACCATACGACCAATGGAAAGGTCGGTACCTGTGAGCAAAATAAGGCCGGCGACACCCAGAGCCAAGAACATACGCGGTGAAGCCTGCTGAAGGATGTTGAGGACGTTCTGTGACGTCAGAAGCGGTGTTCCCTTCGTCAATGGGGCGATGATCGCGAGTGCAATGAAGATGAGGATAATAACGATGTACAAACCGTTCTTCAACAAGAACTGCTTGCGATCGAAGGAGTATTTATAGTTCTCGATCTTCTGTTTCTGCGTTTGCTTGAAGGTGAACTTGGAATTACGCAACAGATCGATATAGTGATACTTCTGCGTAAAGGCCGCATGCAAGCGATCTTTGATTGCAGCATTTTGCTGCTTGTATACAAGCTTGGCATCGTAGAGCTTATTCTTGTAGACGTAGTTTTCGTCTTTGACCTCTTGAGCTTTGTTGGCATCGGAGGTAGCTTGTAACGCTTTGATGTTTTGGTCGTGCTCTACGCGTAGTTCAGCAAGCTTAGCTTCATACTCTGCTTTCGCAGCTTTCTTTTCATTGACGGTGCTTGCTTCAACCTTCGAATAGTACTGCGAATCGTAGTTCTTCTGAAGGTATGATTCGGCCTCGGCAATGAGTTTATCCACCTGGCTCTTATTCGCCGCTTCAACCTGCTTCGCCTTATCCATCAATTTCTGGTCTTGGGCGATAAGGTTGGCCCGCTCTTCCTTCGTGAGCGTCTTATCAGCCTTAAGAGCACGGATCTGGCTTTGAAGCTTAGTGACCTTATCTGAGCCGTCTTTACGTAGCTCATCAATTTGTGCCTGGATATTGCCTACGTACTGATCGATTGGTGCGAGAAGAGCCTGTTCCTCTTGCGTGGAGAGGATCCCAGCTCCGGTAGCTTCTTTCACACTCATAGTTTAGTTGTTTCCTTCTTTACAGATACTTTGCGCTGAGCCGCAAGAGTTCTTCTTGGTTCGTTTCGCTCGTATTGACGATTCCAGAGAGGCGCCCGGCGCTCATGACGCCGATTCGGTTCGTAATCCCGAGGATTTCGGGCATCTCAGACGATACGAGAATGATCGTCTTTCCTGCCTTAGCCATGTCGATGATGAGCTCGTAGATTTCGTATTTCGCACCTACATCGATGCCGCGTGTGGGCTCATCCATCATGAAGACTTTCGGAGAGCGTTCCAACCAGCGCCCGAAGATTACCTTCTGTTGGTTGCCGCCAGATAGTGCAGAGATAAGTTCCTCAGGCCCCATCGTCTTGGTGTGCATAGTGCGAATTTCGTGCATTGTTGCACTTTGCATCTTACGATCTGAAAGCGCCGGCCCAGTCTTGTAGGAGGGGAGGTTCGCAATCGTCGTATTGAACGTCAGATCGCCTTTCATGAATAAGCCATCGGCTTTTCGTTCTTCAGTGATGAGAGCAAAACCGTTGGCCATCGCCTCGCGTGGATTGTTGAAGTTCATCAGCGTGTCTTTGTAATACACGCGGCCTGCTGCGCGGGTGCGCACACCGAAGATTGTTTCGAGAAGCTCTGTGCGCCCTGCTCCCACCAAGCCGTAGAGCCCAAAGATCTCGCCTTCTTTGACGTCGAAAGTGATGTCTTTGATGTAGGGGGCGAACTTCGTCGATAGATGATTGATCGATAAAATGGGCTTACCAGGCACGTTGTCGACGTCAGGGAAGCGATTGTCGAGCGAGCGGCCTACCATAGCTGCCACCAGCTCGTTCATATTGGTATCTTTGATTTCTTTCGTCATGACAAGTTTGCCATCGCGGAGCACAGATACCTGATCGCAAATCTCGAACACTTCGTCCATCTTGTGGGAGATGTAGACCAGTGAGATACCTTGATCGCGAAGTTTGTTCATCATTTCGAACAGCTTGCGCACCTCAGGCTCTGTGAGTGACGACGTGGGCTCGTCAAGCACGATTACCTTGGAGTTGTACGATATGGCTTTTGCGATCTCAACCATCTGGCGCGCAGAGACGGACATCTTCCTCATCGGTTGCGTGAGATTGACCGTCATGCCGAGTCGGCGGAACAAATCCGAGGCTTCTTTGCGCATGAGTTTTTCGTCGATAACACCGAAGCTCGTCAGTGGATAGCGCCCGAGGAAGAGGTTATCTACAACAGAGCGTTCGAGTGCCTGGTTGAGCTCTTGGTGAACCATCGCGATACCGTTTTCTAGGGCATCTTTTGGTCCTGAAAAAGCTACCGGCTTGCCGTCGAGGGTTATATCGCCCTCATCTTTTTGGTAAGTGCCAAAAAGGCACTTCATCATCGTGGATTTTCCTGCACCGTTTTCGCCCATAAGACCCATGATCGATCCACGCTTCACATCGAAGTCGATTCGATCAAGTACACGGTTGCGTCCAAAGGATTTCGACATCCCTCGGATAGAAAGCACGACGTCGTTGTCGTCGGTCATGAGACGCTTCCCCTTTGTTGTTTTGAGTTGGGGCTACCTGATTACCTGTGTAATCTCGGTAGCCCCAAATCGGTGATCGCTACAAGTTATCTGTATGGATCGCTCAGCGAGCTATCACTTCAGAAGTGCCGTGTAGGAAGCGGCATTGTCGGTCTTCACCATGTTGATGGCAAACGCATCATAATCGCCTGGGTTGCCCAAACGGTTGGTGATGTTCGATTCGGTCTGTCCATCGCCCGCAATGTATTCAACATTGAGGTTCATCAGCTTGTCGTACTTCTGGAGAAGTGGCTGATAGGTTGAACCGAGGAAGTTGTCTGCCGAGTTGTAGATATTGAGCCATACTTTCTTCTCAGGCGACTTTGCCGCATCGAGCTGGTTGCTCACTGGTGCGTAGGTGACGGTGGAATCGAGGAAGTCCTGATAGTTGTCCGCCGTCACTGCAAGGTTCAATGCATAGTATGAACGCTCTTCAGGCACATACTTGTAATCTTCAGCGGTCAGCACGTTACCAGCATCGTCTGCAGTGCCAATACCCGTGTCAATATCTACGCCGTCAAGAGCGTTACGCAGCACGCGCAAGGTGAGGTAGGCCTGCACGTCAGCGTGCTGGGAAATCGTACCTGCATAGCCGTCAGCAATGGCTGCTACCGCGTCAGAGTTGGCGTCATAGCCGAAGGTTGGCACCTTCTCAGCTTTAGCCCACTTCGTAAACATCGACATACCCATGCCGTCGTTGTTCGAGATAACGACGTCGATTTGGTCGCCAAACTTCGATGCCCATGCTGTGATTGCGTCACCAGCGGTAGGAGCGTCCCATGTAGCGCCTGCGTTCGTCTTCATTTCTTTCGAGGCGAGCTCTACAACCTTGAAGGAATCAACGCTACCCTCTTGCACGGCACCAGGAT
>JALFZJ010000027.1 GCA_022783665.1 Arcanobacterium sp.
AGAACACTTACACCGCCGTGAAGTTCACCGGCGTAGAGGGCTCAACCGTGCCAGTCGCCGAGACGGTGGAAGCATTCCGCCGCTTGGTGGACGGCGAATACGACCACATTCCAGAGCAAGCCTTCTACAATATCGGCGGCATCGACGATATTGAGCGTGCATGGCACAAGATTCAACAGGATATGCGCTGATGAAACTTGAAATTGTAGCTCGCTCAGGCCCCCTCTTCGAAGGGGAAGTGAGCGAAATCGTAGTTCCGGCCGAAAGTGGCGAGCTCGGTATTCTCGCTGGGCACACACCACTGATGGCGATACTATCCGCCGGTTCGGTGAGGTACACACCGACTGGCAGATCACCAGAGTCGATTGAGATCGAGCGGGGGATGATTACTTTCGACTCCGACATTGCCTTGGTTGTAGCTGATTCAGCCATGGTGCAATAGTGTGTTTCTTCCACGGTGTGGGGCAGGCGCTGCGAGGCGCCTGCCCCACACCGTATGTTTGTCACCGTATGTTTGTGTCCCTATATCATGCGGAGCGTATGAGAGTGCTCACCCGCGAGGTTATTAGACTTGCGTCATCAGGGCAAATACTGAGAGAGAATAGAAGCCATGAGAATTGTGATTGCCCGTTGTAGCGTGGATTATTCAGGCAGGCTTGATGCTCATCTTGAGCAAGCTACGCGAGTATTGATGATCAAAGCTGATGGCTCTGTGCTTGTGCACGCCGATGGTGGCTCATACAAGCCCTTGAACTGGATGAGCCCGCCTTGTGATCTTCGGATTCGTGAGCCCGAACCGGCAGAAGCAGAGGCTGGTATTACCGAGGTGTGGGAGGTTGAGCATCGCAAAACCACCGATCGCTTGATTATCCGCATAGCTGAGGTGTATGAGAACGTCGAGCATTCTCTTGGCACAGAACCGGGCCTGATCAAGGACGGCGTAGAAGCACATTTACAGAAACTGCTGGCGGAGCAGGTGCATCTGCTCGGTGATGGTGTTGAGCTGATTCGCAGAGAGTATCCTACGCCCATCGGTCCGGTTGACCTTATGGCTATTGATCCCCACGGCGTGCATATCGCGGTGGAGGTTAAGCGCAGAGGTGAGATAGACGGTGTAGAACAACTTACGCGATATCTTGATTTGCTCTCGCGCGATTCTACGCTACGGCCACTGCGTGGGGTATTCGCTGCGCAAGAGATTAAGCCACAGGCTCGAGTGCTTGCTGAGGATCGTGGAATCGAGTGTTTTGTGCTCGATTACGATACTATGCGCGGTATCGATAACCCCGAAGATCGCCTATTTTAGTGCCGCAATTGCGCGCATCATGGCGTTGTTGCAGTGGTATGGTGGCAGTATGAATACCTTAAGTTTTCGCCGTTCTGGCACCGCATCTGATGCGCCGCTTGTGCTCCTCCACGCATTGCCGCTCGATTCGACGATGTGGGATGGAGTGCGCTCTGCGCTCACAGAGGCGGGAGAAGACGTTGACCTATTCACCCCTGACTCTCCAGGCTTCGGTGACTCAGGCGCTGGTAGCTCCTTCTCAGAGCCTCGCCTGGCAACCTACGTTGAAGCACTTAAAGCTACCTTGGACGCACGGGGCATTTCCCGCATCGTACTGGGAGGGCTATCTATGGGTGGCAGCGCCGCTGCACAATTTGCATTGGCGTATCCTGAAATGGTGATAGGTCTCGCCCTCATGGATACTAATATTGCGGCAGATAATGATGCTCAAAGCGTAAATCGGCTCGCAATGGCCGAAAAAGCCGAGGCGGGGCAGGGCTACGAGGCCGTACGTAATTGGACTACCACGATGCTTTCACCGCAGGCAACGCAGCAGGTGCGTGAAGATCTTGATCGGCGTCTGCGCTCATTGCCCGATGAGGGTTTGGCGTGGGAGCAACGAGCTATGGCTAGCCGCCCAGATTCAACAGCGGCCGTAGAGCTAGACGTTCCTCTTATGCTCCTTCGCGGTGCTGATGATCCAACCTGCTCCTTGGAGTATCTTGAAAGCCTAGCGAAGCGCGCCAAGGATGTGCGGATCATCGAAGTGGCAAACGCTTCGCACTTCTCGGCTCTGGAACAGCCCGAAGAGCTCGCCCAACACCTCAGCAGCTTCTATCGTAGAGCAACTGCCTAGATCCAACGATCACGGCTTGAGAGGGCACGATGCTCGTATCCCGAGCAATGGTTGAATATACGTATTCATATACGTATTCGCAGATAGGGTCTTTGCCTTAATGAGCAGCGGCGCGCTGGTTCTATGCCGTTTCCTCGTTTGAGCTACCGCTGCCTGCCCTAGACTCTTCTTCATCCCCGCTAGGCGTGCCGCTATCGGCTCCGCTCGTCTTATCCTCAGCCGCACTGATGATGTCGGTCAATACGAGCGATGAGTCCGTGCTGAGGAGGGCTTGACGCATGTCCTCAATATACGAGGTGAGCGTATTCTTCTGCTCCTCAAGTGCGCGCACATGAGCGTTTGCATTGCGTATCATGCTATCCGCCTCGGATTGTGCTGAGGTAAGGATTTGCTCGGCTTTCTCATGGGCGGCGTTGCGGATGTCATCAGCCATTTTGCGGGCGTCGGCGAGTAGTGTATCGGCTTGGTTGGTAGACGTACGTGTTACATCGTCTGCTCTTCGGTTGGCCTCTTTGAGTCTGTTCTCCGCGTCTTGTGCGGCGGCTTGGGCAGTTTCAACGAGCGCGCCATGCTCAGCGCGTAGGCGTTTATCTTCAGCAGCAAGAGCGTCGGTGGCGTCTTTTCGCATCGTAGCAAGCTCCGCGTCGAGCTCAGCGCGCAAGCGCGTAGATTCTTCGTCTGCCTCAGTGCGAATGCGAGCCGCATATTCTTCGGCATCACTTCGAAGTTGGGCAATATTTTGCTGTGCGGCTGCACGCATCTGAGCGATCTCGCGATCCGCCTGTGCACGGGCTGCGGCAATGTCTTGCTCAGTAGTTGCCCTCAGTTCAGCAATTTCAGAATCCGTATCGGCCCTTAGCTGAGCAGTCTCATGCTCGACTTGCGATTTAAGGGCAGAAGCCGCAGATGATACCTCTGTGCGGATCCGATGTGCTTCACGTTCTGCAGCGGTGACCATTTCGCTACTATTGCGATGAGCGGTTTCTTTCAAGGCGTCGGCCTGTGTTTGCGCTTCGCTGCTGAGCTGCTGTGCAGAGAGTTGAGCCGCTTCAAGGGTGCGTCTGCTTTCCTCTTCGGCTGCGCGTTGAATATCGTCAGCCTTGCGCTGCGCGTTATCAACAATATCTTGCGCTTCACGTCGCGCTTGAGTCATGACGTCGAGGGCTTGCTCTTCTGTAGATTTCAAGAGCCGTTCAACGCGTGAGCCGAGACCTGAATAGCTCGGCCGATCGTTTTCTCTAAGCTCTGTGCGTGCTTGTGCAAGCTCCGCCGAGAGCTGAAGCACCTGAGCGTCAAGTGCAGATACTTGATCGCGAATACGGGCAAGTTGCTGCTTGTAATCAGCCACTTTCTCATCTACTTGCGCGCGATCATATCCGCGCATCACCACAGAAAACTCGTTCTCAGCGCTCATCTCAACCCTCCGTCGTCATCCATCTCTACTGTTAAGGGTACCGTGAAATATGAGGTTAGTATCTCAGGGATGAGCGAGTCGCGGTGCTGTGAGCCTATGTGAGATAGCACGATGCCTATACACAAATGTTGCCAAATCGTTATAATTGAGCGGTACCTGGAGTGCGCACCACAATGCATTGCTGCTGGTGCCATTCTCCCCAAGAGCGGCACGTACGCGAAGTGAGTAGAAACCGTAAATGAACATTAAACCTGCCATCAAGAAGCCATTGGGGCTGATACTTGCATTGATCGGTATTGTGCTGGTCGTTATCGTCTTGGTGACGACGCTTATGGCCGATCGGACGACGCAGATCTCTGTGAGTGCTGAGCCCGATGATGGCTCTGCTTTCATATACACGGCGCCAGGCGTACTCAATCTCGTCAACACAGAGGTCACTATCACGGCACGAGCCGATGAAGGCACAGTGTATTGGGCGGTTGGAGACGCGAACAATGTTGCCGCGTACATTGGTGATTCTGCAGCCACCGAGGTTACAGGGCTGAAGAGTTGGGAGCAGGTCAGTACAGCCAGCCACGATGGCACCGCCGAACAGGCTGAGATTGATGCGCAGGCCGTGCGCGAGGAATCTTGGGTGCTTGGCGCCAGTGATATGTGGGATAAGCAGGGCTCAGGCAATACAACCGCAACGGTGAAATTCGAAGCTCAACCCGATACGGTGCCCGCACTCATGGCTACTACATCTACGGGAGCAGCGCCGCAGGTGGAATTGACGTGGATTCGAGTCAATACCGTTAACTCACCGTTGCCGTACGTGACGATCGGCCTTGTGGTGTTCATTGTGGGGCTCTTCCTTCTCATTTCGGAGAACAAACAACCGCGCAGACCACTGGAACCCCAAAGCGCAACTGCGGCTCCCAAAGCTGCAAGCGCTGAGGCTGAGACGACGGTTGTGCCGCGTATTGGCGACGCAGACATCCGTGGCGAGAAGAACGCGCCAGCGGATGCCGCAGGTGGCGACACTGCTATCACTAGCGAGGAGAGCACAGCAGCAGATACAGCAGGTGGCGACACTGCCGACCAGCGGCCAGGCACCGGCGGCTTGGATGATGATGGCTCGACAGAGGCTGACGCCGGCACCGACGAATCAGTGGTGAATGATTCAGCTGAACCTGGCATAGCGGAAGGCGAGTCAACGAAGATCGAGTCCAGCGAGGCCACGTCGAACGAGGCCGGACCAAGCGAGAACGATCCGAGCGAGCATGATGTGAGTGGTGACCATTCGCGTGAAGCTGAGGCAGGATCACAACATGATACACATGAGGACGCCGAACGCCTCGCTCCGCGCAGGCGCCGCCGCCACGGTACCGTGTATGAACACACGCGTAATCTCACCGACGACGATCCGGAGGTAACCAATGCGTAGTATGCGTAGTTCACTCGTGAAAGGGATTGCCTCTTTGAGCGCTGTGCTCATGCTCGGCGCATGTTCGAGCGAAATCCCAGTGCCTGAGCCCAAGGCTGGGCAGTATGAAGCACCTATCGTACCCGAGGCGCGATTCGCAAAGATCACAAGTGAGGCCTCTACCACGCTCGCAGCGGCCGATGAAGCGAAAGACGCCGATCAGCTCGCTGAGCGATTCGAGGATCCATTCGTGCACGATCGGCGCGCGCGCTATCAACTATCGAAAGTAATGGGCGATGCCTACACCTTGCCGAGTGTCGAACTCGACTCAGAATTGAACGTAATTCACGCTGGTTCAGGATTTCCTCGTACCGCGATGACGCTCGCTGAGCCCACTGAATCATCGAATCTGCGGCAATTGACGATCTGGAGCCAAGATAACCCACGGGTGAATTACAAAGTATGGGCTCAGGTGCCGATATTCGCAGACGCCTCTGCCCCCGCTCTTAAACAGACCTTCAGTAACGACGCGGGCCACACAGCAGCAAAAGAAGGCACCTACTCCGGTGAACCAGCCCAGATTATGGCCGCCTACGCGCAGTATCAACAGGATCGAGAGCAAGGAGATATTGCGTTCTCTGCAGATGATCCTCTTTACACGCAACTGGGCTCATTCGTAGACTCCCTGAAAAGCAATGTAGGCGATTTTGGTGAAGTGAAGATTGCGTTCTCAGCACCAGAGAACGCTTATCGCGGCGTCTCCACAGAAGATGGTGGTTTACTGCTTGTATCCCAGCTCCTTTACACCGTGACTGTGACGAAAACAAATGAAGATGCCACAATCGAACTTGGCGGGGAAATTGGTGCTCTGGCAAGCGGGGAAAGCGATGGTGTGCTCGAGGTAGGAGATACAGAGGCCGTCGCGCATTATTCTTCCGTAGTCGCATTCTACGTACCGCCTTCCGGTGCGGATGATCAAACGGTTAAAGTGTTAGGTGCAAGCGTCCCCGCGCTTTTTCAGATCGATAAGTAGCCTGACGCTCACGCAAGGTCAGGCGCTATGGGCGGCCCGGGTTCGGCAGCGTGAGCCAGCTCGCTATATGCAAGACTCGCACAGATAAGGAACGAGGCGAAGGTTATGGCACAAGATCCTTTTGGTGGATACGCAGGTGGAGTTGTAGATCTTGGCGCACTAAAACAGCAGACGGCGCCGAGTAGAGATAGCGCTGCACAGGCCCAAGATGCGCAAGGTCTAGGTACCCAAGCTAATACCAATGCGGGCACACGCGTGCCAGGTGCATGGGTCACTGCAGTGACGGCAAGTAATCTTGAGAGCATCATCAAAGCATCACTCACCGTGCCGTATATCGTGATTTTCGTTTCTGCTGTGGCAGAAAACTCTCTCACCTTGAAAACCAACATGGAGGATCTTGCACAACAGTATCAGGGCAAGTTCGGCTTGGGCATTGTGGATACAGATGCAGAACGTGACGTTGCCCAGATGTTTGGAGTAAATGCCGTACCTACTGCTATCGCGCTTCTCCAAGGCCAGCCGATCCCGTTATTCCAAGGTCTTCCGGCACAAGACCAGCTTGCTGATTCGGTGGCGAAATTGCGGATGGCGGCTGAGCAGTATGGTTTGAACGGAGTGCTAGACGGCCAAGAGGCAGAAATCCCCGAGGAACCACAAGTTCCACCACTTCACAAAGAAGGTCTTGAGGCTCTCCAGGCTGGTGACCTCGATGCAGCCCACGCTGCGTATTCACAAGCCCTCAAAGAAAACCCTGGCGATACGGAAGCATTAACGGCTCTACGCCAAGTGGAACTTCTGCAACGCGTCAAGGTAGAAAACCCAGGTGGTACCACACAGAGCGCAACGCAGCTGCTAGAGAAGGCTACAAACTCGCCGATGAGTGATGCCCAGCCCCATCTCGTCGCCGCCGATATAGAGGTGGCTTTTAACCGCCCGGATGCCGCCTTTGCCAGGCTCGTGGAAGTGGTGCGCAATACCGAAGGAGACGCACGAGATCAAGTGCGCGAACGCCTGATCGAGCTATTTGACGTAGTGGGTACGCACACTGACCTCGTCAAAGAAGCCCGCAAGGCGCTCACCAACGCCCTGTTTTAGATAGCGGCACCGGGGCAGGTTCTACGCGGTTATCTCGCCGGGTGGCTTAGCTGTGTGCCCCGTGGAGCGCCGCCTAGGCAGTTTTGTGCGAGGGATGCCTAGACGCTGATGACCATCAGAGCCTACTTGTCTGGAGTGAGGTAGACGACGCCGTAGGGTGGCAATTGAAGCGTCGCAGAGAAGGGACGTGAATTCCAACCCACGTTTTCTGCAACTACTTCACCAAGATTGCCCACTCCTGATCCACCGTATTCGGGTGCATCAGAGTTGAAGATCTCTTTCCATACTCCGCCTTCAGGCAATCCAACACGGTAATCATTATGGGGCACGCCAGCGAAGTTGCACACCACTGCCACAACCTCTGAGCCATCAGAGGATTTACGCAGGTAGGACAGCACGTTGTGGTCGCCGTCAGATACCTCGATCCATTCAAATCCTGAGTTACGGAAATCGTCAGACCACAGAGCGCGATGAGCGCGATATACAGCGTTCAGATCTCGTACACAGCTCATCACGCCATCGTGGGCGGGGTTATCTGTAAGCCACCAATCGAGGCCAGCTCCATCGTTCCACTCATTGATCTGGGCAAACTCTTGTCCCATAAAGAGCAGCTGCTTGCCTGGATGGCTCCACTGGTATCCGTAGAGTAACCGCACGCCTGCGAGTTTTTGCCAATGATCCCCAGGCATTTTGGAGTATAGGGACCCTTTACCGTGTACAACTTCATCGTGTGAGAGGGGGAGTAGGAATTGCTCTGAGAATGCGTAGACGAGCGAAAATGTGAGCTCGCCGTGATGCCACCTGCGATTGATGGGCTTTTCTTGCATATAGCGCAAAGTGTCGTTCATCCAGCCCATATTCCATTTCAAGCCGAACCCCAGACCGCCGTTCTCGGTGAGCCCGGTAACTCCACCCCATGACGTCGATTCCTCGGCGATCATCATAATGCCGGGGTTGTTCTTGTATGCTGTGGCATTAGTTTCCTGCAGGAAAGAAATCGCCTCGAGATTCTCACGCCCGCCATACAAGTTGGGCTGCCACTGGCCAGGTTCTCGAGAGTAGTCGAGATAGAGCATAGAGGCAACAGCATCCACCCGAATACCGTCAATATGGAATTCGCTCAGCCAATACAGGGCATTAGCCACGAGGAAGTTGCGTACTTCGTTGCGCCCGAAGTTAAACACATAGGTGCCCCAATCGGGGTGTTCGCCACGGAGCGGATTAGGATCCTCGTACAACGGTGTGCCGTCGAAACGGCCAAGTGCCCACTCGTCTTTCGGAAAATGCGCAGGTACCCAATCCATGATCACGCCAATGCCGGCTTTGTGGAGTTCATCGATCAGATACCGAAGATCGTCAGGCGAACCAAAACGGGCAGTAGGCGCATAGTACGACGTCACCTGATATCCCCAACTGGGGCCAAATGGATGTTCAGCAAGTGGCATGAATTCAACGTGCGTGAAGCCGAGATACTTCACATGGCCGATCAGCTGCTCGGCAAGAGTGCGGTAATCGAGCCCTTTGCGCCAAGAACCTAAATGAACTTCATATACGGAAACTGGGCCAGAATGCGGATCGCTTGCGCCTCGCTGTGCAAGCCATTCGGCGTCGCCCCACTCGTAGTGCGAATCGGTGATAATCGATGCGGTAGCAGGTGGCACCTCCGTACGCCGAGCCATCGGATCAGCCTTTTGATGCCACGAACCGTCTTGGTAGCGAATTTCGAACTTGTAGCGTTGGCCAGCTCTAGCTTCAGGGATGAACAATTCCCACACGCCCGAAGCTCCAAGCGATCGCATTGCTGAGGTGACGCCGTTCCATGCGTTGAAATCACCCACCACTCGCACAGCTTTTGCAGACGGCGCCCACACCTTGAAGCTTGTGCCGGTCACCTCGCCAAGTTCAGTAGTGTAGCGTTCGAGATGTGCTCCGAGCACGTTCCACAACTGCTCATGGCGGCCTTCGCGGAACAGATACTCATCCACTTCGCCCATAGTGGGGAGGAAGTGATAGCCATCAGCGGTGACGACGCCTTCATCCCCGAAGGTGGCACGCACACGATAATCAGTGATTTCGCCCGGAATCACTGCAACCCAGATGCCGTGATGCTCATGACGTGCCTGATATTCGCCATCTGCTGTGATAATAGCAACCGAATCAGCGAGCTGGCGCAGTACTCGAACTGTAGTGGACGAGCCACTGATGTGGGCGCCGAGTACATCATGAGGCGCATAATACTCCCCATGCGATACAGCTTCTAAAGTCTCACGTGGTACATGTATAGGCGAAATACTCATAGCACAATTCTTTCATGTTTCTACAGGCTTCGTTAGATAAACGGTATTATTGTGCCTTGCACGACGATCATGTAACGCACTCCCATCTGCACCCGCGTATTACCCGCGTGATTCAGCGAGCATCTAGGATGCTATTGATTCCTGCCAGTGGGATCGCAATCCATGAAGGCCGATAGGTGCGCTCGTAGGTGACTTCATAAAGCGCTTTATCGAGGATGAGAGCATCCAACACGGGGCGAATATCGCTCTCTATTCCACCGTAGCCGTCGAGGAAACGCTCCTTTGCGCCTACATTCCACTCGCGCAGCTGCTCGCGCTGATGCTCGCTCAGCTGCGAACCACCTTGACGCGCGGTTGCTTCCACTGATCCTGCCGCATACGAAAACGATCGGAGCATACCGGCAATATCACGAAGCGCAAGATCGGGGCGTACACGCTGATCGAGGGGGCGCACAGGCTCGCCCTCAAAATCAACTACAAACCAACCCCGCCCAGGTACAAGCAGTACCTGGCCAAGGTGGTAATCGCCGTGGATACGCTGAAGTGATGGCCACGAGATAGACGCCGCCTCTGAATAGATCGCCTCAATCTCCGCTTCGCGTGGAGCAAGCTCTGGCACTATCTCAATAGCAGCGCGCGCACGCTCACGCCATATCTGAGTGATACTGGCCTTAATTGCCTCATCTGCTTCTTGGCGTGGGAACTCACGGGCGAGAGCTTCATGGATTGAGCGAGTTATAGCGCCAAGCTCGCTAATTGAATCAAAGTCGAACCCATCAATATCGGCTCCAGATTCAATCCGGTACGTCAGATCACGAGTGACGACTTGCCAGGCATCGCTCGCGCCGCTAAGGAATTCGCTAGCAACTAACACATCGGCTGTGCCCTCAGGCGTAGTCACATGTGCGGCTCCGTACTGATGAGCGATACCCGGAGTGTGAGCTGCTGCAAGGGCTCCTTGAAGTTCCACATCCGGGTTATTCCCCGCATTCAACACGCGAATAAGTTTCACAATAATACCCTGTGGAGCCTCGTCATCCGCTCCATCCGGCGTGCGCAGCGTGTAAATAATCGAGGTATTAGATTGCTCCGATGTGAGCTTATGTGCGGCGCGGATCGCCGGTAACTCAGCCTCTGCATCCTCAAATGCCATAGCAAGTAAAGCAAATTGGCCAGCTTCTACCTCCGTTGCGTCATACACGTAGGTTTCCACAGAATGCGCGCTTCCACTGAGGCTTAGTTTCGCGATCGCTTCAGTGTTTTCATACGAATCGGCCGGCAAGAAGGTGAGTGGAAGAGCGTAGGTATGCTCGCCGTCGTCAACCTCAAAAAACACCGTGCCTGGCGTTAACTCGTGCGCATGCACAACGTGGAGTGTGGGCGCGTCTACTGAGCCCTGATACCAGCGGGCTGCCCCCATCCACTTTGATAGCGCCTGCTCAAGGTGGGCGTGGAAGGTGGGATCGTCAATGAGCTCGGGTAAGGTTTCGTATAAACTCTCCATATGCCCTTTGCCTCGGCTCGGAAGCACATTAGCAGCCGAATGAGCATCGGGTGCATTATGTGCAGAATCATAAGGAGGTAAAGCCGCAGCGTCGGCTATACCGCCAGCGGTTGTGCCACTGGTCAGCGCTGCATCGTGCTCGGGTTCAGCATAGGTGAGCTGGAGCCAGTAATATCCTCGCTTGCCCAGCGTTAGGGGGTATTCGCCGTCTGATGAAATTTGCGGGAACTGCCCGCCACCAAAAGCGTCATGAACCTCCCATCCGGCAAACTCGGGCAGCGAAAGCACGGTTGAGCAAGGCGCGTCCTGCATATTCATCACACACAGTACTACCTGTTCGGAGTTGGATCGTGTGAATGCGAGTACTTCAGGATGGGCAGTCGGCCTCAGAGTAAAATCGCCGTTGCCGAGCACGGGGTAGCGTCTGCGCGTGGCGAGCATAAAGCGAGTCCAGTGAAGCAAAGACGACGGCTGGGCAAGTTGGGATTCGACGTTCACGCCTTGGTAGGTGTAAACCAGCGATTGCACTACAGGCAGATAGAGTTTGCCAGGATCGGCCGTGGAGAATCCGGCGTTGCGGTCTGGGTTCCATTGCATCGGAGTACGCACTGAATCACGATCATTGAGCCAAATGTTATCGCCCATTGCGATTTCATCGCCATAGTAGATACACGGCGATCCTGGCAATGAAAGCAAAAGCGCATTGGCCAGTTCAATCTCGGCTCGTGAATTGCCGAGGAGAGGCGCGAGACGCCGGCGGATACCTACGTTTGCTCGCATCCGTGCGTCTTCCGCGTACCAGCCATACATTTTCGAGCGTTCCTCGTTAGAGACCATCTCGAGAGTGAGCTCATCATGGTTGCGCAAAAAGGTGCCCCATTGGGTACCTTCGGGAATGCTCGGCGTGGCTTGGAGAATCTCACGAATCGCTGTAGAGCGCTGATCGCGCAAGGCGTAGAAGATGCGCGGCATCACGGGAAAATGGAAGCACATATGGCATTCGGGGCGCTCTGGAGTGCCGTAATATGCCACGACGTCCTCTGGCCACTGGTTGGCCTCGGCCAACAAAACGCGCCCGGGGAATTCGTCGTCTACCATAGCGCGCAGATCAGCCAAAAACTCATGGGTACGAGGCAAATTCTCGCAGTTTGTGCCTTCTTCTTCGAAAAGGTAAGGCACTGCGTCAAGCCGGAAACCATCGATTCCGAGGCGGCACCAAAACCGCACAACATCAAACATCGCCTCGCGAACTTTGGGATTGTCGTAGTTGAGGTCAGGCTGATGGGAGAAGAAACGGTGCCAGAAGTACTGCTTCCGTATCGGATCGAGAGTCCAGTTCGATTCTTCAGTATCGACGAAAATGACGCGCGCGTCGGCGTATTCAGTATTCGTATCACGCCACACGTAGAAATCGCCATATTCGCCGTCCGGATTTTCACGCGACTCCTTAAACCACGGATGTTGATCGGAGGTGTGGTTCATCACGAGATCAATAATGATTCGTATACCGCGCTGATGGGCTTGAGCGATGAGCTCGGTGAAATCCTCCATCGAGCCGTAATTAGGATCTACCGAGGTGTAGTCGGAGATATCGTATCCGCCGTCTTTCATTGGGGAGGGATAGAACGGAGGAATCCACAAACAGTCGATCCCGAGCCACTGAAGGTAGTCAAGATGCTCAGTGAGCCCGCGCAAATCGCCACTACCAGAACCGCGCGAATCGGCAAATGCTCGCAGCAGTACTTCATAAAAGACGGCAGTGCGATACCAGTCTTCGTCGTTCGAGCGCCCGGGACGATAGCCGGTGATCGGCCCGTAAGAACTCACCGCATTCATTGACGAAAAGTTGAAAGCCACTACTACAGAACCTTTACGTTGAGGATGTGTGCTACATTGCCGTGCGGATCAAGCCGCACGTAGGGGTGGCTGTTCCACAAATATGTTTCTCCAGACATCTCATCGTACACTTCGAGCACAGGCGAATCATCCCAGCGAGCCTGGGCGCCAAAGACGGAGACGTCGAGCGAAAGCTCTGCATCGCGTGAAGCATAAGGATCGAGGTTCAACACCACGAGCACCATATCTCGCGTGCCGTCGGGGGATTCTTCTGGGCGCGTCGTCTTCGAAAAGCACAAAATCTTATCATTCGTGCTGCCGTGAATCTTCACATTCCGTAGACGCCGCAGTGCGAGGTGCTTGCGCCGTACCTCGTTGAGCTTTGTGAGCAAAGTAGAGATTCCGTTGTACTCCGCTCCGGCGTAGTCTCGGTTCTTGTACTCATACTTTTCGTTATCGATCTGCTCTTCAGCGCCTGGGCGGGCGATGTTCTCCGCAAGCTCATAGCCCGAATAGATCCCCCATGTGGGCGAGCCCGTGGCTGCCAGCACTGCACGAATCGCGAAAGCGGGTATGCCTCCACGTTGCATAAACGGGGTCAAAATATCGTGCGTCGTAGGCCAAAACGCTGGGCGGAGCTGCTTATCGGTTTCGCGGGAAAGCTCCCACAAATAGTCTGCAATCTCCTGCTTCTCATTGCGCCACGCAAAGTACGTATAGCTTTGGTGAAAGCCGATCTTGGCAAGCGTTTGCATCATGGGCGGCTCGGTAAAAGCCTCAGCTAAAAAGATGATTTCGGGGTGGTGAACTCGGAAGTAGGCGAGCAGGCGCTGCCAAAACGTCAGCGGTTTTGTATGTGGATTATCTACTCGGAAGATCGTCACCCCGTGCTTAACCCACAGCTCAAGCACACGCTTGATTTCCTGATAGATCCCCTCTGGGTCGTTATCAAAATTGAGCGGGTAAATGTCTTGGTATTTCTTCGGTGGGTTTTCCGCGTAGGCAATGGTGCCATCAGCGCGGGTAGTGAACCATTCAGGATGTTCACTCACCCACGGGTGATCGGGAGAGCACTGTAGAGCAATATCGAGCGCCACTTCCATACCGAGTTTCTTCGCTCGTGCCACAAATGCATCAAAATCCTTGAAGGTGCCAAGATCGGGATTGATCGCATCGTGGCCGCCATCAGGTGAGCCAATCGCATAGGGCGAACCAGGATCGCCTGGGAACGCGGTGAGGGTGTTGTTCTTGCCCTTCCGGTTCGTAGTGCCAATAGGATGTACAGGCGTAAGGTAGACGACGTCGAAGCCCATTTTCGCGATACGATCTAGGCCTCGAGCCGCCGTCTTTAACGTGCCAGATACCCAGTGCCCCGCCTTGGCATCGTAGTATGCGCCAGTTGTGCGAGGGAACATCTCGTACCAGGAGCCCACCAGTGCGCGTTCGCGATCTACATTGAGCTTGTAGCGTGCCGATTCTGAGACGAGTTCCCGTACAGGATATTTCGTGAGAGCCTCGATAACGTCAGGGGCGAGGGCAGCACTGAGGCGTTCGGAGGCCGACGCATTGGCGTTCGTGAAGGCAGCAATTGCGCTCTTGAGCACCGCTCGTTGCTTGGCGCGCGATGGCATCTTTTTCACCGCGCGTTCATAGAGTGCCTTCGCCTCGAGGAATACCAATTCCGTATCGATACCTGCATCAATTTTGATCTCGGCATTGTGCCGCCACGTTGCGAACGGATCGGACCACGCACGCACAAAGAACTCGTATTTCCCGGGAGCCGGCGGCGTGAGCCACCCTTCGTAGCGGCGCAAACCGGGAGCGACGTCTACCATTGGAGCCACCTGTACTTGGGATCCGGCGTCATCAATCAAAACGCATTCGGCACCGTATAGATCGTGCCCTTCACGGAACACTGTAGCCTGCACGGGAAACGACTCGCCTTCCGTTCCTTTTGCCGGCCAGGCGCCATTTTCGATCACAGGGGAGACGTCTACGATTGGGATACGGCCAATTGTAGAATATGGCGCGGGCTTGGCAGCGATCGGTTCTGGCGAATCAGACACCGAATCAGTGATAGCCTGCGTTGCTGGCATTTGAGTGGGCGTCTTTGCTCGCGATGCGCGAACGCGCGGCGCGCGAGTAGGTGATTTCGGCTGCTTCGCATCTGCTGTTGATGACGGCGTGTTTCCAGGCGTTTTCTTACGTGAAGTGGTCATGCTTCTAGTTTAGGCAACTTTGGTGGCCTTTGGAGCCGATGCTGCCACATAGCACAGGCAGCAACGCAATATCGTGCGGCCAGGCAGGTTATGGTTGTGGACGCTTGACCAATAACGTATCAGCCACTAGGCCTCGGCTGGACGTCGACGATGATGAGTGCGCGATGATCGCGCATGTTTCCTCCCGTGAGCTCGTGGTTCTTCATTCTAGCCGTTTGCGGGTGGCAGGGTATCGATAGGGCGTGGGGACGGGTGCGGGTGCGGCTTCGGTTGCGAGCGTTGCAGAATCCGCGGACATTTCGGCTCTTTTGTGGGTCGAGACGGGTAGAATACCGTATGTATTCTATTTCGCCTGCAACCGGGGTAGCCACCATGCGCAACACGTCTAGGGCACGCTTGCTTTTCGCGGCCTTGTTTAGTTTTCTGTTGATTGTTTTGCCTGGCAGTGCTCACGCTACACCCAATGAGGCAGCCCCTCAGAATATTCCATACACTGTCCAATTCTGGTCGGAGCGCGCCGACTACGATGAGGCCAACGTCGGCTCCATCGGCGATAAGTACGAATACATCGGCCTGAAGAACTTCACGGGTGCCGAGGGGCATGTACCCGGCCTCCTGACAGTCGATCCGAGCGGCGTCCAGTTCCCGGATATTGAACTGGCCACCTCCTCCAATGCCGAGCTGTTCGCCAAGCTCTACCATCTGAACGCGCAGTACACGAAAGCGCAGAACGCTCACGACGACGCCGGTGTCCGCCCGTTGAATGCCGCCGAGAAGAACGTCTACAACGTGTTCTTCGACCGTGAGGTCTACGAGGTGGTGTTCGAGCGAATCAATGTCAAGACGTACAGCTCATTCGATCCGGTCATCTCGAAGAATGGCACCACCTACGACGCGAAGGCGAACCCCTACACCTTGCGCTTGCGCTTCGGCCAGGCGTTCGGCGACGCCTGGCCATTCGATAAAGACATCCTGGAGCCGCCAGTTAAATGGAAGCGGGGCTACGGCCTGACCGGGTGGACGGTTATGACCGGAGAGAAGACTGCCTCCTACTTGGATACGCCGCCGTACCGGCTGACGTATAGCGAGTTCGTTCAATACGCGGGCAAGAGGCCAACCTCGGTGTCCCGGCCCGGTGTGAAATACTCCGATCACACCATCGCCATGGGCATTACTTATGGAAATGATGCTCATCCGGTTTTCGTGGATATGGCCCTGGAGGGCTTCGAAGATGGGCTTGAGCCGCGGCAGTTCCCCGTAGATGAGGCCCTCTCGTACTGGAAGTCTGATACAGCCTATAATATATATTCGTTCCCTGTTCCTCAGCTCAAGGGCTTCGAGAGGGTCGCCGAGACGAAGAGGCAACAAGTGGTGAGGAACCAAGAGGAGCTGGATGAGATCAACGCCAGGCGCGGCGATGCCACCCCACTTACCTTTATTGACAGGCTTTATGGCTATATTGGGGAGACGAACGGCTACCTGCGTCTCGAATACAAGCGGCAGAAGTTTAGCCTCTTCCTGGACGCGGATCCCCGCGTTCCGAAGGCCGATAGCGACTACTCCGCGGAGAACACCCTGACCGTTCCCTACGATAAGCCTATCGCAGACCTGAATCTTCCGACGCCCACGAAGCCTTCCGACCTCGGTGATGAATTTGTGTTCCGCGGGTGGGCCTGGGATTCCGCCGGTGTGCTCCTCCTGGCGGAATCGTCAAGGGCAATGCCGAACTATAACGTTGCCATTCACGCGATTTGGGATGTTGAAAGGCACGTGGTCTTCAATCTCGACGGCGGGGCTGTCGATGGCAGCACGGATCAGATCAACCGCACCCAGTTCGATGGCGAGATGGTGGAATTCCCCACCCCGACCCGAGATGGCTATACCTTCATCGGATGGGCGGACGACAACGTGGAGGGCAAGACCTACAAGTCGACGGACAAGCCGAAGGTTGATGGTGATATGTCCTTCACCGCGAAGTGGGATCAGCACCCTGTTTTGGAGGTAAAGGATGCCTCGGTTGCTGTTGGTGACGAGTTTGATCCGGTGTCTTTGGTGGTGAAGGCTGAAGATGTTGAAGATGGTGTGATTACTGATCGGGTTGAGCTTGTTGATGATGGTGGGTTGGATCTGTCGAGGCCGGGTAAGTATGTGGTGAGGTTTGAGGTTGCTGAT
>JALFZJ010000030.1 GCA_022783665.1 Arcanobacterium sp.
TAGCGATGTGTGTGATCGTGGCCGAGCAGCATACAGCGGCGTGGATGCGAGGGGATTGAATGAGAATTGATCTTGCGCGCTATATTTCCGTGCTGAGTTATATTCGCGCCCGAGGCACCGTCCAGCTCGGTGAGCTCGCACGTCACTACAATGTTGGCGTTCGCGAGATGTATTCGTACCTGTGGACTCTATACATGCTCGAAATTATGGATACGTCAGCGAGCTATGTGAGCCCGTTTTCTCTTTCACTGGAGAACGTCGATCCAGCAGATGACCATCCAGATCCCCAGATGGAGATCTCACTTGACGCTCACTACATTTTCGATAAAGCTGACGCGTTCTCCACCACGCTATCTTTTGCCGAACTCATCGCGCTCCTGGCCACAATTGATTCGTTGCTATACACCGCCGAACCTGAGACGGCCGACCAGCTGCTCGCTTTGCGCGCTATGCTCGTATCGGCCAGCGTTAAGGCGGGATATCACGATGAGATGTGGCCAGCACCTGTGATTGAAGGCGGCCGCGATGTACAACGCAAGATCCGTAGTGCCATTGCTAATCGCCGCTACGTCACGATCGAGTATTGGAAGGCGCAGGGGGCTGGAGCTGCGTCGACCACGGCGTACGTCATTCCTCTGTATATCGAAGCAAAGGAACATCCGCTACTGCGAGCGGCCAACGCGGAGCGTGAGCTGCGTACGTTTCGAATGGATAGAATCTCCGCAGTGGAGATATCGCACAAAAAGCTTGGAATCAAAGCATTTGGAAAACTCACCGTGCAGGCTAAGCGTGCCCGGCCGCACTTTGACGGTGAAGAAGTGAGGCTCTACTGCGACGTCGATGCCGCATGGCTAGTTGAGACCATTCCGGGTGCTCAAGCCTATCGAGCAGATGACGAGCTTATGATCACCTTGCACGCTGGAAGCATTGAATGGTTACGCACACTTGCCGCCCGAATCGGCCCATCGCTGCACAGAGTAGAACCACAACATATTGCTGATGCACTGGCCGCTAATGCGGCAACGATTTTGCAGGCGTATCAGGATGAGGCTTAGCCAGCATATTGAGATGCGCCAAGCACGCGCCGCTGAAGAGGACTATCACGCTATATGAAAAGCACCTATGAACACCTGATGAAGGATTTCATCGCAGGGTACGGTGAGCGTGGCATGACGCTTGATTCCTTCCAATATGAGGCTATCGAGGCTCTCGCACATGGAAGAGATGTGCTCGTGTGTGCACCTACAGGGTCAGGAAAGACGCTGGTGGCTCACTTCGGCGTAGAGCTCGCTTTAGCTCGTATGATGCGCTGCGTATATACGGCTCCGATCAAGGCGCTATCGAATCAGAAGTATCGGGAGCTGAGCGCCATGCTCGGCGAAGAGAACGTCGGCTTACTAACGGGAGATGTGAGCGTCAATCGTGATGCTTCGGTGCTCGTTGTTACCACCGAAGTGCTAAGGAATATGCTTTTTCACCGAGACGCCACAATGGACGATATCGGTTATGTTGTACTCGACGAAGTCCATTTTCTTGGCGATGAAAGCCGCGGGCCAGTGTGGGAAGAAATTATCTTACAATTGCCGCCCCATATCCGGCTTGTGTCTCTATCTGCCACAATAGCCAATGCGGAGGAATTTGCAGCGTGGCTCGCATCAGTGCGCGGATCTACGGCATTGATTACGAGCACTATCCGCCCAGTACCCCTTACACAATACGCCCTTGCGCACAAGGAAATAGTGCCACTGACTGATGGCCACGGAGGGCTCAGCTCCAAGGTGCGTAAAGAGCTTACTGCGTTCGAGCGACGTGCAGATGCCTACCGCGCCTACTCTCGCAGTGCACGTAGTGCCACGCCTCGTATGCGTAGAACTGTGCTATCGAAGCTACGCGAAAATGGTATGTTGCCGGCGATCCATTTCATTTTTTCCCGAAAGGGATGTGATCGAGCCGTCGAGGACCTTCTGGACGCCGGCCTTGTACTGACGACGCCGGCGGAGCGTAGGTTTATCCACGATAGTTGCGCCAGCTTAAGGGATCAACTGTCAGACGCTGACGCTCGCACCGTGAAGTTCAATTTCTGGCGCAAAGCAATGATGAACGGATATGGGGCACACCATGCAGGTATCTTTCTTCCTTTGAAGCAACTCGTTGAGGAATTGACGAGCGAAGGCTATTTGAAGTTGGTTTACGCAACGGGAACGTTGGCGCTGGGGATCGATATGCCTGTGCGTACCGTCGTCTTAGATGAACTTAGCCGCTGGAATGGCAGTGACTTCGTTCCGCTTTCCGGCACCGAATATACTCAGCTCGTTGGGCGTGCAGGGCGGCGAGGCAAAGATGTTCAGGGCAACGTGGTGGTTGTGCTCAGCCAAGGGATCGACGCCTCTCATCTTGAGGCACTTTCTGACGGCGAGGTCGAGCCTCTCAACTCGGTGTTTTTCCCTTCTTACAATGCAGTAGTTAATCTTTTGACGTACTACACAGTGGGCGAAGCTAAAGCTTTGATGGGGCAGTCTTTTGCACAATATCAACGCAATGCGGATCTTGCCACGCTTTCCGCACGATTGGCTCGCGTTGAACGAAAGATAGCCGAGGAAGAATCCCGATTGAGCGGTACGTGCTCTCAAGGTGATTTCGTGGAATACGTCCGTATTCGGCAAACGGCGGGTCGGGCAACGAAAGCTGAACGCAAACGAGCCAAAGCTGAGTATCGCGCGCAGATCCAGTTCTCCTGGGAGAACGCCCAGATCGGGCACGCATACGCATACGGCCGTGACGGCGATCTGGAATACGGAGTCGTTATTCAGGCGGGGGAGAAGAAGCTTCGCCTCATTTCGCTTGATGCAGAGCTTGTGTGGCTACGGCGTATGGAGTTGTCGTCCCAGTTGCGCGATCTGGGCACTATCGAGATGCCCTTTGGTATTTCACCAAAGGATCCGCGGGTGAGAGATACAATTGCGAGCCGGTTGCTGGATCGGGTTGCACAGCGCGTCGATCTCGGTACAGATCGAGATCTTATGAAGTCATGGGATCGAAGTGTTGTGCGGGAGACGCCTGAGTTAACGGCGCATCCAGTGCATAGTTGCCCTCATCTTCGCCAACACCTTAAAGAGGCCAGTGAATTGATTGCGCTTGACGCTTCAGCTGCTGAACTCAAAGCCGTGCAGGAGACCTATACGGACGCCGTTGCCCACGAGTTTGAGCGTACGGCGGAGGTATTGCAGGATTTGGGATATATTCAGCGCGGAATTGATGGCGAACGTATGCGCCTCGGTGCAGGGGGAGCCATGCTGCGCGAGATTCACAACGAATATGATCTGCTTATCACTTTAGTGTTGCGAGAAAAAGCGATAGAGCATTTGAGTGCGGCTGAGTTTGCCGGTCTGTGTTCGGCGTTTCTTGGAGATCGGCGGATAAAGAGTGGCTTGCCCCATACGCCTGAGCTACGCGCGGCTTGGGACGCAGTGTGGCACAACTACCTATACGTCCATAGCCGAGAGATGCGTACCGGAATTGAACGCACGCCTGAGCCAGTAGGGGGAGGGATCGAGGATTTCTCACGGTGGGCGAGCGGTGATTCGCTGGACTCTGTTTTGCGTGGCACAGGAATGGCAGTTGGGGATTTCATCACTGCGAACCGCCGTCTGGTCGATCTTCTCGGGCAGATTGCTGTGGCGGGTGAAGGCACGAAACTCGGTGAACTCGCTATCGATGCAAAGCGCCTCGTGGATAGGTGGCAATGGCTGTAAAACAATTGGGTAATGTTATGCTCGGGTAGTGGCTACCAGTAATCGACTCGGATGGTTCGTTTCTTATCTGCTGGCTCTTGCGGGCGGGTGGATGTTGTACTTTGCCAGCACTGGCTCGAATATGTGGTTGTTCGCCATTTGCGGAATAGGGTTTTTGTGGATAGCCGCAGCGGAGTCTCGCGCTGGCGTAGCTGTGATGAGTGGTTTTCTTACCGGTGTTTCGTACTTCTATTTAGCCTTTGATTGGGCACAAGTTGCCACGAATGCCTTGCTGCCACGTATTGCATTGTCCGTAGTGGAAGCTGCGTTCTATGGCGCCCTTGCATTGATATGGAATTATCTGTGGCGCGGCTGGCGCACCCACCAAGCGAGTTTGCGGTCGAAGAGGCCATCGCAAACTCCTCGGATTGCCTGGATTGCGCGTTCAGCAAGTATGTTGACTCCTCTGAGCGCCCTTGCATGGGCAGCTATGGAACAAGCACGATCATCCATTCCTTTTGGAGGGCTACCGTGGGGCAATGTAGCTTTTTCGCTTGTGGATTCACCTTTGATTTCTTTGGCTAGTGTTGGCTCTACGCAGCTTGTGTGCGCGATAGCCGTGGCGGCGGCGATCTGTTTTGGGCTCGCCGTCAACCATTTGATCCATATCCGCATCTCTACGTCCGCTGCGAGCGCTATTGCCGGAATTGCACTCATTATGGTGCCTATTGGTATACCGACGGGCACCGCATATTCTCCAGTTAAGATGCGCATAGCAGTAGTGCAAGGCAATGTTCCCGAAGCCTATGGAGGCTTTGGCGGGAGTTTTGCTCAGCGTTCGCTTGCCGTAACGCAAAACCATATTGACGCATCGTCAGCGATTCTGGGCGATGAGCCAGATCTGATTGTCTGGCCTGAATCTGCATCAGACCTGGATTTTCGGCACGACGCTGATGCGCGGGCTTTGGTGAGAAGTTTCGTCGAGCGTGCAGGTGTACCGCTTTTGCTTGGCACCCAGCGTTATTTTGATGGCGTACGCACGAATGACTATGTGTTCGTCACGCCCGCGTCAGTGCAAAAGATTGGAGACGACGCAAGTGGGGTAGTGCTACCGACGTACTCTAAACAGCACCCTGTACCTTTTGGCGAGTACGCACCTTTCCGTGAGTTCTTTGCTTCGTTCATGCCTATTATCAACCAAATTGGCATCGATATGGTGCCCGGAACGAATCCTGCTCAGTTGCAAATAGAAGACGCCGCTGGCAACAGTATCGTTGTGGCGACTCCGATCTGCTTTGAGGTGGCTTACGATTCGATAGTAGCTGAGGGTGCTCTGGGTGCAGATATGATTATCGTGCCCACAAGCAACTACACTTTCGGCTACTCAGCTGAAGCGAGCCAACAGTTTGCAATGAGCCGATTTCGTGCTGTGGAGCACGGAAAAACGGTGGTACAAGTATCAACTGCAGGTATTTCTGGCGTGATTTCTCCCAATGGAGTAACGCAGTATCGAAGTGGACTCTTTGAGCAAGACGCGCATACAGCTACTATTGCGCTCAATCACACCCAGACATTTGCAACGCGCACATATAAAGAAAGACCGATTGCAGTGTATGCAATCGGTGCTTTTAGCGTCGTATTTGCTCTGGGATCTTATACTTATGTGCGTACCCACGCTCCGCGTAGTGCCCAGGCGCACCGTGCGGCTAGGCGATAGTTGATAGCCCGTAGGAAAACAAAGCTAGTACGACTACGCCATAGCGCACTGATAGCAGCTCTAAAAGTGCCGCTTATAGAGTTTTCCAGCGCGAAGTAATTCGAGGCGCTCATCAAGAAGCACCTTGAGTTCGTCTTCTGATCGGCGCTCAAGCAGCATATCCCAATGCGTACGGGCAGGCTTCTGCGGTGTATCTTCTTCGGTACCTCCGCCGCCTACAAGCACCGCATCTGCACCACATTTACACTTCCATTTTGCTGGAGCCTCAGCATCGAGCGTAAGTGTAACGTTGAACGTATGCCCATTTTCGCATACGTACTGTACCTCGCGATGTTCTACAAAAGCGACGCCAACATCGGATTCCAAAGAGTTCGCACCGATACGCATTCCGCGTAGGGAACGTTCAGCCATGGCTAACTTCCTAACTTCGAATTGACGCTCTATTCTACCATTCGTTGCCAACGCAGGCACGCGGCGTTTTGTTCCGTAAAAACAAAACGCCGATAATGTACATTATGTCAGATTTACGTTTGTGGTTCTGTATGCGCAAATCCTAGCTGCGTACTTCTCAGATTGCCTTCTTCGCCGCACGTCGCGCAGCGAGCTCATCCACTACTTCACTGCCGTCGAGTTGCTCTGTAGGCAGCGTTGACAGCGATCCTTCTACATCGCGCCAAACTTTACCGAGCGCGATACCGAATACACCCTGACCGCCATTAATAAGATCGATGACTTCATCATTTGACGTACACAAATACACAGAAGCGCCATCAGACATGAGCGTAATGCCAGCAAGATCATCCACGCCGAAATCAGAAAGCTGCTCTACTGCTTTGCGGATTTGCTGCAGCGACACTCCTGCGTCAAGAAGGTTCTTAACAACCTTGAGTACCAAGACGTCTCTAAAAGAATACAGGCGCTGCGAGCCAGAGCCACGCGCAGAACGCACAGTCGGAGATACAAGGCCAGTGCGATCCCAGTAATCCAGCTGCCGATATGTAATACCAATCGCACGTGATACTACCGGCCCTCGATATCCACTATCGGTGCCGAGATCCGGCAAATCATCGCCAAAAAGCATCTGCTGTGCGCGCTGCGGATGCACGCCTTGTGAGCTGGCGTTGTGTACCATCCTCGGCCCCCGTCCCTCATTGTTCTACATCCACATTAGATGGTGAAATAGGTGTTTGCAACGATATGGCGATTGAGAAGGCGGCGTGTCGATGTGGCGTGTCTTAAATGAGCACTTGAAGAATAAGTAGCCGGCGACCCCACTACTTCCCTCTTACCTCAATTCAACGTCAATATTCTCCAAAAGCATCGCTTTGAATGCATGGCTGACGAGCGCAGAAATTTCTGTAATCTGGGCATTTGCGCGTTCTTTCGCGAGCGGTGTGTTGCGTGCACGCTCCGTTGCCGTCATGTTGATGATGGCTCCGGCATGGGCGTGTGCCGAATTATAGATGGCTCGTACCTGGCGAAGAGTCATACCTGAATCGAGGAGAAGTTGACCGTACTTAATGATGTCTACAGACTGAGCCGTCAGGCGCCCACGAGAATCAGTAGTCAAAATACCGGCAGAGATAAAATCCTCGATAAGGCTTCGCGAGGCTCCCGTAAGATCAGCCAACTCATCTTTGTACAGGCGAGTACCTGGGCGTGGTTTGTCTTGATCGTGGAAGGGTACTGACCGTAAACGGCCTGGATGTTCAGATTGTGCGATCCCCAGATCAAGTTGATGAAGTAGTTCTTTGATTTGGGAGAGATTGAGTAGACGGTCGCGTTGCTCTACCAATGCGAAACGCAAGCGTTCGACGTCTGCAAGCGAAAACAGGCGCTGATTCGAGGGCGTGCGATGTGGTGAGATAATCTCGATAGATTCGTAGTGACGAATCTTTGACGCCGCCAAAAAAGGAAACTCGCCATTGAGAAGCGCGAGGACTTCCCCGATTCTTAACGTCGGCTCGTGCGAGACGTTTTGGGGCCACGAAAACGCCGATTCGGCATAATCATAGCTAGGTATTTCGTGTGCACTAGGGGCCATCGTCACGCCACTTCAGGCGAAGCAAAGAAAGTGAACTGGTACTTCCCTATCCGCACTTCGTCGCCGTTATGTAACTCAGCAAGATCTGTGATTTCTCCGTTGACGTACGTCCCATTAAGCGAACCTGAATCACGCACAGTAAAAACGCTGCCTTCACGCAAAAATTGGGCATGCTTACGCGATACGGTGACGTCGTCAAGAAAAATATCGGCCTTCGTGGATCGACCTGCGTTAACGACGTCCGCATTAAGTAAAAAACGCGCGCCAGCATTCGGGCCCTTACGTGCGATGAGGAGTGCAGACGTAGCGGGAAGAGCGTCAATTGCTGCGAGATCGTCGCCGTCTAAACCTCTCAGATTGCCTGTAGACCCCGCTGATGCCCGCGTAATAGCAGAGAAACGCGATGTGGCCGATGGATCATTCGATGCCTGCGGTGGAAATGCGTTATGATCAACCATCTCTGTTCCCCTCATACGGAATCATTCCTAGATTCAATGGTACGCACACGCGCGAAAGTTATCCAAAAGAACTGCGTGAAGACCTCGCAATGCGAACATCTATTTACTGGCGATCCTGATTTCCTTGGCCTGAACCGCAAGCTTTCGAGCATGTTCATCGCGCGAATCGGTGATAATCTTACGCAAGGCCTGCGGGTGATTTGGTTGCGAAAGCCAGTGTGTGGCGGGCTGCAGCTGCGCAGCGATAGCAGCCTCTACCCCACCATGCGTGGATGGATCACAAGTGAGTGGATCAAGGTCAGGCATCGGATAAAGGCCATAGACAATCCGCTCAGCGATCTCTTGCGAACGCGATGCCCACAGCGCATCAACCATATCAAAGTAGTGAGGCAAAGCCTCAGCCGCTTCATCTGCCCCCGCAAGATGGGCAAAACCATTGATAAGGGCTTGTACATGGTCGTTTGACGCCGCGCGGTTATGCGTAATCTCATGAAGGGTGTCTGCGCGCGTGCCTGGCATGCTCGCTTTCGCCGTCCACATCATTTTCTGATCAAAAGCACTCCCGGTGCGTTCAAATTCGGCGTTCACGGCGTCCACGTCCATCATGCCTCGTGCGCTTAGAGCAATAATAATCTGCCATGCAGTTTCTTGATCGATGTCAGCGCGCTGATTGAGCATCGATTGAAGTGTATCAAGGGCTGAACACGAATACGCCGCGAGCTGAGGAAGGGCATGGAGCCACAGATAGGCTTGATCCGAACCGCGTGGCGCTGATGTGTAATGCATGTATGCCTGCGCGAAAAGTTCTCCTTCACGCCTCGCGCGATCGGTGCGAAGGCTGAAACGATGCACAGCCAAGCGGGCACCTGAGATCTTCTGGCTGAGCACAGATAGTTGATGCGTATGAGGATTAGTCATTGCAAACCGGAGGTAATCGTCGATCGAGATATCTGCATCGCGCAATGCCTGCGATAAAGCGGTGCTGATGACTGCACGCGCTAAATCGTCATCGACGTCTGTGCTCAGTAATAGATCTCGTGACGCATCATCAAAGCGAATCTTGGCGTAGGTCAGTGCGGCATCGTTTGGTACTACCACCGCAGCATCAGGTTCGGCGATACCGAGATCTTGCCATGATATGTGCGTCTGCCCGTCAATCTCGAACTCGTAGTGAGCGAGACGGCCCAGAGCGTCTTCGCCGTCACCACCAAAAATACCGATCGAGGTTCGATGAGGCCGACGAATAGCGTTTTCCGTGCGCGAATCAATACCAGTCTCGCTTATCGTGAGCCCTTCAGAGGTGCGGGTAACATCGAACGTGGATACCCCTGAGGATTGTAGCCACAGCCTAGCCCATGAGTGCAGGTCTTTGCCCGAGGCTTGTGACAGAGCATCGAGCAGATCCGGCAATGTGGCGTTGCCGAAATGGTATTTCGCAAAGTACGTCCGAGCGCCGGCGAAGAATGCTTCCTCCCCTACCCACGCCACAAGCTGGCGCAATATGGCTGCGCCTTTCGCATAGGTGATGCCATCAAAGGCTTGATCGGCAGCTTCAATATCGGGAATATCTGCCGTGATTGGGTGGGTGGTTGGATACTGATCGTTTGCGAAGGCCCATGCTATCCGGTTGCCTGCGAAGCTTTGCCAGGCTTCGGTGTATTGAGTGAGATTGGCGCTCGCCCACGCCCCCATAAATTCAGCGAATGATTCTTTCAGCCACAAATCATCCCACCACTGCGGTGTTACGAGATCACCGAACCACATATGGCTCATTTCATGCAATATCGTATTGGCGCGAGATGCGCGTTGTTCTCGCGTGGTGTGGTGTCGATGGATATATGAGCTTTCGTTGAATGTGACGCATCCTGGGTTTTCCATGGCGCCGAGATTGTATTCGGGTACAAATACGGAATCGTATTTGCCCCACGGGTAAGGAAAATCGAAAAGTTCCGGCAGTGCTGCTAAGCCTTGCGCCGTCACGGTAGAGATATCGCCCAAATCGAAGTACGGTGCAAGAGTTTCCCGGCAGTAGAACCGGAGCGTTAATGGTGTGCCGTTGACGTGTGCCTCGCGAGTAAACTCTGTATATGAGCCGGCAATGAGCGCGGTAAGGTATGTGGATTGACGCCGTGTGGGGGCGAACTGCGTGCGTGTTGCGGCGGCATCGATCTTTACTTGCTTGTTGATTGCCCCGTTTGAAATGTATTGCCACTCGCTTGGGCCGAGCACGGAAAACGTGAATTCTGCCTTAAGGTCTGGCTGCTCGAAATTGGGGTACATTCGGCGAGCGTCGGCAGGCTCGAATTGGGTATAGAGGTAGGTCTTGCCATCTTCAGGATCAGTGAAGCGGTGAAGGCCTTCGCCAGAGCGTGAATAGTATCCTTCGCCGCGAACTGTGATGGTGTGTTGCCCTTGTGAAAGGGTCGGCAGTTGGATGCGTGCGCCGTCGTAGTTGATGGTATGAGCTTTTCCATCAATAACCAGCTCGATGACGTCTGCCCCGATAAAGTCGATAAACGTCGTCACGTCATCGCTCACAGTCAAAGTGATTGTAGACGCCGTAGCAAAGGTCTCGGCGGACGTGTTGGCGTTCCGCACATCCACCTCTACCTCATAGGTGTGGGTGTAGATATGTGCACTGCGGTATTGCGCCTCGGCTCGGCTTAGGTTGTCGCTCATATTTCCATTCAATCTGCGCAGGTGAGGTATTTCAAATTAGTACGTGCGTCGTGTTTGCGATATTATCTAGGAGTCACAAATTGATGATGTGTGACGCCGGGCTATAGCGCAGTTTGGTAGCGCACTTGACTGGGGGTCAAGGGGTCGCCGGTTCAAATCCGGCTAGCCCGACCGACGAGCACGCCCAAGCATTTATGCTTGAGGCGTGCGAGGAGGGAAGGGCGTGGAAAACACGGAAGTGTTTTCCTAAGGCCCGACCGTAGACGTGTTATGTGCCTAAGTGGGTGCGCCCAAGCATTTATGCTTGAGCTAACCTACTCGGGTGCCGTGTAGCGTATGCGGAGGTCAAGCGTGCGCACGCCGTCTTTATCGAGCATGATGTGGGGTGCTACGTCACTGCGATTATAGGAGTTGCCGATTGCCGTCAAGGGTTCTAGGGCTATCGACTCTTCGCTTCCCCGTGCGAGCATATGCCCTGAATATACGTGGAACGCAGCTTGCTCCGGGGTATTCGATGTGGCCATCATCGTCACGAGGCCGTATCCCGTATCGAGCTGAGCTTTAGCCACTCCCAAGCTGTTGTAGTGTAGCCCGGTGATCGTATAGTCATCGTCAGTGTTGATGGTGCTCCACTCGATTTGCCCGATATCACTGGCATCGCTGCGGAAGGCGATTGTTTGATAGGCTTGGGCACCGGGCAGCGGGATGAGTGCAAAGTCCATTAGCACTCGTTGTGTACCGAATACGCGCACTCTGGCGTTTTCACGGTTCACGACGCGGAAATAAGGATGCCAGCCTACGCATATCGGCGCAGCTGGGCCACTCACGTTGAGGGCGGAGATATTGACTTGCAGTACGCCGTCACCGCCTAGGGCGTAGCGGACGAGTACTGAAACGTCTGCCGGATATGCTGATGAGGCTGGAATGAATCCGCGTAGCTCTAAAGCTGCGCCGGTGCGTTTCACTTCAAACTCGTGGAGTGTGAAAAGTCCGTGTAGGCCTTGTGCTGAACCAGTCGCTTCCTCAACTGAATGGACATTACCGTCTGAGTCCGTCCACTGCGCGTCGGCGAGGCGGTTTACCCAGGGCGCAAGAACGGCGCTGCGGTAACCGTCGCGTTGGATGAGTTCGTCTTCATCACGGTAACCGGCGATGACGTTCTGGCCGATTCCTGGATCCCACTCCATTAAAGTAGCGCCTATGGTGCTTACACTCAGCCTGGCCCCACCATTGGTTATTGTATCTATCATTGCCTTAGCCTTTCACCATATGCGCAGTTAATGAATTAATGTGACGAACGTATGCGGCCCTATACCCCTCGGGTAGATTTCACTTGCGCTTGCGCTTTTCGCGCACACGCACTGAAATCTGGATGGGCGTGCCAGTGAAACCAAATTGTTCGCGCAGCCGGCGCTCTAAAAAGCGGCGATAACCGTGATCGATAAAGCCGCTGGCAAAGAACACGAACCGAGGTGGCCGATTTGCCACTTGCGTTGCGAACAAGATGCGGGGCTGTTTCCCGCCGCGTACAGGGTGAGGGTTAGCCGCCTGAACCTCGCCGAGGAACGAGTTGAGCTTCCCTGTGGGGATGCGCCGATCCCACGAATCGAGCGCTGTGTGCATTGCTCGCGTCAGTCGGTTTGTGTGCCAGCCTGTGAGCGCTGAGAGATTGATCGTTTCAACCCAGGGCATCTGCACCATTTCGCGTTCTTGTTCGATGCTGAGTTCTTCACGTCGCTCGCTATCTACCAAATCCCACTTGTTATTCACAACTACCATGGCTCGGCCGGCATCAATCACCTGCTGCATGACTCGGATGTCTTGTTCAGTGATCGGTTCGGAGGAATCGACGAGTACCAAGCCAAGTTCTGATTTGCTCAGAGCATTTTGGGTACGTAGTGAGGCATAGTAATCGGCACCGCGCGTCAGATGCACGCGGCGGCGAATACCCGCCGTATCGACGAATACCCATGGCTCGCCGTCAAGTTCTATCACTTCATCTACGGGATCACGCGTTGTGCCCGCTAAAGGATTCACGACTACTCGTTCATGCCCAGCAAGTTGATTTAGCAGTGAAGATTTCCCCACATTTGGCCGCCCTACGAGAGCTATACGGCGCGGGCCGCCGTCGATAAGTGGTTTAGCTACCGCCGATACTTCAGGAAGAATCGCCATGGCTGCATCGAGAAGATCACCTGATCCTCTGCCGTGTAAGGCAGAGACGGGATAAGGTTCGCCAAGGCCGAGAGCCCACAAATACGCCACGTCAGATTCTTGGGTGTGAGAATCTACTTTGTTGGCCGCAAGGATAGCAGGTTTACCGGAGCGGCGAAGAATCTTAATAATTGCTTCGTCAGCGTCAGTAACGCCTACAGTGGCATCTACAACGAGCATCACAGCATCGGAATCTTCGATTGCGAGCTCTGCTTGTGCAGCTACTGATTTATCGATCCCGTCAACGTCAATTTCCCAGCCGCCTGTATCGACGAGTGTAAACGTGCGGCCAGCCCAATTCGCTGTGTATCGGACTCGATCGCGCGTGACGCCGGGCTGATCCTGCACTACAGCGACGCGCTCGCCTACGATACGGTTGACGAGCGTGGATTTCCCCACATTCGGGCGCCCAATGATAGCAAGCACCGGATAGCCAGGTTCGCCTGCGTCGTCGAATGAATCACCGAAATCGATGAGATCGCGATCGTCGTCGTCGAGCTCAAAGCCTTCCATATAGCTGCGTAAGAGCTGCGCGCGCTGGTCGTCGTTTTGCTCGTCAAAAGCATCGGGGTTGAAACCCGGCGCGTCAGGGTTAAAATCCGTCATAATGATTCCTTTGGTCTATCCCGCACTGCTATCGGCACTATCGAGACGGTACTAGATCGATGACGGCATTAACGACGTCATCGATTGTGAGGTGGGAAGAATCGATTGTGGTTACTCCGTCTTGTGCCGTCATAAAATCGGCCACCGTAGAATCATCTTTATCCCGCCGTATTACTTCATCGCGGGTAGCTTCAATGCTTGCTGCATCGTCTCCGCCGCGTACCTCCAATGCGCGCCTCTTGAGTCGTGCACTTTCGGAGGCTGTGAGGAGTACTCGCACATCGGCATCGGGAGCCACCACAGTTGTGACATCGCGCCCTTCTACAACGATCCCTCTACCATGAGAATACGATGCGGGCAGCGTCTCCCCTGCAATGATCGCTTGTTGGCGCCGAATGAGTTCTTGGCGTACAGGAATATTGGTTGCCACCTTTGAGACGATCCGAGAAATCTCTGACGTACGAATCGCATCAGTAATGTCTTCACCGCCCACGACGAAGCGCTGGGCATCTGGATCGGTGTGTAGGTCGAGGGGCATCGTCACAACAGTTTCGAGCACAGCATTGCTATCGTCAAGGTCCACACCTTCATGCATCGCCCACCATGCCGCTGCACGGTACATGGCGCCTGTGTCGAGGTAACCTAGCTGAAGAGTTCGAGCTACCTGCTTGGATACGGTGGATTTTCCAGAACCTGATGGGCCATCAATTGCAATGATCATTGGTGCAGTACTTTCGTTTTCTGTTGATACGACGTGCCAGCCTCGGGCATCGAGTTCATGTTCAAGCTGGGTGGCTTGGCTTGGCATCACGAGAATCTCGGCTCGGCCCACCTCTTGCTGGGCCGAGTGTTCAAGTGAGAAGTCTTCAATGTTGATCTTGGCATCGCCAACGTCGGAAAACAACCGCCCGAGCTCGCCCGCGGCATCGGGTACGAGCACCGTAACGCGTGCATAACGCGCAGGCGCGCCGCCGTGTTTTCCTGGAATGAGGGATACGCCCCGGTTTCCGTCAGCCATGACCCGCGTCACCACATCGAGACCAGACGCCGAATCGATGGCGGCAACAAGGCGGCCGAGTCGTGCGTTGAGTTTGCGCAACACCGAGGCGATTTGTTGGCGATTGCCTGAAATAATGGATGCCCACAGCAGTGGATCAGACTGTGCGATACGGGTGACGTCTCGCAGGCCTTGGCCAGCTAAGCTCAGCGTTTGAGCATTTTCCTCATTAAGAGCCGTTGCGACGAGTGAGCTCATAAGCTGTGGCATATGGGATACAACGGCTACTGCGTGGTCATGCTCATGTGCTTGCATCTCGATAGGGGCCGCGCCCATATCTACTGCCAAGTCGCGCACTGCTAGCCGCGCTTGAGGCAAGGTGGCGTCATCGCTGACGATCACCCATGGGCGCCCGGCAAAGAGGTCTGCGTCGGCGGCTATTGCCCCCGAGCGTTCCTTGCCGGCCATGGGGTGTGAGCCCACCCAACGGTTGCGATGAGGGTCGTCTGTGAGGGCATCGGAAATATCGCCTTTTACAGATGCCACATCGGTGACGACGGCGTGCGGATAGCGTACAAGCGCTTCGGCTACTGCCTGGGCGGTGACGTCAGGAGGAATTGCCACAATAACGAGAGCAGGATCTTCGACCGCGTCAAGTGAGCCAGCTCCAAGATCGCGAGCTAAAGCGGCTGCCACAGGTGAGGCGTCGTCAAGATATACGCTCACGCCGTGAGCGCGAAGCCTGAGCGCAATGGACGTACCGAGAAGGCCGGCACCAATCACAAGCACTGGGCCTCGGGTAGCGAGCACGCCGTCAGTTGCCGTCATTACATATCCACCATTCGCATAAGTGCTCCGAGTTCTGATCCGCCAATCACTCGCGTCTGGCCAGGCCTCATATGCCCTGCGGTAATATTGCCGAACTCTAAGCGGACGAGTTCCATCACGGGATGGCCTACTTCTTCCATGATTCGGCGCACGATACGGTTGCGCCCGGAGTGGAGCGTAAGCTCAACGATCGAATTCTTGCGTTGAGCTTCGCGCAGCACGAATTTGTCGACTGCAATGGGACCGTCGTCAAGAGTGATACCTTTTTCGAGCACCTTGCCGAGCCCACGGGTCACAGTGCCTTCCACGCGCGCGATGTATTTCTTGGGAATCTCGTACGAGGGATGCGTGAGCCGATGGGTGAGTTCGCCGTCATTCGAAAGAAGAATAATTCCTTCGGTATCCACATCGAGTCTGCCGACGTGGAAGAGCCGCTCGGTGCGATCTTCCACAAAATCTGCCAAGGTTTTGCGACCCTGATCGTCATGCATTGTAGAGACGACGCCCGGCGGCTTATACAGCGCGAGGGTCACTTTCGATTGATCGAGTTGTACGCGATTGCCGTCAACGTGAATAATCGCCGTATTGGGATCTACCCGAAGCCCTACTTCATGTATCTGTACGCCATTGACTGTGACGCGTCCTTGACTGATGAGCTCTTCGGAGGCACGCCGTGATGCTACGCCTGCTCGCGCAAGTACTTTCTGGAGCTTTTCGCCGTCTTTCATATAGAGGGCTTGTTCTGCTCTACTCATCGGATTTCCTTTTCTAGTGATTCAAGATCGATATCATCTGGGAGGTAGGGAGCAAGGGGTTCGAGCTCATCGAGGGAGTTCATGCCCATCCGCTCTAAGAAGTAGTCGGTGGTCCCATATAGTGTGGCTCCGCTTGCCGCAGTTACGCCGACGCTGCGAATAAGCCCGCGTGTTTGTAGTGTGCGCACAACGGAATCGGCGTCTACCCCTCTAATTGCAGCAATCTGTGCTCGCGTCACGGGTTGGCGATATGCAATGACGGCGAGAGTCTCGAGAGCTTGGACGGAGAGTTTGGCGCTCTGCCCTGCCTTGACGTAATCCATCACCACGTCTGCATAGCGCGGATGGCTGAAATAGCGCCAGCCTCCCCCAACTTCTCGTAGCTGGATACCTCGCGGGTATTGGGATCCCTCGTCTAGCTCGTTACGCAGTTCATCGAGGAGTTCGCGCGTCGTAGATTCTGATGCATTAATTGTGTGGGCGAGAACGTCAAGTTTAACGGGTTCATTGACTACCATGAGAATCGCTTCGAGCGCGCCTTTAATATAGGCTCGATCATCAACGCCGCTCGCCGGATGCACCTTACTTGAAGGCTCATGGCCTTCTGAGTGCGCGAGTTCGTTCATCCTGCTTCCTCCCGGTAGTAGACGCTCTCATTCTACGGCTAGCTGCCAAGGGATCCAATACCTGCGTCTATCGCGCTCGTCACGCGGATGATCGTCAATGGCGCAAGTGGTGCATCCTGAGATACTGTGACCTCCCCGCCTCGAATAAGTTCAAGCAGGGCAAGGAAACGAGAGACGACGGTTGGTACTGTACGTGCGTCTGCGCACAGTGAATGGAACGTTACTGCATCGCCGATGAGGAGGCGCTCCCGGATGAACTCTATCTGCGAGTCTACCGAGACTATCGGATCGTGAAGATGATCGAGCATTACGGTAGGTTCATGGCGGGCAAACGCGTGTGCTGCAAGGCGCGCGAAATCCCCAAGGTTGAGATCAATTGAGACCTCAGGCATCGCCTTACGGAATCCTTCCTCGAGATCGACGTCTCGTGCCACGCTCAGGCTTTGGGCACTGAGCCGAATCGCTAGATCAGCGGCTACATCTTTGTATGCCTTGTATTGTAGGAGTTTAGCGAAAAGGAGGTCACGAGCCTCTAAGATCTCCAAATCATCATCATCGTGCTCCTCACGAGGCAGGAGCCGTGCCGCTTTCGCATCAAGTAAGGTGGCTGCTACGAGCAGGAACTGAGAGGCCTGAGAAAGATCAATCTCGCTCTGGCTTGCAACGAATGTGAGGAATTCGTCGGTAACCTGTGCCAGCGCCACTTCAGTAACGTCGAGCTTCTTCTTTGCAATAAGCGATAAGAGCACCTCAAATGGCCCAGAGAAGACGTTGAGATCAACTGAGAACTGGATGCGCTGCTCATCGCTACGAGCAGTAAACAGATCTGGTTGATCTTTAGGTGCCTTACGCACTGCCGCCACGCGCTATCAGCTCACGGGCAAGGCGTTTGTATGCCAGCGCTCCAGGATGTTGAGGTGCATACTCGGTGATTGGTAAGGCAGCAACCGTCGCATCAGGAAACTTGATCGTACGGGCAATCTGGGTGGTAAACACCTTATCGCCAAAGCGTTCATTGACTAAAGCGATCACTTCGCGCGCATGAATGGTGCGAGTATCAACCATCGTCAATAAAACGCCATCGAGTTCGAGGCGCGGATTGAGCCGATCTTGCACGCGCTCGATTTGATCCATAAGGAGGGCTACGCCACGCATGGCGAAAAACTCTGCCTCAAGGGGGATAATGACTCCATGTGCAGCTGTGAGTGCATTAACTGTGAGAAGGCCTAACGAGGGCTGGCAATCGATGATGATCACGTCATAGTAATCAACCACGGGCCGTAACACGCGAGCAAGGAGTTGCTCACGTGCCACTTCGTTAATGAGTTGAATCTCAGCTGCAGAAAGCTCGATATTGGCAGGCACAAGATCAAGGTTATCCACGCTCGTATGCTGGATAACGTCTTGAACATGTGGCTTCGCTGCGATCATTTCGTTGTAAATGGTTCGTTCGAGCGCCATGGCGTTGATTCCCAAGCCTGCCGATGCCGCGCCCTGCGGATCAAAATCTACGAGCAGAACTCGCCTACCGTAACCCGCAAGTGCAGCAGCAAGGTTGATGGAAGTCGTCGTCTTCCCTACTCCACCTTTTTGGTTACACATGGCGATGATCCGTGCTGGGCCATGATCAGTAACGTCGGGTGGGAGCGGGAAATCATCTCCGGCATCCATCTCTTTGAAAATATCAGTCTGTTCTGCACTCACTCTTCTAATTTACCCGATATCGGCCAGATCCTCATGCGCCTCTACTCATGCAAGGCTCGTGGGTGGGCACTAGCATAAACCTCCCGTATCGTTTGCTGCGATACTTTTGTATAGATCTGCGTAGTCGTCACCGATGAATGCCCGAGCAACTCCTGCACAATGCGGATATCGGCTCCGCCTTGGAGAAGGTGCGTGGCAAATGAGTGGCGAAACGTGTGCGGGGTGATATGGGCAAGCCCTGCACGTTTGGCGATCGTCTGTATCGCCTCCCATGCTGACTGGCGCGACATCGCCTTCCCGCGAGTATTGAGGAATAGCGCGGGCGTGCCATCCCCCTTCGCACTAAGGGCTGGACGCCCACGCACGAGGTACGCGTCAATCGCTTGGAGCGCGTAGGAGCCAAGTGGCACAATCCTTTCCTTACTCCCCTTCCCCAGGAGCCGCAGCAAGCCGACGTCACCGTCAACGTCGTCAACGCTCAAACTGACGGCTTCAGAGATGCGGGCTCCTGTACCGTAGAGTACCTCAAGCAACGCGCGGTCTCGTAATGCTATTGGCGTATCCCCAAAAGACGCAGCCTCAATAAGTGTTTGCATCTGTTCAACGGTGATTGCCTTAGGAAGGCGCGTGCCGATCTTCGGCGGGCGCACATCCTGAGCTGGATTGCGTTCGATGACTCCTTCCGAGGTGAGAAAGTCAAAGAATGAACGGACGGCGGTTACCATCCGTGCGACAGACGCCGACGCTAGAGGCTTTCCGCCTTGCCCGGGCAAGCTGTGGAGATAGTCTACGAAGCTTGCAACGTCTTCTTCTGTAACGTCGCCGATACGACGGATGCCTCGATTGCTCAGGTGCTCCAAGAAGTGTGTTAGATCCCGCGTATACGACGCAATCGTATTAGCCGAGAGGGATCGCTCAATGCTGAGGTATGCCAGATACATCTCGATCTTGGCGCGTAGCGATTGGGGATAATCTGCCAGCTTCATATTGCTCACACATCTTCCTCCGTTCGCGGTTTCCACAGCCTCAAGCTATGAAACAGTATACGCTTAGGAGAGGTGTGAGTTTGCAGTGCGAAGCGCGTTTCAATGCCGTTTGTATCGCTATAATGAGCGAAAGGTGTTGAGACTGTGCTGACGTGCGGGGCCTCTCAACACCGCGACCAGATCGCAGTAGTTATTTCGATATACGGGGGAAAGTAATTTGATGGATTCTGTGCAATGGAATGATCAGGATCAGCTCGCGGTAGATACCACGCGCGCTCTGGCTGCTGACGCTGTGCAACGTGCCGGCAATGGCCATCCTGGCACTGCGATCTCGCTGGCGCCACTGGCATATTTGTTGTTCCAAAAGGTTATGCATAGCGATCCTAGCGACCCGCAATGGCTTGGGCGCGACCGCTTCGTGCTCTCTGCCGGGCATTCCTCACTCACCTTATACAATCAGCTGTTCCTTGGCGGCTTTGGGCTTGAGCTTGACGATTTGAAGAGCCTACGCTCATGGGGATCGAAGACTCCTGGCCACCCAGAATACGGCCACACCCAAGGAGTAGAAATGACGACGGGGCCGCTCGGCCAAGGGCTCGCCTCGGCTGTAGGTATGGCAATGGCTGCTCGCCGCGAGCACGGTATCCTCGATCCTGATACTCCGCTGGGCGAATCAGTGTTTGACCATTTCGTGTACGTGATTTCTGGTGAAGGCTGCCTTGAGGAAGGTATCACTTCCGAAGCGTCGTCGCTTGCTGGCACCCAGAAGCTTGGCAATCTCATTCTTTTCTACGATGAGAACCAAATAACAATCGAAGATAACACGTCAATTGCATTTACTGAAGACGTCCTTGCACGCTACGAAGCCTACGGTTGGCATACGCAAGAAGTTTCGTGGCGCCCTAGTGACGGTGGAACCTACAACGAGGACATCAATGCGCTCTACGATGCAATACTTCAAGCGCAAGCTGTGGTAGACAAACCGTCGATTATTAAGCTCAACACTTTGATTGCGTGGCCAGCACCCCATGTGCAAAACACAGCTAATGCTCACGGAAATGCTCTCGGCGAAGAAGAAGTCCGCGGCCTCAAACAAGCACTGGGGCTTAATCCTGATGCGCATTTTGACGTCAGCGATGAGCTACTAGCGTACACCCGTGAATCACTCGCTGGCCGTGCGCATGAGATTCGTGCCGAATGGGATGCCCGCTTCGCCGCGTGGCGCGATAATAATCCTGAGAAATCCGAGCTTCTCGATCGCCTCGTTGATCGCGAACTCCCAGAAGGATGGGAAAGTGAACTCCCCTCATTCGATTCTGGTACGTCTGTGTCTACGCGGTCTGCATCAGGGACAGTGCTTTCTGCTGTGAAGGATGTGCTTCCGGAATTGTGGGGAGGCTCGGCTGATCTTGCCGGGTCGAATAACACCACCATGACGGGTGAGCCCTCGTTTTTGCCTGAAGAGCGTTCATCGAAGATGTTCCCAGGCAACCAATTTGGGCGTACGCTGCATTTCGGTGTGCGTGAACACGCTATGGGCGCGATCCTCAATGGCATCACGCTGTCTGGCCTCACGCGGCCCTATGGCGGCACCTTCTTCGTCTTTGCTGACTACATGCGCCCTGCGGTGCGCCTTGCATCACTTATGGAAATACCGTCCATATTCGTGTGGACGCACGATTCGATTGGCGTTGGCGAGGACGGCCCAACTCACCAGCCCATCGAACATCTGTGGGCATATCGTGCCATTCCCGGCTTGAGCATCGTTCGTCCAGCAGACGCAAATGAAACGGTGTATGCATGGCGGTGTGCACTTGAACGCGTTGATGGGCCGACGGGCCTTGTACTGACGCGCCAGAACCTACCAGTGATCGATCGATCAGGTGGTGATGCTGATGAGGGCTACGCTGATGCATCTCAGACGTTGCGTGGGGCATACGTGCTTGCCGACGGTAGCGACGTCATCATTATTGCCACGGGATCAGAGGTAAGTATTGCCCTTGACGCACGTCAGATACTTGCGAATGAGGGCATCTCAGCGCGAGTTGTGTCGGCGCCTTGCCTCGAATGGTTTGATGAGCAAAGCGATGAATATCGCGAATCAGTGCTCCCCCACACTATTCATGCACGCGTATCGGTAGAAGCAGGTACAACCTTTGGATGGTCTCGCTATATCGGTGATGCTGGGCGTGCAGTTGGCATCGATCACTTTGGCGCCTCAGCTCCCGGCGCTGAGCTATTCGAACGATTTGGTATCACTGCAGAGGTTGTTGCCCAGGCTGCGCACGAGTCTTTAGAATCTGTGCGCGGATAGATCCACGCCCGCCGTGGCGCATTGCGTAGAGTGTATCCGCCACGGCGGGCGCCGGGTTACGGCCAGCATAGCCAGCCACGATCGCACCTATGCCTAAGACGCATGAGGGGTGAAAGGCGAATAATTCGCCTTTCACCCCTATATTCATGCTTCCCGCACATCGTTTGCGGTTATCGCGTTATATTGCCGTCATGCATCTATATCTCGCGCATATACATCTCGCATTAATGCAGCTTTGGTGCTTCCAGCTCACCACCTGGCTGGGGTGATGCTGTGCCATTACTGGCAGCATCTCATCCCGAAGAGCCTCATTGATCTGCTGAGATCCGTTCACTGGAACTTGACGATCAGACCAATCAACACCACCACAACAAACCAGACAAGGGCTACGCCCACAGTGATACGGTTCAGGTTTCGTTCCGCAACACCAGAAGAGCGCATCGATGTGGAGATACCGCCGCCAAACATATCGGAGATACCGCCGCCCTTGCCCTTGTGAAGAAGGATCGAAATCACTAACAGCAAACTCGTAATGACGAGAAGTACAGAGCAAATAATCAAAAGAGCATGCACGTTAAATCATTGTCCTTTGTTGCTAATGGCAGAAAAATACAACGCAATCTTAACTGAGATTAGTGATGGCATCAAAGCCGCATAAGATTCATGCTTGCTGGTAGGTCACAATCTTAGCGAACTCGTCAGCCTTCAGCGATGCGCCACCCACGAGTGCACCGTCAACATCTGGCTGAGCCATAATCTCTACGACGTTTGACGACTTCACTGATCCGCCATACTGAATACGCACGGCTTGAGCAGTGGCCTCATCGAACATATCTGCCACTTTGGCTCGAATGGCGGAGCACACCTCCTGAGCGTTTTCCGGAGTTGCCACTTCACCAGTGCCGATTGCCCAGATTGGCTCATAAGCGATTACTGAACGTGCCACTTCCTCTGCTGAGAGCTGAGCAAGCATATCGTTGATCTGGCCAACCACGTATTCCACATGCGTGCCTTCTTTACGAATCTCGAGAGCTTCACCGCAACACATAATTGGAATAATGCCCGCATCAAGAGCCTTCTTGGCCTTCTGCCCTACGAGCTTGTTGGTTTCACCGTGGTATTCGCGGCGTTCAGAGTGGCCGACCACAACATAAGTGCATCCGAGTTTCGTGAGCATCGCCGTGGAGATTTCTCCCGTATATGCGCCATTATCGTGAATCGATACATCCTGTGCACCGTACACGATGTCTAGCTCGTCAGATTCCACAAGATTTTGAACTGAACGAATATCGGTGAACGGCGGAATCACTGCAACTTCAACTGTGGAGAAGTCATGCTTGAGATCTTTGAGCGTCCATGCGAGCTTCTGCAAAAGTGCGGTTGCTTCAAGATGATCCATATTCATCTTCCAGTTGCCCGCCATAAGTGGTGTACGTGCCACGATTAATCCTCCAATACCTTAATGCCTGGGAGTTCTTTACCTTCAAGGAATTCAAGCGAAGCGCCACCACCAGTTGAGATGTGGTTGAATTTCGATTCATCAAAACCAAGGTTACGAACAGCAGCGGCAGAATCGCCACCACCCACGATCGTAAAGCCTTCGGCATCCTGTAATGCTTGAGCTACCGCACGAGTTCCCTTTGAGAAAGCATCGAATTCGAATACGCCCAGCGGGCCGTTCCATGCGATCGTCTTCGAGTTTGCGATAATCTCGGCATACTTCTTGGCCGTTTCGGGGCCGACGTCGAGACCCATCTGATCCGATGGCATGTCGTCTACCGCAAACACGCTTGGAGTGGCATCCTTGTTGAATTCAGGAGCAGCCACAGTATCTACAGGAAGAACAAGCTGTACGCCGCGCTCCTCGGCTTTATCCATATAGCCTTTGACGGCGTCGATCTGGTCTTCTTCGAGTAGTGATGTGCCTACTTCATAGCCTTTTGCCTTGAGGAACGTGTATGCCATACCGCCACCGATAAGAAGGTTATCGGCTTTTTCAAGCAGATTGCCGATAACGCCCAGCTTATCGGATACCTTTGAGCCGCCAAGAATAACGGTGTAAGGGCGCTGTGGATCAGCCGTGGCTTTCGACAGTGAATCAATTTCCTTGAATACAAGCTCGCCTGCAGCCGACGGCAGCTCGCGAGCAATATCGTAGACCGATGCCTGCTTGCGATGTACGACGCCGAAACCGTCAGATACAAATGCGTCCGCAAGTGATGCATACTCTTTTGCGAGTTCTTCGCGCTCGGAGTCTACCTTCGAGGTCTCGCGCGGATCGAACCGGACGTTTTCGAGAAGAATGATCTCACCGTCGCCCAAGGCCTCAGCCAGTTCGTGGGCACTTTCGCCTACGACGTCGCCAGCAAGTTTCACATCCTTACCGATGAGCTCGCCTAAACGCTTGGCAACAGGAGCGAGCGAAAACTCTGGTTTCACTTCACCTTTAGGGCGGCCAAGATGGGCAGCTACGATCACGCGTGCGCCGGCGTCCAACAGACGCGTCAAAGTTGGAAGTGCGGCGCGGATACGGCCGTCGTCGGTGATGTTCTTATCGTCGTCGAGCGGCACGTTGAAATCCGATCGAACAAATACTTTCTTGCCCGCCAAATCGCCGAGCGAATCGATAGTCCTCATATAGGTACCCTTCATTCGAGGTGCAGATTAATGATTGCTCATACACCAAGGTGTACAAGTCGCAAATGAGTGCCCGAGCAAAAGACTCGGGCACTCATTCGTTTAATGATGCGTCATCTCAGAGCTTGTCGCAGACGAGCTGAGCGAGTTCAACGAGACGGCTGGAGTAGCCCCACTCGTTGTCGTACCAAGAGACAACCTTGACCTGGTTGCCAATCACGCGGGTCAGGCCAGCGTCGAAGATGGAAGAACGTGGATCGGTCACAATATCGGACGACACGATCTCTTCTTCGGTGTAGCCGAGGATGCCTTTAAGCTCGCCCTCAGCTGCCTTCTTCACAGCAGCGTTGATTTCCTCAACCGTCGTCTCGCGTGCAGCTTCGAAGGTGAGATCAACAACAGAGCCGGTGATTGTAGGTACGCGGAATGCGAAGCCGTCGAACTTACCCTTGAGCGCAGGAATAACGAGAGCCACAGCCTGAGCAGCACCCGTCTTGGTAGGAATAATGTTCTGCGCTGCAGCGCGTGCGCGGCGCAGATCCTTGTGCGGGCCATCCTGAAGATTCTGATCGCCGGTGTAGGCGTGAACCGTGGTCATCAAGCCCTTAACGATACCGAACTCGTCCTCCATAACCTTGGCAAGTGGAGCCAAGCAGTTGGTGGTGCACGATGCGTTCGAGATAATGTTGTGCTTCTCGGTATCGTATTCCTTCTCGTTCACGCCAATAACGAAAGTGGCATCCTCGTTCTTCGCAGGAGCGGAGATGATTACCTTCTTAGCGCCAGCATCGATGTGTGCCTTTGCCTTGGTGGCATCCGTGAAACGACCAGTAGATTCGATCACCACGTCTACTCCGAGCTCGCCCCATGGGAGGTTTGCAGGGTCGCGTTCTTCAAATACCTTGATGAGTTTGCCATCAACGGTGATGCCTTCATCACTGTAGGTGATGTCATCGCTGAGCTTGCCAAGAACGGTATCGTACTTGAGCAGATGAGCGAGGGTCTTATTGTCGGTCAAATCATTAACGGCGACGATTTCGAAATCCGCATTCTTCTGAAGAGCTGCGCGGAAGAAATTACGGCCGATACGACCAAAACCATTAATACCAACGCGAATAGTCACTCTGTATCCTCCTTGCGTACGCACAGCGCACGAGCTTTACCAAATACCCACGAATATGTTTCTATTCGTGTTTCGCAAAATGCCTAGCACACAGCGTATTTACGATGTAAATACAAAGAGTACTTACTGTGTATTTACGATGCGCTCACTATTTCGCTCTGCATGCTAGTTTACCTAATTTGGCCTCAAAAGTGACGGGACTAATGGCTTGCTCACTTCAAATACGCTATGAGTGATATTCCGGTGCCGCTAAAGCGAGATCCCTCACCTCTGATGGGTGCGCACGGCGTCCATCGTATTGGGGATTCCGAGCTCGGCTGCTTTCTTATCTGCCATTGTGTTCAGACGCCGAAGCCTGCCCGCTACCGCATCCTTCGTGGCAGGAGGAGTAAGGCGCTCCCCTAACGCATTGAGCGAATCATCTGGATACTTCACTCGAAACTCGCCAGCCTCGCGAAGATTCGCCGGAACCTCGTTGCCGAGTATTTCAAACGCCCGCTGAACGCGAATCACTGCAACAACAGCGGCATCTGCACTGCGCCGCATATTAGCATCATCGAAATTGGCCAAACGATTCGATGCGCCGAACAATTCGCTCTCCCGGCGCATATTCTGCCACTGAACCAGCGATTCTTTAGCGCCAATCGTGCCCAGCAAACGGGCAATTCCCTCAGCTTCACGAATATCGACTCGGAAAGCGCCACGCGATTCGCGGGCTCGATAAGGCGCGTTCAAACGGCGAGCCAGGCCACCAATAGCATAGGCAGCTTCGAGCGAGGGGCACACTACCTCCAACGCGATATTGCGGCTGGGTTCGAGCAAAGAACCACGTGCCAGAAAAGCGCCGCGCCATGCGCTACCGGCATCTACCTTAGAGCCGCCAACGATTTGTGGTGGAAGCCCGCGTACAGGCCTCCCTTTGGGATCAAGCAAGCCGAGAAGGCGAGCGATCTTCTCACCATCGGTATTTACCTCAACAAGGTAGTGATTACTCGACCGAACTGTTGATTTCACAGGCGTTAGCGCTACTTCAATATGAAACAGCCTGCGCAGTATTTCCGCCAAATGATGCGCCGCCGCTGGATGGCCTAGTTCAGAGTGAAGACTCACTATGCCGGCATTGACTTGGATGCCGCCAGAGAACCGAATCATCGTGGCCGCCTCTGCTACAAGCGATGAGGCAGACGCCGGATACACGGAGGAGATTTCGTCTTTGACGAAAGCCGTTAAACTCCGCACAATAATCTCCCTCGGCCGTGTTGTCCGCTTAAGCTAACCCATCCAGAATACAAGAATAGATCTGCCTGGCGAAAGTCGATCTGACCTTCACACAATCACATACGTACAAACATTTCGCGAAATGCCCGTGCCAGATTCAATGCGTCATGAACGCCAGGTTTTTGGTCATCTGCCACGTTGCGCGCTAAGATCTCTGCTCCGCATACATGGGCAGCCTGCTGGAGTTCATGCCAATCGTCCACACTTTCGCCGTCTACTACAATAACGTCAAGCGCGAGATTGGGCGCGTGCTGCAAAAACGAATACACGTGATCGGCATGGCTCATCTGCTCAGTTTCGCCGTCAGGCGTGAGGTTGAGCACGAGTGCGCGCCGTGCGCGGGTCTCGCAGACAGCATCACGTAGGCGCGGCACGAGAAGATGCGGGATGACGGATGTATACCATGAGCCAGGCCCAAAGATCACCCAGTCCGCCGCGTCGATCGCGGCAATTGCCTCGCTTTGAGCTGGAGGATCGATAGGATCAATGGCAAGCTCGAGAATCTTTGCATGGGATTTCGCTACTGCCACTTGCCCAACCAGTGCTTGCGGAGCACCGTCATTACCTTCAACGAAGGCGCGAATAGTGATCGGCACCGCAGCCATAGGAAGTACGCGCCCACGGATATTCAGTAATTTGCCGACCCAATCAAGCCCTACGACGGCGTCATCAAGTAAATCCCACAATCCGGTGATGAGCAGATTGCCGAGGGCATGGCCATCGAGATCGCCCTCAGAATGGAAGCGATACTGAAGAACGTCGCGCCAGGTCTGCCCCCAATCGGAGTCATCGCACAGTGCAGAAAGAGCCATTCGTAGGTCACCAGGGGGCAAGATATCGTACTCTTTGCGCAGGCGCCCCGAGCTGCCGCCGTCATCCGCCACTGTGACGACGGCCGTAATATTGCGCGTTAAAATCTTCAAGGCGCTCAATGTGGCATATAAACCGTGGCCTCCGCCAAGAGCCACCACATTCTTTCCTCGTGAACCGATCTCTACTGCCACTATTCACGCCCTAAATCTCGGTGAATTGTGCGCGTGTGAAAACCCCGCTCGCGCAGTTGACGCGAGATTTCTTCCGTAAGCGCCACAGATCGATGTTTCCCGCCGGTGCAACCAATGGCAATCGTCAAATTGTTCTTCAGCTGCGTCTTAAACCCCTCAATGAGCGAAGAGATAAGCTCGGTGTAGTGATCTGCGAAGCTTTGAGCACCATCAACACCAAGCACAAAATCGCGCACTGGAGCGTCTTTACCTGTGAGGTGGCGCAGTTCGTGCACCCAGTATGGGTTGGGCAGGAATCTCACATCGGCCACGTAGTTTGCATCCAAGGGCAAGCCGTACTTAAACCCGAACGACATCACCGTCAGCATAGCCTCTTCGGCGCTGGAGCCAACGAGCTCTTTAATACGCCGCGCCAGATCGTGAACCGACATGTCGGTAGTGTCAATCACCGCATCGGCGCGTGTGCGCAGATCAGCTAAAATATCGCGTTCTTTGGCGATACCATCGAGAAGCCTGCCGCCTTCTTGGAGAGGATGAGGGCGGCGCACATTTTCATAACGTCTCACAAGCTCAGCATCGGATGCGTCGAGGAAAATCAGTCGGTAGCTGATACTCTGCGTCCGGAGCTGGCCAATAACGTCAATAAGATCGGTGAAAAAACTGCGCGAGCGCACGTCTACCACGCACGCAAGTTTATTCGCAGCGGACGTCTCGATAAGCCCGGCAACCGCCGTCAATAACCGTGGAGGTAAGTTATCGATAACATACCAGCCAATATCTTCAAGGGTGGCTGCCGCCTGACTGCGCCCCGCGCCAGACATTCCCGTGATGATAATGATTTCGGCATTCGATGCCACCACCGCGGCTTGCGCATCAAGAGTAGAAATGCCGATGGGAATCTCGGATGTATCGTTGATGTTACGTGTCTCACCCATACATTTATGCTACATCATGAAGTGCTGCATAGATCGTCTGGGCAAGCACCGGCCCGATCCCAGCAACCTCTTGAAGCTCCTGCTCCGTTGCTTCCTTCATTCGTTTCACAGAGCCGAAATGTTTAATGAGTGCCTTCTGTTTTGCTGGGCCTAGCCCCTCGATCGAATCGAGAGTGCTGCGAAGCATTCCCTTGCCTCTCTTGTTGCGATGAAATGTGATCGCAAAACGGTGCGACTCATCGCGCAAGTATTGGAGCAGCCGCAAAGCAGGCGAGGTTCTGGGTAAAATCACGGGAAACTCTTCCCCTGGAATCCACACTTCCTCGAGGCGTTTAGCAAGCCCCACAAGCATCACATCTACCCCGAGTTCGTCAACGACTCGCTGTGCAGCATTAACTTGCGGCAAACCGCCGTCTACCACAATGAGATCAGGCTTATACGCAAAGCGTTTGAGCTCGGTGATCTCCTGCGGATGAGGAATGTGCGCGGTGTTACCATGTGCCATCTCTTCTTCATGGTCAAGCAAGGCTTGTAGGCGCAAAAGACGCCGGCGCAACACTTCTTCCATTGCTGCAGTATCGTCTCGGGCGCCAGTTCCGTTTTCACCTCGCACAGTAAAATGGCGATACTCTTTCTTTTTCGGCGCGCCGTCTTCAAACACCACCATCGAAGCCACCTGATAAGTGCCCTGGGTGTGCGAAATATCGAATCCTTCAATTCGTAAAGGTGCGCGCTTGAGATGAAGACCCACGCGCAGTTCTTCGAGTGCTTGTGATCGTTCGGTCAGGTCTCCTACACGTTGAAGCTTATGGCGCTGCATGGCCTGCACGGCATTGGTGTGCACTGTTTCCATCAAGGCAGCTTTCTTGCCACGTTGAGGTGATACGATGCGCACCGGCCTCGTACGAATTGAGCTCAGCCACTGCTCTAGCTCTGTTCTTTCGGCAGGCATCTGAGGAAGCCAGATCTCTTTGGGGATGGCAGACGTCGCAGTGTGGGCTACGTCGTCTACAGACTTTGCATCCGAGTCGCGTTTCGTGCTGGCAACGCCGTCATATCCGCCATACACTTGCAAGATCAATTGAGAAAGTAGCTCGGGTACGTCCAGTGTTTCTACGTCGCTTACCCATCCGCGTTGGCCGCGTATTCTTCCTGCACGCACGTAGAATACCTGCACCGAGACTTCGATTTCGTCTACCTCAATGCCGAAAATATCGGCATCAAGATCCACACCTAGAGCTACCGTGTTCTTCTCGGCGATAGTGCGAAGTGCCTGGGCTTGGTCACGCAACCGTGCGGCGTCTTCGAAACGCTGCTCGCTAGCTGCACGCTTCATCTCGTCGGTTTTGCTGGCGATCATCTCCTCGCCGGTACTATCAAGGAAGCGCACAAGATCGTTGACGATGGCGCGATGTTCCTGCGCGCTCACCCGCCCAACGCACGGAGCCACGCATAGCCCGATATAGCCGTTAAGGCATGGGCGCCCAGTGCGTTGAGCACTATTGAATACGCCTTTCGTACAGGTGCGGATAGGGAATACTTTTTGCAATAGATCCACGCTTTCGCGCACCGCCCACACCTTGGTGTAAGGCCCGTAGTATTTGTTGCCCTTGCGGTGAGACGAACGTGTGATGAGCATCCGAGGATACTCTTCGGCAGTGGTAATCGCGAGATACGGATAGGATTTATCATCGCGATACATGACGTTGAAGCGTGGCTCGAACTCTTTGATCCAGGCATATTCGAGAGTGAGTGCTTCGATCTCCGACTTCACCACCACCCAGACGACTCGTTCAGCGGTAAACACCATTTGGCGCGTACGGGGGTGGAGCCGATCGGGCGACTGGAAGTAGTTGCTTAAGCGGTTGCGAAGATTCTTGGCTTTGCCAACATAGATGACGCGCCCTTCGGGGTCAATGAACCGATACACTCCAGGCTCGGTGGGAATATCTCGCGTCTTCGGCCGATAGCTTTGAGGGTCTGCCATATCAGATCGTGCCTGCGCGCTCCAACAGGGGTTTAAGGAACTGGCCGGTATAGGATTCGGCCACTGCGGCCACATGCTCAGGGGTACCTTCTGCCACCACAAGGCCACCGCCTTTGCCGCCTTCAGGGCCAAGATCAATCACCCAATCGGCTGACTTGATCACGTCCAGATTGTGTTCGATCACGATAACAGTATTGCCTTTATCTACCAAGCCTTGAAGCACTTGAAGGAGTTTTCGCACGTCTTCAAAGTGCAATCCAGTAGTCGGTTCATCAAGCACGTACACGGTACGTCCCGTTGAGCGCTTGTGTAGTTCAGATGCAAGTTTGACGCGTTGCGCTTCCCCTCCTGAGAGGGTGGTCGCTGGCTGGCCGAGGCGCACATATCCCAACCCCACAGACTCAAGCACCTCGAGATATTTGTTGATGCGCCCAACCGCGCCGAAGAAGTCTTTTGCCTCAGCAATCGTCATATTGAGCACTTCAGATACATTCTTGCCTTTGTAATGCACCTCGAGAGTCTCGCGATTGTAGCGTGCTCCGTGGCAGACTTCGCATGGCACGTAGACGTCTGGCAAAAAGTTCATTTCGATTTTGATTGTGCCGTCGCCTTTGCACGCTTCGCACCGCCCACCTTTTACGTTGAAGGAGAACCGCCCTGGGCCATACCCACGCACTTTGGCTTCCGGCGTCTGCGCAAATAGCGTGCGAATTGGATCCCACATCCCCGTATAGGTGGCGGGATTGGATCGCGGGGTGCGCCCAATCGGGCTCTGATCGACGTGTACGACCTTATCGAGATCCTCGATGCCCGTCACGCGCTTGTGTTTGCCGGGGAGGTGGCGGGCATTGTTCAGTTTGTTGGCGAGTACTTCGTAGAGAATAGTGTTCACGAGAGATGATTTACCCGAGCCCGATACGCCCGTAACGGCGGTGAACAGCCCGATTGGGAATGAGACGTCGATACCGCGCAGATTGTTCTCTTGCGCTCCGATCACCCGGATTTGCGCCGTCTTTTTCGGTGTGCGGCGTTTGCGAGGCACGGCGATCTCGCGTTTGCCGCTAAGGTAAGCACCAGTGATCGAGGTATCGGCCCCAGCGAGCCCTGACGGTGGGCCTGAGTATACGACTTCCCCGCCGTGTTCACCTGCTCCTGGGCCGATGTCGAGTACCCAGTCTGCGCGCCGGATCGTATCTTCGTCGTGCTCGACGACGACGAGAGTATTTCCGAGGTCTCGGAGGTTTTCCAATGCGCCTAAGAGCATTTCGTTATCTCGTTGGTGGAGGCCAATCGAGGGTTCATCGAGTACATAGAGCACGCCGACGAGCCCTGAACCGATTTGTGTGGCGAGGCGAATGCGCTGCGCTTCCCCACCAGATAATGAGCCAGCTGAGCGCGCGAGCGTGAGGTAGGATAGACCGACCGTCACCATGAACCGAAGGCGCTCAAGGATTTCTTTCATCACCTGCGCGGCAATCTTGGTAGCGCGTTCGTCGAGCTGAATCTGCTCAAGATAATCCAATGCCTCTGAAATAGATAGATTCGTGAGCTCAGAAATATTGAGCTCGCCGATCCGCACTGCAAGCACCTCGGGTTTCAGGCGTGCACCTTTACAGACGGGGCATGGAACGTCGCGCATGAAGCCCGAGTAGCGATCACGGCTCCAATCCGAATCGGTTTCCTCATATTTGCGCCTCACGAAGTGCAGGACTCCCTCAAATCCTTGCGAATACATCCGTTCGCGCCCCCACCGGTTGCGGTAGGTCATTTTCACTTCGAAATCATGGCCTTCAAGGATGGCGTCTTTGGCATCGTCTGGAAGCGATTGCCATGGATCGTCGAGTGAAAACCCGAGATCTTTACCGAGGCTTTCGAGTTGGCGCATGTGATATTCGCGTGCTTGCGCGGAAGCAGTCACAGCCCAAGGCACAATGGCGCCGTCGGCAATTGAGAGAGTTTCATCTGGGATGACGAGGCTGGGATCCACTTGCGTCTTAAACCCAATACCGTCGCATTCAGGGCAGGCGCCGTAGGGTGCATTGAATGAGAATGTGCGCGGCTCGATTTCTTCGAGCTCAAGTGGGTGATCGTTGGGGCATGCGCGTTTTTCAGAAAATCGGCGTTCTTTAGCGGGATCTGCGACGTCACGGTCTACAAAGTCGATAATGACGACGCCACGCGTGAGCTGCAGGGCCTTTTCTACCGAGTCGTTAATGCGTGATCGGGATTTGTGGGCAACCTTGAGGCGATCCACCACCACTTCAATAGTATGTTTCTTCGTTTTCGCCAGCGGCGGCACTTCGGCTAGTTGGAATACGGCGCCGTCTACCCGTACGCGAGAATAGCCATCGGCTTGCAGTTCTTTAAGCAGCTCGAGATGCTCGCCCTTGCGCCCACGAACTACTGGCGCCAGCACCTGGAAGCGTGTACCTTCCTCGCCAGCCAGGAGGCGATTGACGATCTGTTCGGCGCTTTGCGCCTCGATCTTTTCACCACACACGGGGCAATACTGTGTGCCGGCGCGGGCATACAGCAGGCGTAGGTAGTCGTAGATCTCGGTGATGGTACCCACCGTAGATCGTGGGTTGCGGTTCGTGGATTTTTGATCGATAGAGACTGCCGGCGATAGCCCCTCAATGAAATCCACGTCTGGTTTATCCATTTGCCCGAGGAACTGGCGTGCATAGGAACTGAGCGATTCCACGTAGCGGCGCTGACCTTCAGCAAAGATAGTATCGAAAGCAAGCGAAGATTTGCCTGAGCCTGAAAGGCCGGTGAACACTACCATTTTTCCGCGCGGTATATCCACAGTCACGTTCTTAAGATTGTGTTCGCGGGCGCCTTGAATATGGATAACGTCATGCACGCTAACACTTTAGCTTTTCACTCAGTTACCGACAACCGCACCACCATCACTCGCCAAGCTGGTTGGCGAAGAGATCTGAGAATTCCCCAGGGGCAGACATCAGCTCGTGGAAAGTACCCGTCTGTACGATCTTGCCATCTTTCACAACGAGGATATTGTTGATGTTCTTTAGCGTGGACGCGCGGTGGGAGACGACGACAATGATACGTTCCCGCGCGTGATATTCGAGTTCTTCGAATAGTTCACGTTCGGCTCGCGCATCGATCGCGCTCGTTGGTTCGTCAAGGATCCACACTGGTGAATCTCTCAGTATCAGACGAGCAATAGCAAGACGCTGCCATTGCCCACCCGATAATCCGTGCCCATCCCACTGCTCACCGAGTTGTGAGTCGAGCGCATCGGGCAATTCACGTACGAATATGTCTGCTCTGGCGCCGGCCAGAGCCTCCCACAAGTCGTTGTCTGTGTAGCGCTCAGCATCATCGACGCCAAGGAGGAGGTTTTGCTTAATGGTGAATTCGTAGCGGCCATAGTCTTGGCTTAGTACACTCATATACCGCGCGCGAAAATCAAATGACGTTGAGGTGACGTCTTGCTCTCCGAAAAGCACCTTGCCTTCGTCTGCCGGGAGTATTCCTTGAAGTACTTTGATCAGGGTTGTTTTGCCTGCCCCCGTTGCTGCCTACTAGCGCCGTTAGGTTCCCTTTCCGTGCGGTGAGTGATATGCCGTGGAGCACTGGATCGGGCGACTTGGCATACCGTGCAGCAACCGTCTCTAGGCTTATCGACGTGAGCGCCGCGGGGGCATCGGCGTTTTCCCGGATCACCGCTGTGTGATCATCTGGTCTAAGTGTCAATTCCTTATGAGATGCACTGTCTCCGTGCTCAATTGGCGCCGCACCAGAGTGTTGCGCATATCGCTCCATATACTGCAGATAATTTCGGATCGCGTTTCCACCTGTGAATAAGCTACCGAGTGTAAAGCCAACTTCGCCTATGGCGAGAGTGCCTGTTGAAACCCCGATCAGAGCGGCAGAGAGAAGTGCGGCTGGAAGGTTTTCAAAGATCAAGATGATGACGGCGGCGAACAGCAGTGCTACTGATATGGATCCGGTGATGACGTCGAGCGTCATCCCTGTTCGTTCGAGTCGCATCTCCTGGCGCATAGACGTGCGCTGATAGCGATTTGCTTGAGCCGAAACCTGGTTGCGTGCACCGTATCCGGCCAACTCTGTGCCCGTCGTCGGGTAATAGAATTGGTCTTCATAGTAGCGTGCGCGCCGTCTACCTTCCGATATCTTTGGCCATGTACGAGCATCAATGCGCGCGTATATAGCGGCCGATACTGAGAGTGGAACCAAACATGCCACAATGAGCACAGAAGCCCATACGGAGTAGTCCAGCAATACAAGAAACAGCGAAACCGCAGTCACGATTGCGCTCACCACAGAAATAAGGGAAATGGGTTGCAATTGCATCCGCCGCTCATCAATTGAGTTGCGGGCAAGGCGCAGGCTCCGCTGGTGTTCCTCACTCACTAAATCGGTAGGCGGTACGTGCGCAACGATATCGTTCAACTCAGTTACCGCTTTTTGGGAAATCTCGATCTGAGCTACGCGCTCCCATGCATATGCAACCTGGCGCACAACGAGATAGCCAGCGATCACGACTGCGAGTAGTAATGCGAAAGTAATGCCACGAGTGGTCACATGCCCATAGTCGTAACGCGTAATCTTTGAAATGAGAAGCACTTGAAAGCTCGGAAACAGGGCGAGGATGATGCTCAGAAGAATCCCTGCCGTATAGGATCTCGGCGCAGCTTTAAATGCATACCTCAGACTCCACCCGATTTGTAACTTCGCGCCAATGTTTTTCATCATTGCTTCCTTTCCCTAGAAGCCCGTGCGCCTTATAGCTGCACCTCATAATCAAGATAGTGATCCAAATGATTGGGTGTAATGGAATTATCGTGTTTTGTCTATATGAAGACAGCACACAACCAATGTGCGTTGTGTAGACTAGAAGACTAGAGTTATTGGATTTTCGCCCGTAGTGGTAGCAACCGGTGCTAACATAGTCAACTTTAATCACAGTATCCTCGGCGTCACCTAATCGACTTTATGGCGCAGGAGACACTACTTTGAAGTTGTGACGAGGCTGTAGTTTAGGAGATAGCTGTGTTGTTGCCCAAGAAAGCTCGCTCCGGCGCATTTGTTGCCATTCTTTTCACTCTGCTTTCAACCGGAGTGCCCGCTTACGCTGAGACGAATGAGTATCCCGCGGATTTGAGCATCACCACAAGTGACGACTCCTACGTTGGGGCACTTCTCGACGGCAATGCGGTGCAGTCTAACACTAGAACCGACACCAGCCCTCGTAACGCTGATAGAACAGGTACTCTCGCATTCCGGGCGAACACCTTCGCCGGAAAAGTCACGGCTCACTACCCGCACAAGTCTGGTAGCCAAGCTTCTGCACATGTGACATGGGAGTTGGTGTGGGGTTCAGCTCCAAAGCTACGCACAACCTCGGAACTGTGGAGCTATAGCAATGGGAGTTGGGTCAAGCGCGCATCAGCGGACGCGACGGTGTGGCCGTCGAATCTGCAGGGCGCTTCCGGTCGTGGCAGAGCTGCGGTGGCACGTGCGAACTGCAAGGGGACAAAGAGTACGCGGTGGTACACAGTTGGAAGACTTTATGCTCCGGGTTCGGCTAAACCATACGGTACGCATCATTCCCCAATCCTAACCTTGAGTTGTGGATAATGCCCATGCAGGATATTCCAATTGTAATTGAGCTGAGTGCAGCGTTTGTGCCAGCCGAGCAGTCCGATCTGCGGGACCTACGGGAGCTTCTCCGAGGTCTTTCTGCTGATCTTGGATATGATCCGCAGCTTGATGAAGGCAACGAGTTTCTGTGGGCTTTTCATGATGCGACTTTCGCCCGTGTGCCTGGGGATTCTTCACTGGTTACGATCACAGTGTTAGCCACTATCGCATACCAGCATTCTCGTGTGCTTGTTCCACTCATATTTTGGGTATGCCAGTCGGTGGAGATTTTGGGAACGTTCGATTTGGGCGCGATAACTGTGAGCTATTCAGAGGGATATGACCACGTGTGGCCTCGGCGTTATTCCAGGCACATGGCGCCACCTCCAAGCCCTAGCCAGTCTCCGTTTACTCTTGAAGTTGAACTGCCTACTGAATATAACGATCAAAAGCTTCGCGAGCGCATCGAAAGAATCGGCCGACTCCCTTTTCCCGGATTCAGTATCGATTCTGCCTTACCGCTTCACCACTCAGTCACGACGTCCACTCCCATAACAGGTAACTGGTGGCAACTCACTGGATATCTGGATACGTGGAACTACCTCGAAATTGGTTATCTGATGAACACTATTCAGGAAATGATTCCCGACGTGAAGAAAACTCGCCTTATCCGCAGGTGAATTCTAAGAGCTATCGAAGCGGCAACGAATCTGCTATGCCCACTGTGTTCCCTCGTGGCCTGGGCGGTACCAGTCACCTGATCGGCCGCCGGCTTTGTGGATGATTCTGCATTCGGTGATCTCTGCGCTGCGATCTACGCCTTTCACCATATCTACGATGGCGAGAGCTGCTACACAGACGGCAGTCAATGCCTCCATCTCCACACCCGTACGATCCGCCGTCTTTACCGTAGCGCTGATCGCTACATGATCATCTTCGAGGCGAAGATTCACCTCGGCCCCATGTACCCCGATCGTATGGGCGAGCGGAAGAAGCTCTGGCACGCGTTTAGCCGCCTGTATGCCAGCAATACGCGCCACAGCGAGCACATCACCTTTAGGTACAGTTCCCTCACGAAGAGCACTGATCACCTGCGTCGAGCACATCACTTTGCCGACTGCAGTCGCAGTACGTGCCGTAGGTTGCTTGGCCGTGACGTCTACCATGTAGGCTGAACCAGCCTCATTGAGGTGCGTGAATTTCACTGAATTATCCATCGTTACAACTCCGTATCGTTGAGTTTCATGATACGCACAACGCTTCCAGTTTCGATCCTTTCAACCTCAGCAGGCGTGACGGCAAGAAGTTCGGCGGAGGGGAAGTCAACATATTCTCGGCCTGCCCACCCACCGTATCTTCAACCTTCAGTACGCTGTCGGCTCCAGCTGGCAGAGGTGCTCCCGTCATAATACGAATCGCGCTGTGAGGTTCAAGCGTGAGAGACGGCGCCGCTCCAGCAGGAACGTCCGCCTGCACCCGTAGCGTGGTACCCGGCGTGACGTCTTTCGCTCGAACGGCAAAGCCATCCATTGCAGAATTTGTAAAGGGTGGGATTGGGATGCGGGCGTGAACATCTTCTGCAAGCACAAGGGATCGAGCCTCGTGGATAGGAACTCTGCGTGCAGCCAGTGGAGTAGCCACAGATAACACATCAGTGTAGTGCTGCTCAATAGTTTTGAAACTAGCCATCCCCTACACCTCTTCCACTGATGCTTCAGGCATAAATGGCATTGTTTTCACTTCGCTTCGCCGTGAGTCTACAAAGGCGACCCTGCCGATAAGTAAGTCGCCAAACCCGCCGATGAGTTTGAGAGCCTCGCCGAAGCAGCCCTTTGCCCTAGACGCAGTACGGGCGCAAGACACGCCTTACGCCGTACATCTTCGCAGCCCACACGCCGCCGTCAATGACCCTATGAACGTAGCTGCCTGCGTGACCCAATAATCGATGCGATCACTGTGATCACGATTGTAATCACAATAAACCCTACCGAGAATACAATCGACGGTTCGGGAATCTCATGCAGTAGATCATAACCATGAGAGGCGTGAAGGAGCAGCTTCACTCCAATGAACGCGAGAATAGCTGCAAGCCCATAGTGTAGATATATCAGCCTTTCGAGCAATCCATCGACGAGGAAGAACAGTTGGCGCAAGCCAAGGAGCGCAAAAGCATTCGATGCAAAAACGATGAAAGGCTGTTTCGTGAGGCCGAAGATTGCTGGAATTGAATCGAGCGCAAAGAGGAGGTCAATCGATCCGATCGACACAATACAGATCATCAACGGCGTCAGTGCGGTCTTCCCTGCGCGGCGCACGACGAGACGATCACCCACGAACCCGTCAGTAACGGGGAATGCTTTGGAGATCAGGCGCGTCAAGAATGTGGGTTCATATTCGTCGTCTTTCTCAACGCCGTTCTTACGCTCTCGGTTTTCCTTGATACCATCAAGTACTTGCTTAATTGCGGTATATAGCATCCAGGCGCCGAACACGAAGAATACCGCGATGAACTGTTCAACTATTGCCGCGCCGATCAATATGAAAATAAGCCGCAAAATGAGCGCAATGATGATGCCGATCATCAGTACCTTTTGCTGGTATTTTCGCGGAACCTGAAATGCGGCAATAATAATGATGAAGACGAAGATGTTGTCGAGCGAAAGGGAATACTCGGTAATGTAGCCTGCGAAGAACTCCGTAGCGAATGTGGCGCCGTGGCGAATCCACAGCATCGCGCCGAAGACCACAGCAAGAGAAACGTACATAACAGTCCATCTCGCTGCTTCTTTGACGGTGGGCTCATGTGCTTTCCTCACGTGCCCGAGCAAATCGAAGAGAATCAGCCCTACCACAACGATAGAGAGCACCACCCATTCCCATGGGTGTACGTTCATTTGGTCGCCTGCAGTGGCACGAATACTCTGGGCGATGGTAGGAGAATACAATACGAGTTGAGACAACATATACAACCTTTCCGGTACCACACAACGCTATGCATGAAGCCCACTAGCTTTCACGTACCGGAGGTCTCTTCCCGCCTACTGTACGCGCCAGACGCGTCCATGATTTGCAGGCCTCGACCCGGATCCGTCCAGCGTTCAGTGCCGCATGAGACAGATCGTATTGACGAGCCGATATTGCGTGGGAATACTCCCCTCCTCGATAATTGTAATCCCCTACCGTCATGGAATCGCATGCAGCGATAATGACATATCCCACGCGTTAGGCGGACTTGCCAGAACTCATCCGCAGCTCGCGTTTCACGTCCTTGATTTCGTCTCGTAGCCGAGCGGCAAGCTCGAATTGTAGTTGCTCGGCCGCCACATGCATCTGGTTTGTGAGGTCTTCGAGCAGATCAGAGATCTCTTGCGATCCGTATGCAGCTTTCACCGCCTCTTTTCCGGAAAGCACACCTTTTGCTTCTTTGCGGTACCCACCGGCAAGCAGCGTTTGCGTATCTACATCTTCACGCGCGAGCATATCGGTGACGTCCGCGATAGCTTTGCGCAACGGTTGGGGATCGATGCCATGCTCTGTGTTATATGCAATCTGTAGTTCACGGCGGCGGTTCGTCTCGTCGATTGCCTCTTTCATATTGGGTGTGATGACGTCGGCATACATGTGTACTTGCCCGCTCACGTTTCGTGCTGCTCGGCCGATCGTCTGGATGAGCGACTTCGTACTGCGTAAGAAACCTTGTTTATCAGCGTCAAGAATCGCTACGAGCGACACCTCGGGAAGATCGAGACCCTCGCGCAAAAGGTTAATGCCCACAAGCACATCGAACTTTCCTTGGCGAAGTTCACGCAATAATTCCACGCGACGTAACGTATCGACGTCTGAATGCAGATACTCCACGCGCACCGCGCGTTCAGCAAAATAATCAGTCAGATCTTCTGCCATCTTCTTCGTCAACGTGGTGACGAGCACGCGCTCGTCACGTTCAGCGCGCACGCGAATCTCTTCGAGAAGATCATCGATCTGGCCTTGCGTTGGCTTGACGATAATCTCCGGATCCACGAGGCCTGTGGGCCGGATGATTTGCTCAACCACGCCGTCTGAACGTTCTAACTCATAATCGCCTGGAGTGGCTGAGAGGTACACCGTCTGCCCGATGCGCTCGAGAAACTCGTCGAACTTCAGGGGGCGATTATCTAAAGCCGATGGCAGGCGGAAACCGTATTCCACGAGAGTACGCTTTCTGCTCATATCGCCTTCGAACATTGCGCCGATCTGCGGAACCGTCACGTGGGATTCATCAATGATGAGCACAAAATCGTCAGGGAAATAGTCCAGCAACGTATGGGGCGGAGTACCAGGCCCGCGCCCATCAATATGGCGCGAGTAGTTCTCAATGCCTGAGCATGTGCCGATATTGCGAAGCATTTCAAGATCGTAGGTGGTTCGCATTTCGAGGCGTTGCGCCTCAAGGAGTTTATTGTGTTCGCGCAGATACTCTAGGCGTTCGTGGAGCTCTTGTTCGATGCCTTCAATGGCGCGTTGCATGCGTTCTGGGCCAGCTACATAGTGCGATGCCGGAAAAATATGGGCGTGGTCTGTACTGCGAATGACGTCGCCCGTCAGCGGATGGAGATAGCTTAAGGAGTCGATTTCGTCGCCAAAAAACTCGATTCTCACCGCAAGTTCTTCATAGACGGGGATGATCTCTACCGTATCTCCGTTGACGCGGAATGTGCCGCGTTGGAAATCGTAATCATTTCGGGTGTATTGCATTGCTACGAATTTGCGCAAAAGATCGTCGCGCTCAAGCTCTTGGCCTACGTGAAGTTGCACCATGCGGTCTACGTATTCTTGAGGCGTACCGAGGCCATAGATACACGATACGGAGGAGACGACGACTGTGTCGCGCCGAGTGAGAAGTGAGTTCGTGGCCGAGTGGCGTAGCCTTTCTACCTCGTCGTTGATGGAGGAATCTTTCTCGATATAGGTATCGGACTGTGGCACGTAGGCTTCCGGCTGATAATAATCGTAATAGGAGACGAAGTATTCAACGGCGTTGTTAGGTAGAAGTTCGCGGAACTCTGCCGCCATTTGAGCAGCGAGGGTCTTGTTTGGCTCGATAATCAATGTGGGGCGTTGGATGGCTTCGACGAGCCAGGCTGCCGTGGCGGATTTGCCTGTACCCGTAGCGCCGAGCAACACAATATCTTTCTCGCCGTTGTTGATTCGCTCAGCGAGTTCTTTAATTGCTTTGGGCTGGTCCCCTGAAGGGGTGTACTGGGAAATTACTTCGAACCGAGCATCTTCACGCTCAATCGTGCTATGCACTAGGCTCTCCTCGACAGATGAAATCATTCCACAGTTGATCTACCTGCATGGCGAGCTCAACCTGTGTGCTGTTGTTGTTGATGACGCAATCCGCGTACGCTCTGAGTTCTTCTTCTGAAGGTTGCGCGGCGATACGCGCCTCTGCATCCTCACGGCTCATCCCCCGAAAATGCATCATGCGATTGACTCGGATCTCATGGGTGGAGGTTACCAAGAGCACACCGTCATAGTGAAGATCGAGAGCATCTGGGGTGAATATCGGAATGTCTAGAATGACGATGCCATCTTCGTTCGAGATCTCAAGGAGCGTGAGTTCTTGGCGTGCACGTTCACGTATCCGAGGATGGGTGATGGCATTAAGATCGTGCAATGCTGTGGAATCATTAAAGACGACGTGTGCGAGCTTTGAACGGTCAAGTTCTCCGCTATCGGTGATAACGTCAGCGCCGAAACGCTGCGCTATATCACGTAAAGCAGGCAGCCCTGGGCGTACAATCTCGCGTGCGAGGCGATCGAAATCAATGATCTTCGCGCCTTTTGCCGCTAGGAGTGAGGCCACCGTTGATTTTCCTGAGGCAATCCCGCCAGTCAGGACGAATACTCGCATAATCTTCACTCCTCTACCGATGGCATACGGTACCATCACTTGCCGCTATTGCTGGCTCATACCAGCCGTAGCGGTGGCATATATATCATCATGCTAATGGCACAAAAGCGTGTGAGGAAAGTACCCAATTATACTTTCCCCACACGCCACACCGTACCGCACACTATGCGGCTAGTACATCAGTTGTTGGTCAACTTCTCACGCAGTGCTGCAAGCGCCTCATCCGAAGCAAGGGTACCTGAAGCATCTGAACCTGAAGAGTAGGAAGCTGGTGCTTCTTCTTCAACGCTGGCGGTGTTCGACTCTGCAGCGGCTTCAGCGTCTGCCTGCTGCGCGGCCTTCACCTGAGCCTTGTGCGCAAGCCAGCGCTCTTCGGCCTCAGCGTATTCCTTCTCCCAAGCAGCCTGGTTGGCCTCGTAGCCTTCCATCCACTCATTGGTTTCAGGATCAAAGCCTTCTGGATACTTGTAGTTGCCATCTTCGTCGTACTCGGCCTGCATACCATATTGCGAAGGATCGAAATCTTCAGAATCTGGATCGATGCCTTCATTGGCCTGCTTGAGCGAAAGCGAAATACGGCGACGATCAAGATCGATGTCGATCACCTTGACGAATACCGAGTCGCCTACCTTCACGACCTGTTCAGGCATTTCGATATGGCGCTGAGCAAGTTCGGAGATGTGTACCAGACCCTCGATACCATCTTCGACGCGTACGAAAGCACCGAATGGGACGAGCTTGGTAACTTTGCCCGGCACAACCTGCGAAATGGCGTGTGTGCGAGCAAAGGTCTGCCACGGATCTTCTTGGGTGGCCTTCAAGGAAAGTGATACGCGCTCGCGATCCATATCGACGTCGAGCACCTCAACGGTAACGGGCTGACCCACTTCGACGACCTCAGACGGGTGATCGATATGCTTCCAGGACAGCTCGGAAACGTGTACGAGGCCGTCTACGCCGCCAAGATCCACGAATGCGCCAAAGTTGACGATCGAGGAGATAACGCCTTCGCGCACCTGACCCTTCTGGAGGGTGTTGAGGAAGGTGGAGCGAACCTCAGATTGGGTCTGCTCGAGGAATGCGCGGCGGGAAAGCACAACGTTGTTGCGGTTCTTATCGAGTTCGATAATCTTCGCCTCAAGCTGCTGGCCGATGTATGGCTGCAGATCGCGCACGCGACGCATTTCGACAAGAGATGCAGGCAAGAAGCCACGCAAACCGATATCGAGGATGAGGCCGCCCTTAACAACCTCAATGACTGTGCCGGTGACCATGCCATCGGCATCTTTGATTGCCTCGATTTCAGCCCATGCACGCTCGTACTGTGCGCGCTTCTTCGACAGCATCAGGCGACCATCTTTGTCTTCCTTCTGCGTGACGAGAGCTTCTACTTTGTCACCAACTTTGACGACGTCGTCTGGATCAACATCGTGCTTGATGGACAGTTCCTTCGAAGGAATAACGCCTTCGGTCTTGTAGCCGATATCGAGGAGAACCTCGTCTCGGTCTACTTTTACGACAGTACCCTCAACGATATCGCCGTCATTGAAGTATTTAATGGTTTCGTCAACGGCTGCAATAAGATCTTCACGGGTGCCGATGTCGTTAATCGCTACCTCTGGATAAGAGGCATTATTGTTAATGGTCATAGAGTTGGTGACTCCGTTACGGATATTTACTAGTACTTACATGGACACTGTGTGGGCACAGCTCTAGCGCAGTTTCCACACATACCGGCAACTTTACGCGGTTTTACGCCTTTTGCGCAAACTGCATGCAGGGTGTGTACGATAGCCTTTCATTACCGAAAATCACGGGAGGCCAACGGTAAGGGTGTAGCTACAGCACGCACTTTATCGGCCTTGATATTCACTACATCCTGGCCTTTTTCAACGATGCCGCGCACAATAATGAGCTGGTTGTGCATAATAATATCGCCATATACCTTCCACAGCCCCACCGAACACACAATATTAGCTAAGCCGGTTTCATCTTCGAGTGATAAAAATGTAATTCCAGCCGCCGTATGCGGGCGCTGCCGATGAGTGACGACTCCTGCCAGCTTCACACGCTGGCCATGTTCACAGCGCACTGCCTCTTCAACACTGAGCACTCCTTCCTTTGTGAACATATCGCGGTATTCTTCCATAACGTGTACGCGAGGAGACAAACCAGTTGATACCAGATCATTATGGAGCTTCTCCAAGAGAGAAAGCGTTGGAAGCTCAGGAGCCTCAGCGACGTGTGCCATTCCTGGAATAATAGGCTGGAACCACACTCCGCTTTTCTTGCCTTGCAAAGCCACCTCACGTGATTCCCATATCCCGGCCTGCATCGACGTTCCTATACTGCGCAAAGCATCAGCTCGTGCGAGTGCTTCTACCTGCGTTTCGCTCAGCCTGCAACGCCGAGAAAGATCCGGCAAATCCGAAAAGGGGCGCATCTTTCGCTCGCTCACGATTAATTGCATTACTGCATGGTTAAGAGCTTTGATATTCGACAATCCGAGGCGTATGGCTTTATGGCTATCTGCATCCACAAGGTCTGCAACGTTTCCTACATTACTCGTTACCTCTCTTTCCACGTGCTCATCTTTTTCCATGTGCTCATCTCCCCTGCACACATGGTGAGCAGACCTTGTTTCAGGTGGTAGTGCATCGTGCGTAATATCTTCTACCTGCGAATGAATATCGGAATAGTTGACGTCGATCGGGAGCACAGTGACTCCATGACGTTTCGCATCGTGAATCAGTGTATTCACTGAGTAAAAACCCATGGGTTGGGCTCCTAACAGGCCAACATAGAAATGCTCAGGATGATGCACTTTTAGCCATGCACTTGCGTACACTAGGTAGGCAAAAGAAAAAGCATGCGATTCTGGGAAACCGAAATCAGCAAAAGCCTGAAGCTTCTCATAAATTTTTTCACTATCATCGCAAGGGATTCCGCGGTTATGCATCCCCTCCATCAGCTCGGATTTGAGCTTTTCCATCTGATCGTGGCTGCGTTTGCTTCCCATAGCTTTCCGCAATTGATCAGCTTGAGCAGGGGTAAAACCTGCAGCATCAATGGCGATACGCATAAGCTGCTCTTGAAATAGAGGAATACCGAGCGTCTTTTCAAGAGCGCTGCGAAGGAGAGGATGAATATACGTTACTTCTTCTTCCCCGCGCCGGCGCCGAATATAGGGGTTCACCGATCCGCCCTGTATCGGCCCAGGCCGGATAAGCGCCACCTCGATCACGATATCGTAGAAAGTGCGCGGGCGTATTCGGGGTAAGGTGGCCATCTGCGCTCGCGATTCCACTTGGAACACCCCTACCGTATCTGCAGCGCATAGTAGATCATAGACGCGCGGATCATCATCAGGGAGATTGTGTAGGCCGAGCGGTTCTCCGTGGAGGGCTGTTACCCCTTCATGCGCCAGTGATGTGAAAGCAAGCCGTAGCGCAGTGAGCATACCCAATCCTAAAAGATCAAATTTCACTAGGCCGGCATCAGCACAATCGTCTTTATCCCACTGCACTACGCTGCGCCCAGACTTGCGTGCCCATTCCACAGGGCAGACGTCGATCACTGGGCGATCGCAAATCACCATGCCACCTGAATGGATGCCGCGATGCCTAGGTAGATCACGCATATCGCTGACGATTCTCATAAGCTCCCGAGGTATCGCGGAATTGGTATGTGTGGTATTCGGGTGATGATGAAATTCTTTTGCCCATGTATCGAGCCGATTTTCGCTATAACCAAGCACTTTTCCAACATCGCGTAGAGCTGAGCGGCGCCGATATGTGATGATATTAGCTACTTGTGCCGCATGTTCTCTTCCATAACGGTTGTACACGTATTGAATCACTCGCTCGCGTTCACGAGCTTCAATATCGAGATCAATATCAGGTGGCTCGATGCGATCTGGCGAGAGAAAACGCTCAAAGAGCATCTGGTGTTTTACGGCGTCTACGGCGGTAATTCCCAAGGCAAAGCAGACTGCCGAATTGGCCGCTGAGCCACGCCCTTGGCACAAGATTCCATTGTGCCTGCAAAACTCGACGATATCGTGAACAATCAGAAAATAGCCGGCGAAATCTAGCTGTGTAATAATCTGGAGTTCGTGATCGATGTGCTGCCAGGCGCGCTGCGCATAACCGCTGCTTCCTCGCTCCCCGTAGCGCTTTATTCCGGCTTCTTCTACGAGATGGCGCAGCCACGTATTTTCGTTATATCCTTCAGGCACAGAAAACGGAGGAAGGCGCGGGGCAACAAGCTGCAGATCAAACGCACATTCTTGCCCTATCGCACCAGCATTATAAACGGCTTGCACACATGAACCATAGGTACGCTCCATATCAGGTAATGACTTTATGAATCCACTCCACGGAGCAAGCCAAGGCTCTATATCGTGAAGAGTTTTCCCTGCGCGAATTGCACTCAAGATATCTGCAAGTTGTTTGCCCTGAGGGCGCGCCGTATGCACATTGTTTGTTGCCACAGTGCGCATTCGATTATCAGCAGCTAATTGAGCTAATACGCGGTTGCGTGTATCATCCATGGGCAAAGAGTTATGTTCAAGCTCAACGGCAACATTATCAGCACCAAATAGAGCTGCCAGAATACTAATTTCACGTTGGGCGGCATCAATATCCCATATTCCGGGCTCGGGTTCTAGTGCCGTACGTACATAGCCTTTACGGCAGCCGGTGAGGATCTGCCAATGCCCGTCAGCTTCCTGAGCTAATGCTTCAAGAGAGTATATGGCGGCATCTTTGTGGCCCGATTGTAGTTTTCCATGCGATATTGCTCGCGATAGACGCCGGTAGCCTTCTGCATCCCGTGCAAGCACAACGAGGTGACGCCCTTGAGGGTCTTGCGTATTTGTTCGAGGCCGTGTAAGCCCACTATCTGGGGCAAGCGTAATCTCGCTACCGAATATTGTAGGGATTCCCCTACTGCGAGCATGGCGTGCAAAGCGTACTATACCTGGCAGGCCATCATGATCCGTTAATGCAATACCACTGAGCTCAAGCTCCACTGCTCGATCAACAAGTTCCTCGGGTGATGAGGCACCGTCGAGGAAACTATAATACGAGTGCACATGAAGTTCGGCGTAGCTATTCACGGTACTCACCCATTATCGCTCGCCCAATGGTGGAGCCGCTCAGCGCAGTGTAGCTATTCACTAGTACTCACCCACTATCGCCCACTGATGATTTTCACGAATGCATAGCAAGGCCGTATTGTTCTCTAAAGAAATTTCACACAAAGCTCGTGGATCCCAGGCGTTTTTTTGCTTGTTGCCTTCCCACGCCCCTTTTAATGCATGGGCATAGGTATTTTCTAATTCGGGTGAATAAGCCTTCCTTTTACTATCGTCACTTTTACTACCGTTCTTTGCTTCCCTTTGCGAATAAGACTTCCGATCATTCCCGCGATCTTTGTATATAGAGGGATTTATACGAGAGAAGAATTGCCACCATGAAGGTGAATACAGCCACGGGCCAGCCCAATTAGTAATACGAATTTTATTCTCATGCACTATCACATGGGCGGGGAATACCTCTTCGCAGTTATAAGAGCATACAAAACGGCCAAGAGACGTCACGTAGCACTCATGCCCCCAGCAATCTGTAATCTCTATACATTGCACATCAGGGCAAAGAGAGGGAGGCCATGGCTGAGGTATTGCCCCTGGCCACGGGCGTTGTGGCGCCGATTCCACAATTTCTTTTTTCTGCCACTCGATAAGATCAAATACATCCCCAGGTATTTGCCCTCCATGATAACGCGGCACATATACGGCCTTTTCGCCCACAATAGCTTGAATCTTCAGCACAGAATTCTCGCTATATTCTTTTTCTTTAGACTTATTACCCCATAAGCCCAGTGCTCCTTTCCCTGCTGGGTAGAGCTCATGGGCAGATATTTCAAGGAAATCAACGAGACGAACACGATGACTCTGATCTGCCCAAGTTCTGATCTGCCATCTCACTCGGTTCGCTATATCAGTTATGCCTATAGCAGTGATGCTCCATTCACGATAGCGCTCATCGCCATCATCAAATCCTGCCCGGATACCCAAAAGTCGCGCGGTATACCCACCTTTGGCTACCTTATCGATGAGTTCTTGTGCCATTTCTTTTCCAACAAATGTGATCTGACTTTCCTGCTCTATTCCTTCGGGAAAATCACGCGATACCGCCGCGTGTTCCCCCTTGTCATCCTGGCGTGGAAGGATGAGGTCTCGCCCGTCTACCATTGCGTAGCACAACACTGCAGCTTTGCCGAAACGAGAGACCGTTTTAGAGCGGTCAATACTGAGGAAATCACCTATTGTGTGTATCCCTATCGCATCGAGATTCTCTAGCATCGGGATAACGAGCTGGCGCACCTCATCTGTAAAGCACCCTTCAAGGAAAGAAAAAATACGATGCTGACGCACAAAGTTAAGCCCATGATCAATGCTGCGATCCTCATAAGCAGCTAAAGTAGCTGCAAAGAAGGTATCTGCGAATCCTATATGTGCTTCACACCCCACATCTTCGGTGATTTGTTCCATTATGTTCTCGGCGCATGCATCTAGCCCTCCT
>JALFZJ010000002.1 GCA_022783665.1 Arcanobacterium sp.
CACCCGTGGTTGGGTGTTTGCCGAGTAGACCGAAGTTCGAGATGGCTTCCTCGCATTGAATGAAGCGAGCAAAATTCTGGGCATACGCCTCAATCAGGCGGGGTGCCACGAGCTTCTCACAGCCACGCTCCTTCAGCCACCTCCAGGTATCCCGATAGATGACATCAGCGCCGAGTGGGTTCCCGTCGCGCTGCACCGCAGCCAAATACGAGCTAGGCTCAGGCATCACCGATCCCTCAAGATCCCCGCCCGCCTCAAGATCAGGTGGATCAAACGCGGCAATCTGCAAAACTCGAGCGTCTTTACCTTCGGTGATCTTCTCAAACGCCGGTGTGGGCTTCGCACCCGAGCCTGCTCTGCGTCCGCCACGCAGTGTTCCGTCTTTCGCCACAACCAGCATCTCCCTTTTACAATTAGTGGCATGCCCAGACCTAAAACCAAAGATGAACTCATTTTTGCCACCACTACGCAATTCGCTAAACTCACACAAATCCTAGAATCACTACCAGCCGAAGAACGTGAAGCAGATTTCCTGCCTGCTTTCATGGATAGCGGCTCGGAGCCGCACTGGCGCCGTGACAAGAATTGCAAAGACATCCTCATTCACCTGCATGAATGGCAAAACCTATGGCTTAACTGGCTGGATGCCAACATGCGCGGCGAGAATCGCCCATTCCTGCCCGCCCCATACTCGTGGAGTAACTATGCGCCAATGAATGAAGAATTCCGAGCAAAGCATGTGAGCACTTCCTACCACGAAGCACTAAAGCTTTTAACCACTTCACACGGTGAAATCTTGGCTAGAGTGCAGCGCTTTAGCAATGAAGAATTGTTCACGAAGAAGCATTTTTCTTTCACCGGCACCACATCACTCGGCTCATACACCGTCTCCGCCACAAGCTCTCACTACGAATGGGCAATCAAGAAAATCCGTAAATACAAGAAAACCCTCTAACACCGCTAACGACTCGCGCCGCCAAGGGCTTTATTGGCTTTCCAGAGCCGAAAAACCGCCAAAACGCCAACTATGAGGTACCTGGGCGGGTTAATACCTTGTTTGATTCCAAATTTTTGTGCGCGGCAGGCCGAGCCCGCTGTCTAGGCACCCACCCTGTAGAGATTCGACCGCCCCTAGGGGTAAGCGGAAAATGATAAACTGCATTGCATGAACGCTGTTAATGATTCGCAAGAGAACCGTGAGCAGACGGCACCACGCCGCGCGAGTACAACACTGTTCTGGATCGCTGCTGCTATAGGCGCTCTTCTCGGTCTTATCGCTTACAACCAGAACTGGCTGGGCTAATACGAATACACCCGAAGCTGTTGCCGCCACCTGTCACCATCGAGCGCTGACTGGCGGGAATGGCACGGCTTACACAACGCCCGCAGGTTAGCTTCATCGTGGGTGCCGCCGTGTTCGAGTGGCAGGACGTGATGAACCTCAGCTGCGGGAGTGGTGCCGCCACGCTCGAGGCAGTTCTCGCACAGCGGGTGGGTAGTGATGTAGGCGTTACGGATCTTCCGCCAGCGGGCACCGTAACGGCGGTTGATCTTCGGGTCACGCTGGCACCGTCGGTACCGTTCGTCCTCCGCTTTGGCATGCTCCGGACAGAAGCGGGTGTGGGTGAGGTTCGGGCAGCCGGGTTGGGAGCAGGGACGGGCAGGCTTGACCGGCATCACGCACTTCCTTTCACGGATATAGCGAAGCCCCAAGGCTCCCAGCCGATCGCCGGGTTTGCCCTGGGGCTTTTCCTACTTTTCAACCACTTACAGTATTTCAGTTCTGGGAGCCGTTTTCCATCGCAGGTTTCGGATACTCGCTAACGCTAGTGTTTGCCGTACAGGGCGTCTGCTAGTCGATCCAAGGCGCGGTTTTTCCTGCGATAGACCGAATCACGTTCGATGTAGAAGTGGTCAGAGATTGCCATGACGCGTTCATCTTGTGACCCCTCGGCGAGGAAGAAGCCCTCGAGAACAAACCTGTCGTCCTCTGAAAGCAGCGCCCAGGCGGGCAGGAACCATGCCATGTATTGGCGGGCTTGGTGTCTGCGTTCGGCGAGCAGGTCGATGGTGTCTAAGGTTGCGGCGAGCCGGTTCTCACCCGCGCGCGGGTCAGGATGCCTAGGCATCCCATCGATACGCGGTGAAACTGGGCTGGTGAGATCCTCACGTAGCTGACCAGCAATCTGGTCTGCCTGGTTGGCGGCTGCTTCCATGAGTGGAAAGTCCTGCAAGGCCAAGATCGCTGCTTTGCGGGTATCGAGGTATCTGGTCATCACATGCATGACGACTCCTTCCTGCTAGTGGATGTGGGGGTCTGCTGTGAGTTCGGTAGTCACCGCATCGATCAACGCAGCCTGAGTCGTGTTCTTGGTATCGAGTGCTTTCAGGACTGCTTCATCGAGAGTGCCTTCAGCTACTAGGTGGGTGATGGTGACCGGCTGGGTTTGGCCTTGCCGATAAAGACGGGCGTTGGTTTGCTGATACAACTCCAAAGACCACGTGAGTGAAAACCAGACCAACATGTGCCCGCCGGCTTGCAGATTCAGGCCATGCCCCGCAGAAGCCGGATGAATCAAACCAAGTCGGATTTCACTGTTATTCCAAGCCTCTATATCCTCAGCGGTCTTTAAGACTCGGGCTTGAGGGAACCGCTGAACGATCCGCCCTAGGTCGTGACGAAACCAGTAGACCACCAAAAGGTTCTGCCCATTCGCCGCCTCAACCAGATCCTCAAAAGCATCCAACTTTGCGCTATGAACAGCGATTGCTTGGCTTTGCTCGTTGTAGATCGCCCCGCTTGCGAGCTGTAAGAGTTTGCCTGACAGAGCGGCCGCGTTCGCGGCATCCACAACCTGCCCGTCCAGCTCGACGACTAGGTCTTGTTTGAGACGCTCATACACCGCACGCTCGTTATCGGCAAGGCTCACTTTCGTGGTTGTTACGGTTAGTTCCGGCAGCTGAAGGTGGTCGGTAGTTTTCATGGACAAGGTGATGTCCGAGATCGCCGCATAGATCTCATCCTCAGCACCCGCGCGCGGCTTATAGGAGAACACCTGCATGCCACCCCGTTTATCGGGGACGAACCAACGGTCCCTGAACCGACTGATATAACGACCCAGACGTGTACCGCCGTCTAGCAGCCGAAACTGCGCCCACAAATCCATCAAGCCGTTGGCAGCGGGTGTGCCGGTCAACCCGACCCAACGGGTAACGTACGGCCGCATCTTCACCAACGCGCTAAACCTTTTTGCCCGATGGTTTTTGAAGCTGGAGAGTTCGTCGATGACGATCATGTCGAAGGGCCAGGCTTTGCCGTAGTGGGCGACCAGCCACGGGATGTTTTCGCGGTTGATCACAGTCACCATCGAGTTCTTCGCTAAAGCATTTAGGCGATCTTGCTTGGACCCAACAGCCACCGCCAGAGATAACCCCTCGAGATGATCCCACTTGGTGGCCTCGGCAGGCCAGGTGTCACGAGCCACACGCAGTGGCGCGATCACAAGAACACGGCTCACAAGGAAGTAATCCAGCACCAGCTGCCAGATCGCGGTGAGTGCGATGACGCTTTTGCCTAAACCCATTCCTAGGAAGATCGCAGACTCATCATGGGAGGTAATGAAGTCGGTTGCTTGGGTCTGGTAGTTATGCGGCTTGTAGCGCATTTGTCACCTCCGCAATCCCATCCACGCTGTCAATCACGAAGACTTGAAAGCCTTGACCTTGCAGCTGCTTAATGCGACGGTTCTGGATTGGTCTGGGTTTCTTGCCTGGTGCCTTCAATTCGACGAAGATAACCCGTCCAGCCTTCAGACAGATACGATCTGGTACGCCTGCTACTCCTGGGGATACGAGTTTCCAGCAGATTCCACCCAGATTTTCGACTGATTTCTTCAGTTCGTTTTCGAGGTGTTTTTCTTTCATGTCACGTCTTTCGTAAAATCCGTGACAGTCGTGTCGGTCTATCCCTAAAACCCTATATAGGACTGTATTTTTTATTTCCTTATAGAAAGGGCTAGTAACGACTGACACGACTGTCACTATTAGGGTGATTAGAGAGCGAATTCGCTGATCAGGGCTAGCCCGTCAACGAATCGTGCCCGCGAGGTTCGCCTGCGTCGGTACCCGGCTTTTTCGACGGCAGCATAGAAATCACTGGTGGAGCGCACATACTCGCCCCTACCCATCGCCCAAGACCGGTAGGCGTCGTAGAGGTCTTTGGATTGCTCCGATAGTCCTTGTCCGACTTGGCAGCATTCTTCAAGGAAGTGAGCGAACCAGTCATTAGCTGCCCGATATGCCTCGGATGCCGCAACCACTTGTTGCGGCGGGGTCAGACGATAGTTCTCGGCGTGTATCAAGCGTGCTCCCTCCATAATCCACGCCAGCACCGCACCTCCAGCTTTCTCATATAGATGGTCGGCATAGTTTTTAATATCCACACTCGGGGTGATGGTTTGCTCGAATGGGATCACGATGAGCCGTCGCCAAATACCGGTGTCCATCGCACCGACCCTGGGTAGGTGGTTGGTGTATAACACCAGTGTGTGGGATGGGGTGAAGGAGAAGGGGTCTTTATATTTCTTCTCTGCGGCGATTTTGTCGGTCGACGCTAACTGTTTGGTTGATGAGGTCGACAAGCGCACACCCTCGTCGTTCTCGCCAGCAATCAACAACCGTCTGGCTCTGGTTTCGGCCATTTCGTGTTTGGCGTTATTTGTCTTGCCCGCGATCAGCACTTCAGCCGAGATAGTTTCTGAATACGAGCCGAGGACGCGGGCGATGGTGTTCCAGAACGTGGATTTACCGTTATTGCCATCCCCGTAAGCAATAATGAGTGCTTCGATTAGTACCTTGCCGATAGCAGCTAGCCCGCACACGCGTTGGACGTATCCGATCAGTTCTTTATCCCCACCGAATGTGATCTCCAGGGATTCCAGCCACATGTTCATCCCGGTGGTGGATGGGTCGACGGCGGTTTGTTTGGTCAACATGTCGCCCGGGTCATGGTCGTGCTTGTCTCCGTCACGTAGGTCGTAGGTTGCCGTGGGCGTGTTGAACAGATAAGGATCGGCGTCGAGAACCTCAGGGTTGATCAGCGCGAGCGGGCGGGCTTGCCGCATGACAGCCAGGATTGTGCGATCTGAGCGGCATTTGTAAATGAACTTCACCCATTCTTGGGCTGCAACCATGTCGTGGTAGACCCGCTGTTGACCTGGGGTGAAGGCCGCGAGTGCTTTGGTCTTACTCATCGCAACCAGCATCGCTGTGACACCAAGATCGCCAGCGCGTGCGGTGATCTGGTCGAGTTCGGCGTGTGCTTGCTCGAGTTGGCGGGAGGTGAGTTCTTGAACAACGTGTTGGACTTTCGGCTCGTTCTCCTCCCACACACCACCGTCGTAAGCCATCCACGCTGTAGCTGGTGAGTAGCAGATCCGATCCGCGTATTCTCCGGCCAGTACCGTCGCTTGCCCCACATCAGTGAAATCATCAGGTCGCAGGCTCGTCAGCTGCGCATACGCCTCGGGCGAGAGATAACCAGGATCAGCGGCCACCTTGGTAGCAAACCGGCACGCCGAGTTCCAGATCGACTCCAACTCGTGACTATCGAGCGGCGGCTCGCATAGGGACGCTTTCTGGTCGAACAAGTCCCGAGCCTGCGCGCTTTGCCCGTAGCGGATCAGCACCCGTCCGGCAAACCTCGACAAGGTGGCATTACGGGATCCCTCCCCAATCGCCTGAGTGGAGGCATCAAAGGCGGCGAACACGTCACGTTCATCAGCGGCATCCAACCACGCATCGAGCAACTGATCGCCCTTTTGCACTGTCACCTGTGGATTAGGTGTGCCGTAGATGAAGCGTCCTGCATCCAGGGCATTGCGATCGAAGAAGGCGAATCTCGCCGCAAGGCGATGCTTGAGCCCGGCGTAGTCGTCCGCGTCGTGTACTTCGTGGATTGGGAAGTAGACGTGGAATCGCGGCCGCGCCGACAATACGCCTTTCGGTTTCATGTGATTGCGGGAGGTGGCGGTCATGAACTCAACACCCGCCATCAACTCGCCCAAGCGTTCTGGGGTGATCCAGTCGGTTTGGGTTTCGGTGTGGTCGTTATCGATATCCATCACCACGCAATCTGAGGCCACGAAGGCTGCGGTTGAGCGGCGGTCATTCACATACGCGGCAGCCACATGATCGAAGCCAGCGGCCGCTGACAGTGATGGCGCATCAGTAATGGTGTGCTGGTTTGGGTAGTGGTTGTTGTTCTGTACGCCGCTCACATTCGCGGCATAGAGGGTGAAGGGCGTGGTCATGGGGTGACCTCCTGAAAATCTTGCTCGAAGTACTTAATCGGTAGGTCGAGGTCGCGTGCCCAACCGATCTCTAGGCGCATACCAGGGCTGACGTGTCCGACATAGGCCCACAGGGCTTCGCACTTGGCCAGCAGCACCCGGTTGAAGAACATCGCAAGCTCGCGCTGGTCAGGATCGGTGTCATCGATGAACTGCGGGAACAACAAGTGCGGGGCGAACGGAATCTTGCCCGCGCCCACTGCGAACCCACAGAATTGGCGGGCGAGATCAACGTTCGCTTGCGTGTCGCCTGAGTAGGGCGAGCAGATATAGACGAGCGGCCGGTAACCGAATTGTTCACGCTGGAGCTTCTTGAGCGCGTGGTAGCTCGTCAAATCCAGATAGCCCTCAGTGTTCTTCTTCGAGAATCCGATATCGAGTGTCGTTGCGGTGTTCATGCTTGCACCTGACCTTCACGCTCGATGACGGGAAGAATACCGGCCTGGTTCTTGAGAACCTCGTAGATGAACAGGCGACCTTTCTGCGTCCAGTAGGTGTGGACCCGGGTGCGGTTACCTTCGTCGATGACGTGGGTTTTAGTGTCGGTGTAACCGTTGCCTGCGTGCTGGGCGTAGAGCAGCCACACGCCCGATTGCTTGTACTGAATACCGAGTTCATGCAGTAGCTGGTTGAGCTTGCGGCCAGAAAACCCATAGTCCTTCGCGATCACCGTGATCGGCAATGCATCCTTGGCTTGGAGAACCATGTCGTAATAGGACAGTTTCGGCTTCGCTTCAGCCAGGGCTTGAGCTTGCGCGAGGTTCTGCAACGAGAGCTCTGCGGTTTTGCGGCGTTCAGCAACGTAGGCGTCGAGCACTTTGAGGAGCGCTTCGGGATTAGTGACCAGCTCGTCGGTGGCGTACAGGCCATGGCGGCGGATTGATGGCAGCACCTCGTGGGTGACCCAACGCTTGAACGCTTTCGCTTCTGGTTTGCGTGATGCCATGATCAGCGCGTAGAGACCGGGCTCGTTGACGCACCATGTGGCACCACCGGAGAACCCTAAGTTGAACTTAGCCTTCTCATCCTCATCGAGACGAGAGACGGCAACCGAGGGGTTCGTTAGCTCGAGTGCCTGGCAGATGTCAGCGGCGATGAACCATGTCTGATCATCAGCAGCGAAGCTGCGTACTTGCCCGAACCGGTCGTTGGTGAATGTTTGAATCTGGTTTCCCATGGCGGGGTTCCTTCCCGAGACCCCGTCGAGAAAAATTCGTGCCGGGCGGCACAAGGAGTTAAGGGCCTCACCCCACTGCCGACGAACCTAAAAGTGTTAAATCCATGCCGCGTACAACCCGCAGACAAACCGGTGCTGCGCGAGCAAATATGGATGGCATGAATGAGATTGATAAGGCCACGGTGTGGGCGATGGCGAAAAACATGCGCCTCTTTGCCTTCGTTGAATACCTGCGCGACCTCGACAACGACCCAGCACCCTCCGCAGCTGATCAGCAGATCGCCACGTATCTTCGAGAACTCATGACAACCGATCCGAACCTGCTGCTCAACAACGAATAGGAGTTAGTCCTTGCGGTAGTAGTCGCATTCGTATCCGTCCGCGTCCAGTGGTAGTCCTTTGGCCCAGGCTGGGAGTGTGGACATGAGCTTGCACGCATCGGATACGGTGAAACCTGAGTCTGTGGGTTCGTCGATGACGATCTCGTCGTGCACGTGCATCACAATCCGATGCCCAGCATTCGCAACCTGGTGCATGCCGGTGACGAGGAGGTCACGGGCGATGGCTTGCACGATGTTCTCGACCAACTTTCCGCCGTAGGTTTCGAGCTCTCCCCAGCGCCGCGCCGTAGTGGTTCCTGTGTAGGTGATGGACGTGCCACCCCACCTGTTCTCCCCCAGACGCGGCTGCACATACGCCAACCGTCTGCCAGATGGCAGTTCGATGAAGAGAATCCCAGACTCGACACTGAAGCGCAGGTTGCATAGCCGGATAGGCTGGCGCGAGGTGATCGCGGCAATCGCGGCCTGCTCGACGTCGGCCCACAGCTGCACGATGTGTGGGTTGGCGGCCCGCCATGCGTCGACGATCGGTTTGAGCTCGTGCTCAGCCAACCCCATGCCCAGGGCTCCCATGGCTTTAAGCGCACCGACCGAGCCACCATAACCACAGGCAAGCACCGCGATCTTCCCCTTCTGACGAAGCTCACCATTAACGCCGTGCTTCTTGACCAGCACTCCGAACATGCGGGCGGCGGTCTCGCAGTAGAGGTCTTTGCCCTCACGGAAAGCGGCCAGGGTGGCCCGTTCTCCGGCGAGCCAAGCAATCACCCGTGCTTCGATCGCAGAGAAATCCGCGACGATAAACCTGTGCCCAGGAGAAGGGATAAACGCAGTGCGGATTAACTGTGAAAGTGTGTCGGGCACGGAATCAAAGAGCAGCTCCAGCGCATCAAGATCACCCGCCCTGACGAGCGATCTGGCTTGGTCGAGATCAGGTAGGTAGTTCCTGGGCAGATTCTGTACCTGGACAAGGCGGCCTGCGAACCTGCCTGTGCGGCCTGCACCGTAGAACTGGATGAGCCCGCGCGCACGTCCATCGGTGCCTGCGACGTTTTGCATCGCCTCATATTTCTTGACCGATGATTTGGAAAGTTCGCCTCGTAGTTCTAACGCTTCACGCACGTCACCGGTAGCGTTTTCAAGGGCAGTAGCGACCTCCTCCTTGGTCAGCGAGGTCATCGCACATCCTTTGCTGGCGAGCCAGTCCTTGAGCTGGATCGGTGAGTTCGGGTTCTCCAGCCCGGTGAGCTTCTGGGCTCTCGTGAGTGTGGCGTTGCGGTGATGTTTATCCATGGCGACGGCGTTGTCCACGAGCGTGGGATCCAGCAGGATCCCGGTGTCGTTAATAGTCTGGTCAAGGGTGTAGGTGTCCCACTCGGCATCGGGCATCGGAAAAGCCTTCAGCCGGTTATGGATCGCAAGTTCGACTTCGACGTCGCGGCGGTTGTAGTCAATGAACCGCGCCCATCCGGTCGGGTCAGCCGAGGGCGGGTTACGTCGCGCACCGCCATTCAGCACTGAGGGTGGGGCGGGTGTACAAAACTGCTTGATCAGCTTGCGTCCGACACCATCTTTTTTAACGTCGAGTTTCAGGACGGTGGCAACTGCATCGAGGCTCATCGGCAACCCGAGGTAGGCCGACCAGATCATGGTGCAGCGCCACTGCGCCGGATCAAGAAACCTCTGGCTCAGCAGTTCGGGATGGTATCGGTGTAGCCACGCCGATAAGCACACGCGCTCGAAGGCGGCATTATGCGCCCACTTGACTACACCTGGATCAACCAAAGCCGCCAGTACCTCGCCGGGCAGAGTCTCACCGCTGGCAAGATCCACTACTTCGACCGGGCCACCGTCGACGGAATAGCCGAACAGGAGGACATCGAACTCAGGATCTTTGGCATACGGGTAAACGCCTGCCTTTGCGAGTTGAACAGGGCTAAACGTCTCGATATCGCAAGCCAATGAGCGCATAGTTGCTTCCTTTCACATAAAGGGAAAGGTGGAGGGAACCACCGTGGTTGGTAGTTCCCTCCACAAGTCGGTTACTTACAGGGGCGAGGCTTCTGCCTTCGCGACCTCGCTGGCCTTGATGCGTGCTCGTTCTTCTTCGAGCATCGCCACGTATCGGCGTTCTTCACGCTTGTCCATCACCCACGAAACGAGGGCGACAATGCCATTCGGGATGAGGTAGTAGGCCCAGTAAGCAAAAGTGATAGCCCAGAAACAATCCATAAACATAATGTGTCCTCTCAGTTCAGGAAGTCGTCGGCCGGCGCGCCGAAGTCGGACTCAGCGGAGACGCGGCCTGCGCCAAGGGGTTCACCGTCGCGGATCTTCTGAATGTTGCCCAGCCCGCAGGCGATACCCCTGTTGCCATTCGTGTTGAACGCATAGAAGCTGAGGCTCACCCGGGCGTAGCAGCCCGAGTAGACCTCGGCGCGGTCCAGAATCGGTGCAACATCCTGGTCGACGATCTGCGGAGCGGTCAGGGAGTTAGCGTTGAGGAAGTAAGCGTTGGCGTAGGCTTCGTCGTCACGCTCAATATCCCCATCACGCAGCGGCAGCTTGAGCGCCGCCTTGTTGGGACGCTTGCCACCGAACTTGCCCACACCCTGTTCGATGGCTACGTCGATCGCTTTCTCAATGGCAGTAATCGTGGCGGTATCCGTCTTAGGGATGATCAGCGACACACTGTATTTAGGTTTGCCGCCTTGGATCGAGTTCGGCTCCCACACATGCGCATAGGAGAGACGGACTTCGCCGGTGACGATACGAGTCGGATTGGTCGTTGACATGATTATTACCTGCTTTCTGGTTTCGTTGTTTTCGTGAATTCGGATTGCGCGCTGCGAATATCGAGCGCTGGTCGTTTATCGGAGGTGGGCACGAGTGTCGGCTTACCGGCCGGCTTGACCACGAGATCGCCGAGAACCTCGTTGAAGGTGCTCTTGCCCATCAGCTTTTCCATGGCCGTGAGCGTGATGAGACGCTTGTCGTAGATGTCGCGGTAGCCGGCAGCCTCAGCCGCCTCGGCGACAGCGGCTTCGTCGGTGTATTTGCGGACAGACCGTCCGGCGACAAGCTTGAAACCCTCGAAGGTCTTGCCTTGGTTCACCGCTTGCGCGAGGGCGTAGGCCTCCACATCCACAGCCCACGTCTTGAGCTGTGGAATCCTCGCGAGAATGTCGGCGATCTCTGCATCGGTGAGTTCTGCTGGTGGCGCGAACTCGTGCTGGGCGAGGGCAAGGTTGGCTTTAGCGCGTGCCCGGCAGGTCGCGGCGATCTTGCAAAACTGGCACCAGCTCCCGGGGCAGAACTCGCCCTCACCTTCGGCTGCAAGTGCTGCTTTCGCCTTGACCTCGGTCGCAGCCCACGCCTGCAGTTCTGCGACGGAGGTTTCCCAAGTGTCAACGTTGCCCCGCCGGGGCTGGTAGATCGTCACCGCCACCGTGTCAATGTCGTACAGGTCACCGAAGGTGCGGAGCGCTCCGAGGGCATAGAGCATCAACTGCGGGTTGTGTGTGGCTTCGACCAACACGCCCATGCCATACTTCAGGTCGATGATGTGCAGGCAGGGTTCAGCGATGATGACGCAGTCCCCGGTACCGAAACCTCCCGGCACCACATGGGAGAAGTCGAGGCGCTGCTCGATCAGCACCGTCGGATCAGCACAGGTTTCCCGTGCCCGCGAGATGTGCTCCTGGATGAAGGAGACGTAGTCGTCGGTCAGGTCCTCCATCTCGATATCGATCCAGCCGGACTCGGGTTTGAAAGTCGGCGCGTCGTTCAGGGCGCGTCGGAGCTTCCACTCCGCGAGGGCGTGTGCTGCGGTGCCCTGCTCGGCAGCAGCCGACGACGAGTCCGGCTCACCAGATTCCAACACTGCGCTGGGTGGGCAGTTCAGCCACCGGTGCGCCCCCGAGGCTGATAAGACAGCGTGTTGGTCAGGCATCACGCATCGCCTCCGCCTGCGTAAGCAACCACCCATACTTGGCTGGCTCGACCTCTGAGAGCTTGTCCACTCCGGTGGCCTGGATCAGCGAACGGATCTTCGCCGTATGCCCTGCCTGGGATAGTTCGGCCAGCATGCCGCGCACCTGCTCCAACGACACCGGCTCCGCAGCTGCAGTTGGTGCTGAGGTGGGTGGCTGGCAGGCAGCCTCGTATTCTTCGGCTACCGCTTGAAGCGCGGGTTGTGCGAGCTGTGCTGCCGCGATAGGCCGCACCCCAGGCATACCCACGTGATCCTCGAACGACTCCCACGCGGCTTCCTCGATCGCGCCAGCGAGCATCGTCACACCCTCAGCCAGGCGGTTCAATGTGTGGATGAAGCGGTTTGCGTCAGTGATGTTCATGCCGTATCACCGCCCCGGCTTACACCGATCGCGTCAGCCAACGCCATCAGGCCGTCATCGTCACGTTCAGTGATGTCGATCTGGCGGACGCTATTACCAGGTACCACCAACGTGACCTGGCTACGCTTGCCAAGCAACAGCCGTAGCAGGCGCTCGCGGATTGGTACGGTCTTGGTTGCCACGATCCCCGGATCATTGGGGATCTGCTTGGCGATGTGAAGCTTGAGCCTGTGCTGAGGCATCTGCCTCACCTACCTTCCTTTTCGGTGGGATTCGCCCCATCGGCCATTCCCTTCACATCACTGCCGACCATCGGCGAAGTGTTAAATCGGGACTGCTCGACCGTCACGCGTAAGACCGCCTTGGCCTCGGAAAACAACTGAGAAACTCGCGCCCGTGTCAGCCCCAGCTGTCGGGCGATCTCGGCTTGCGTCAACTCTTGGGCGATCATGAGGTCGATGACCTGACGGTGCTTGCCTTCCAGGGTTTTAATCGCGGCGAGCATCGCCACCAGGTCGTTGTCGTGGAGACGATCTGCTTCGGCCGCGATGAGTTCTTGTTCTGGAGATGGGGATGGACTACCCGGGGCGCAGTCAATTTCAACCATTTGGTCGAATGACCAGGGATGGTTCGATGGCAAGCGGCATCCCCGGCGCGGTGTACATCCTTGTCCGCACACGCACCTCTTTGCTCCCGGTCCACGATCACCACGCTTGGCATCATGAGCGACAGCCTCTTCGGCATTCCACAAATCATCCAAGATCCGTTGCGGATGCCGAGCCTTCACCTCCTCGAGAGGCTTACCCTTCTGGTCGGCACGTTCACGGCGGTCGGTTTCCACCATGAGGGCACAGTCGTTGAGGTCGAGGACGTAGGTGTCGGTGTCTGATTCGTTTTCAGCACGGTTGGCTTCGTGTTTGAAGCGCAAGATGACGGTCGAGTTTTTGCCTGTGGGGTGTTGTTCTGCCTTGCGGATACGCATTGGCTTTCTCCTGTCGGATAGAGATCCGCAGGAGCACGCCGAGCCGTAGAAACGACAAGACGGGCAGGTTCACGCGCCTCGAATTTGAGGTAATGCGTGATCCATGCCCGTCTAGCGGTTCTGCGGATCGAACTGTTTGATCTGTATTCAGTTGTGTTGTGATGAGCTAGTCCTCTGATGGAGATCTATGCTCATGGCGTTGATGGAATTGACCGGACTCGTCGAACCAGATTCGCGACCGACAACCTTTAAAAACGATTTCGATCTGTCTGCGTCGACGGTCGATACAACAGATTGTTTTGCCTGCTGCGTTTTTGACTTTCTCCATACCCCTCCTTCCTTTACCTGTTAGCTAAGTTGCGAACATCGTGCGTAAAAAGAGACCCCAAGCTCCCCTGGGGGCAGGACTATCCAGCTAGCTTGAGGTTTTTGATCCGAATAGCAGTTGCCTGAAGCGAAACTCCAAACGTTGCAGCAATCTTCGTAACGGCCTCTCGCTTGCCAAAGTCGTTCAGCGAATACCATCCGTGCGGGACAAAATGATTGAACGTATCAGTAAAAGGCTCCCTAGGCATCAGTAGGGCAGCTCCGAGATAATTTGCCTGAAACTCGGCTCGATCAAGTTTATCGGAACGCGCAGACTCAGAAGCGGTCGTGAATGGCTGGTAGCCATTGTTGCTCGAACACTTCATTGCAGGGTCACGATAGTAGATATGCTTATGCAAGATGAGATGAGAGCATTCATGAGCAAGGGTAAATCGAAGACGACTTTCCGGAGAGTCAGCAAGGGCGTCCGAATCAATTAGGATTGTTTGACCAGGGAAGACAACGTCAACCACCCCACCAGAAGGTCTCGAAAGTGACATTAATAACGGCTGAAAGATTGACATCCCCAAAACAGAGTCATCCAACGACAGGCGCTGGTAGTCAATGTTTGCTCCAAGAAAAAACTCGGCAAACGAATCAATATCGAGCGCTTGTCTAGATCGAAGGTGATGGCCGCCAAGATAATCAGAGAGGAGTTGCTCAGCTTTACTTTCGAGTGCCTCTTTGCTCAAGTACGAGGGCTGAAGGCTCACTAGTTCGGATCACCACCCTCGATAATCTCAATAATGTCTTTCCACTGCTGTTCACTCAGGTCACGCTCTTTGGCTCGGCGCAAAGCTACACGAGCCAAATCTGTATCCATAATGTAGCCTGACAGGTCTGCTGACACCTGGTTTTCTCGAGTCCTGGCCGCTAAGTCAAACATGCGTTCACGGTCGGCAACACTAAGATGCAAGACGTCGGCGATGGCGTCGAGCTTGCTATCTGGCGCTGCGCGGCGCCCCTTTTCTATATCACTGAGATAGGGGGCGGTAACGCCGATCATGTCCGCAAATTGCCTCATTGTGAGTTCGTGTTGTTTTCTTCGGTCGGCAAGGAACCGTCCAAATCCTTGAGAGTCGTCCACTTCTCCTCCTTACATGTTCGCTTATATGCTAACACACGAACTGATTGATGCAACTAGACCCACCCAACATGTACTGGGTGGGCTTAGTTGCCACCGATCCGATTCAGTCTTTGCGGTTGAGACGGGCGTGAATAAGGGGCAAGAGAATCCGGTCAATATCGGCCTTGAACTGCGGGTCGGAAAGGTACTTGGTCGCAAAGTCCTGGTTCTGGTTCATACGATCAAGCACGATGTCTTGAATCCGCTCGTCGTAAACAATGGAGAACATGTCGAGTGAGTTGTGGGCACGCGACTTGACCTCCGGGTCATCCACCATATCCTCGGTGAGTTGTTCGATCACCTTGTCCATATGGGTGAACTCGGTTCCCCAACGATATAAAACGCTGGTCGACAAAACGAAGGGATAAACAAGATCTGCGCGAGAGCAACAACCTCCGAATTTACCATCGCAAAACTAGGCCGGAACGAAAACGTTACAGCCACCATCCTCGTACGCATCTGCGGAGCGCTAGATCGTGATCTTGCTGAGGTAATCGAACCTAATATAAATTGGCTAATGGTGCCAACTTTTCTGTTATATGAAACTGCTTTTATGGTTCTGTCTCTCAAACACAGAGCCCAAATGTAAAATGATAGGTGTGTTAATCAAAATCTGCTACAAGGAGCAAACTCAGCGGTACAGTCTTGAATAAAGTCCGCCCTGAGCTAAAAGTTCAGCGTGGGTACCCGACTCAACAACTGCCCCCTCATCCATGACAAAAATCTTGTCAAAATGGCGTATAGTCTCTAGGCGGTGCGCCACGACCACAATGGTTTTAGACATCCGTGAAAGATACGAAAACACTTTCGTTTCCGACAAGCTGTCGAGGGCACTGGTTGGTTCGTCAAGCAACAAGAATTCTGCCTCAGAAAACAGGGATCGAGCGAGTATGATTCGCTGTTTTTGGCCGCCTGAAACATTAGAGCCCCCGTTGGATATGTTTGTATAGAGACCCATTGGACTATTGGAGATCAATTCAGAAACGCCTAGCTCATCACAAATGTCCCTCAGCTTCGAATAGTCTGCTTCGCTTAGGTTATCGCTAAGGGAAATATTCTCGAGAATGGAACCAGAAAATAGAGAAGAATCCTGAGATGAATATGCAACGTACCGAGATAGAGAGTTCCGATGATACTTCCTACTATCCACGCCGTTGACTGTGACAGTTCCAGAATATGGATACAGCATTCCAGACAAGAGCTTAAGAAGTGTGCTTTTGCCTGAACCACTTGGTCCTACGATTGCGATACGATCACCACGATTGACACTAATTGAAAGATGGTCAACACACAGAGGCTCAAAGGCGCTATACCGGAATGAGATCTCGTTGGCCTCGATTGACTCTAACGACTCGTTCAGCTCCAACGAACCCGATCGCTCGTCATCTGGAGACACAAAATCCAAAATTTCGGATACCTTCGAGATATAGGTCTTGACCGTAATTAGCTGAGACAGTGACTCAAGCACCGTTGTCACCGGCGTCAGAAATGCACCTGCAAGTGACAGAAAACCAATTACTGTGCCGAGCGAAACGTGACCCCCGAGAGATAGCTTGAGACCTACGCAAAGCAACAGCATCGGGAGGATAAAGCTTAATGCCTCGCCAGCCGTATTCAGACGCGCAGCAAGAATCCCCTTTTTACGATCAAAAGCCTGTTTATCAAAGAAGCGAAGCTTCCAACGGTCGAGAATCTGTTCCTCAATACCCAACGACTTATACGTCTCGATAGCTCCAAAATACTCGGCAAGGATTTCTTGTGCCGCAACTTCACGGTGAACGCCACGCGAGACTAAGTCCCTGTTCCTGACCGAGTACCCTAGGGAGATCGCCGCGATGACAGTCGTCTGTAGAATAACGATGGTTGCTAGAATTGGTGAGAATACAAGCATTACTACCAAATAGACCGAGGCAAACGTTACGTCAACCACCGCCACGAGAAGCCTTTGTGAGATGACCTGCTGAATGAGACTCGTTGAATTAATTCGAAACAGCAGATCACCAGTTCCATGAACCGCGAAGAACCGCATCGGAAATTCAATCATTCGTTGCATAAATTTGAATTGAACTAGGCGTTCGAATGCCAACTGAAAGTTGGTGGCACATAAAACGCGAGTGCTTTGGAGGATATAGTAAACGAGAGCTGCGGATCCTAGACATAGAATCAGCATAAGCGGTGAAATACCACTCTGCAGACTCGTTACGTTATCAATTATCCAACGCTGGGCGAAAACAAATGCAAGAGACAATATTTGACTTGCAAGTGTTAAACCGGCGATCAAATATACGGAGCCAGACAACCGCTTCACTAACGCCACGAGTGAATTACCGAAGATTATTCTAGCCGGCTTTGACTTAGGTCTTACATCTATTCCTTCAATTAGTATGACCACGCCTGTGAAAGAATCTTCGAATTCCTGCTTGGAATACTTTAATCTCCCTTGAGCTGGATCAACGACTGTAAATATATCCCTACTATACTTCTCAAGTACAACAAAATGGTCTCCATTCCAATGGCAGACTGCTGGCATTGGAAGCAGACCAAGATCGCTGGCACTGCGCATACGAACACCTTTGCATTTTATGCCGTAGTCGTTCAGAATCGATACCAAATTTGAAAATGATGTCCCTCCTCGCGGCACCCCATAGCGCTGCTCTAAGTCCAAGAGGGTGGTTGTAAGGCCGAAATATTGCAGTATCATCGAAGCGACAGCAATACCGCATTCGCTTTTGTCACCCTGCTCAACGAGAGGAACGCGTTTTTTCATTCGGGTCTCCCAACCGAGTTAAGATACTGTTGCAATGAGTCGTAATTAAACCATCCTCTCTCCTCCCAGTGCCTAGGCTCAGCTAGATCGCGAGGACGCTCTGCGAAGATGCGCTTGTAGTAGGTAAACTGCTGCTCCGTTATTCTTCCTACCCTCGGTTGCCGACCAGGCGCCAAAGCTCTATGTATAGCTTCATACACCCGCT
>JALFZJ010000037.1 GCA_022783665.1 Arcanobacterium sp.
TGCCGTTGCGGTGCGTCACGCAACAAGCCCTTCTGTGAAGCATTCCACGTACCGACGCGTTACAATGACGGCTTCCTCCCTGCCGAAGGCGAACCTGACCATATCGGCACTGAGGGCGCTCAGGGTAAAGTGGCTCATCCACGCTCTGAGAAGGATGACGTCGTCTTTATCGAATCCGCCGACTAGTAATCGTTACGCATGTGCTGTGATACTGTTCGAGTATCACAGCACATGCGTTCCTCGCAATTTGGCCTAAATGAGTCGGGGTTGTCGTGTCATGTCTCACAATTGCGCATTTCACCTGCCTCTATGGAATACGAACACACTCTCGAACCTTTAAGCAGTGACGGATCGAACCAGAAGCGTTCGGTGTGACACGTGCTCGACACTCCAATACGAAGTGAGGTTATTTCATAATGGGTCAGATCATCGCGATCATCGTTACCGGTGCAATTATTGGTGCGCTCGCGCGTTTATTCAAGCCAGGGCAGCAAGATATCGGAATCCTCTGGACGATTATTCTTGGCGCAATTGGCTCAGCTCTGGGCAACGTCGTGCTTAGCATTTTCAACTACTCGAACGACAACGGCGGAGTCGCATGGCTTCGTTGGATCGTATCAATCGCGATTGCGATTGTGCTCATCGGCGTCTACATGGGAATGTCGGCCAAGAAGAACAAGTAATTGTAGGTCGCTTATCTTCCCAGCATCGGCGAAGATAGCGCCTTATAGATACTCATCACGGGAGCAGCTGTCACTCATGGTAGCTGCTCCCGTTTACTTGTCTCCACGCTCTGGCCTTTGCGCCACGCCCCGGCCGTCCCTCAAGAGTCTCACGGGCTCTCCCTGAGAGTCTCACGGCAATGCAGAAAGAATCCGAGGCGAGAGCACGAAACTAGAAAGATACATGATAAAGCCGGGGATAAACACGATGTAGAAGAAGATCAGCCGTACGCCGAGCTGTGGCCATACAAATGACGCGCCAATAACGATTCCCCACAACGCGAGCAACACCAGCGTATAAAAGAGATGACGGAACGCCAGATTGAGCGCGCACATGCAAGCGCCGCCGAACGTCAGGCGCTGGCGCGCGAGCCGGCTCGCATGCCCTACGAGAGCAAAGAACCATATCGAAAACGCGCCCACAATCACACATGCCATAAGCAGGCCAATACGCAACGCATCGAAATAGATGCCATCAGCAAATAACCACGTGCTTTGTGCCGAATTGAGCAGCGCGAACTCATACCCACCAAGCCCAAGTGCCGCGCATACGAGTAGCCAACCGGGCGTCGCCACTCGAAAACTAGCTGCGAATACCGCCCAAAATGTACGCCAGCGGCGTGCGCCTTCGTCTCTGACCAATTGCCCCGTGATGTAATATGCAGCCGATAGCCCAGCTCCAAAAGTCACCACCGGGATTGTGGTAATGAAAAGAGCGAGGCTCACTATCACCACGTCCGCAAGCAAGGAAAGTAACTGCGAGAACTTAGAGTCAGGGCTAAATGCGCTCGTCATCGCTCCCCCGCATACCCACTACCACAAGCTCTGATTCCAATCGCTCCGCCAGTAGATTCACCAATTCGCAATTGAGGCTCAACATTGATATGCCTTGGCACCTGCTTACCATCAAGCATATCGAAGAGCACTGAGCATGTGGCATCGACAATTTGTGCCACAGGCTGCACGATGGTTGTGATAGACGGCGATGTGTAACGTGCAAGTTCGATCCCGTCAAAACCCGTCACCGCTACATCGTCTGGCACATGCTTACCTGAATCGATAATCGCTCGCTGTGCACCAATCGCCAACACGTCAGAAAAGGTGATCAGCGCCGTAAAATCAACACCTGAACGCACAAGCCCTTTAGTGACTTCATATCCATAGTGATATGTATAGGGCCTCAAAGAGCTATCGCCGTGAGCGATATTACGCTCGGGTACCTCATAGCCAAGGCGCGTCAGATACTCCACCACAGCTTTGAGACGCACTGCACTCACAGAATCATCTGAGAGATCTGAGGCCACAATCGCAAATGTACGATGCCCCCGTTCGAGAAGATGATCGGCAATCACCTGCATCGCTGCGTATTCATCGATACTCACTGAAGGCATCTGCACGCCGCCACTGCGTGCCGAAGCACTGAATGTACAGAGCACAGCCGGTACACTCAGTTGGTTCATCACTTTCTGATCATGATCATATTTCCCGCCTAAAAATATGATGCCCGCGGGCTTATGGAGTTCGCTGCTGCGAATTGAATAGGTAATTTCGTCTACGCCGTGCGGCACGCGCACAAGCGTCATCGAATACCCGTGAGCCCGGATCACCGCTTCTAGCGCCGAGATAATGGAAAGGAAGAACGGATTGTCTGGCCCTTTCATCAAGACGGCGATTGTGGAGGAGCCAACGCGCCTCAGGTTCTGGGCGATGGGGTTTGGGCGGTAGTTCATCTGCTCGGCGAGCGTTAACACTCGCTTGCGCGTTGTTTGTGAGACGCCAGGAGCATCGTTGAGTGCACGCGATACGGTTCCCGTTCCTACGCCGAGCTCCTTGGCGATGTCGCGGATAGTGACGGCGGGGCGATCAGGTGTCGTCATCAGTACTCCTTTCATCCCCGCCGTCACAACTGTGGATTGTTTCTCACGTGCGCCGCGTGCATATCATCACGAGAGGCACGCGCAAGTCATTTAGCCTTTCACCGCTCCGGCAACGACTCCTTGAATAATGTACTTTTGCATCGCCACGTAGAATATCACGATCGGCACGATGGCAAGCACAAGCATGGCCATCATGGCACCCATATCCCTGTTGCCGTTGGATCCAACGAGCATCTGAATCACCACCGGAATCGTCTTGTACTCGGTGGAAAGCCCGATCGTCAGGTACGGCAAGAGGTAATCGTTCCAAATCCACATTGCGTTGAGGATCGCTACTGTGATAGCCGTCGGCTTCAACATGGGGAAGACGACGAGGAAGTAGTTCTGTATCGGCCCACAGCCATCGATGAGAGCAGCTTCTTCAATCTCAAGCGGAATCGATTTAACGAAACCACAGAACATGAATACCGAGAGCCCAGCGCCAAAGCCGAGGTAGAGCACAACGATCCCCCACGGATTGTTGAGGTGCAACATATCTGCGATTTTGACGGTTGGAAACATCACCATCTGGAATGGGATCACCATCGAAAACACGAACAGATAATACAGAGCCGAGGTCCACCACGTTTTGACGCGAGTGATGTAGTACGCCGTCATTGCGCAGAAGAACACGATAGTGGCAACCGAGAGGATTGTGATGACGAATGACCACACGATCGCCATGAAAAAGCCTGACAACGCCAAACCTGTAGCGTAGTTTTCTAACCCAACCCACATGTCACCCAATGGCAGCGCAAAGGGATTCGAAGCGATCGAAAACTTCGCTTTGAAGGAGTTGACCACGATGAATAGGATCGGGCCGACGAATACGGCTGTCAGTACGCCAAGCACGATGTAGAGAAGGGCTTTACCTAGTGCAGATTGCCGCATTAGGCTTCCACCTCCTTACTACGAGTTGCACGCAACTGAGCCATGGCAATCACAACAACAACCACCACAAACATCACGGCTTTGGCTTGGCCAACGCCTTCTTCCCCAATCCGTGAGAACATCGTATTGACGATATTCAGCGCCACCATCTCGGTTTGCCCAAGCGGAGCACCGTTGGTCAGTGCAAGGTTTTGGTCAAACAGCTTGAAGGAGTTCGAGAGCGTCAAGAATAAGCAAATCGTGATTGCGGGCATCACCATCGGTATCGTCACATGACGCAGCACGGTGAATCTACCTGCGCCATCGATTTCCGCGGCTTCAATAAGCTCTGGTGGCACGTTTTGAAGCCCCGCGATGTAGATGATCATCATGTATCCGACTTGCTGCCAATTGATCAGCATGATCAAACCGAAGTATCCGTATTTCCAATCAGAAACGATCGTCATGGCGTACTGGCTGAGCACGGCGTTAATCATCACCTGCCATGTGTAGCCCAGTACGATGCCGCCGATCAGGTTGGGCATGAAGAATACAGTGCGGAAGAAATTGGTACCTCGAAGTTTTTGCGTGAGCACCCACGCGATTGCAAAAGCAAAGACGTTAACGCTCACGATTGATACCACAACGACGAGGGCTGTGAATCCAAAACTAGAGACGAAGCCAGAACGCTCATCAAATGCTGCTTTGTAGTTGTCGATCCCCACGAATGTGGCGTCCGTGATGGTCGTGAAGTCGAAGAACGACAACACGAGCCCGATCACGAACGGCACAAGGAAGGCGATCAAGAACGCAAGCAGCGTCGGAAGCACGAAGATCGGAAAATACTTCTTTAGAGTCGCCTGCATGGTATGTTCTATGCGCCTTTTTCTGCGGCCCAACCATCAACGAACGTTGATTTCACCTGATCCCACTCCATATTGCCAGCCGCATACTGGCCAAGAGCTTGCCCGAGATCTTCCTTGAACTTCTGTGACGGGAAGGTGGTAAATACCCATGGCACAACCTGCTTCTCGGCGTCATTCATATATGCTGCTACCTCTTTAGCGAGAGGATCGGCAGGCGTATCAGCATTGGTATAGTTGTTGAACGGTGCAATAAAGCCGAGATCTTCAACCACGTGCTTCTTGCCAGCATCATCGAGGAACAGCCAGTTAATGAAGTCAACAGTGGCTTTCTGATCAGCTTCGGATGCCTGCGCATTCACTGCCATAAAGGCTTCTGTACCAACGGCAATACCTGAGGTCTCTTCGCCGTCTACACCGGTATAGATTGGGAGGAACTTGATCTTATCCTCTTTGACGACGTTGCCAGCAACATCTTTAATCTGGCTCCATGCCCAGTTGCCGTTTTGCACCATCGCTGCCTTGCCTTGTGCGAATTCGGCCATAGAATCGGTTACCGTCTTTGACGGGGCGAGGGTGGGCTCAATCGTCGAGTTTGTGAGGTAGAGATCGAAGATGTTCTTGAAGTTTTCCGAATAGTCGAGAGTGACGGCGGCTTCATCCGTTACGCCCTTGTCACGGTATTCGTAGTAGACAGGATAGTTTGCCAGGTGCGTCTGCCAACGCCAGTCTTCACCTGTGGCAAGAGAGGTGGATGCAAATACGCCATCGAGGCCAAGATCTGCTTTCTTCGCCTGCATATCATCAGCTACTTCCTTGAGCTTGGCGAAGTTGTTGATCTCATCCATCGATGTGGCTTTTGCGCCATCCATCGCGAAGTAAGCGTCAAAGATTTCTTCGTTGTAGATGATGCCGTAGCCTTCAACTGCTAGCGGCACTCCATAGATCTTCGAATCTTCACCAACGAGTGCCAGATTCGGATCGTTGAGGGCTTTGGCGAATTCGGTATCACTCAAATCTGCTGCATACTTTTGCCATGACTGCAAACCTACCGGCCCGTTAATCTGGAAAAGTGTTGGGGCTTCTGACTTTGAGATCTCAGATTTAAGCGTCTGCTCATAGGTGCCTGATGCGGCTGTAACGACTTTGACGTCCACACCGGTGCTATCAGTATATTCTTGGGCGATCTGCTTGAATGCTTCTTCTTGTTCCGGCTTCCAGTTCAAAAAGTAAACGTTGCCTTCATCGTCTGCTTTGTTGCTCGAATCTGAGCATGCAGCAAGGCCTGAAAGCGCAAACATGCCGACTGCGGTTGCGGCAACTAGTCGCTTAATGTTCATAAAGGATTCCTCCCTATACCTAATTATTCTCCTGCGCACCTGGCAAGCCCCGGTGCTTACCTCTCGCAGTTCATCATGTTATTGGAAACGTTTCCGCAGGTATGACTATGCTACCAACAAACCTCTGGAATGGAAACACAAAATGGATACTTTCCTGTATTGCCTCATACCCTTCGTATATCTCATACACCCTTGAGTTCGCGCTCCTCGCGAGCTTCACGGCGAGAAGAACGCCGCTCTTTTGCTCCTTCCACGAAGCGATAGAGCACAGGTAATAGCACCAGCGTAAGCAAGGTGGAGCTTATGAGTCCGCCGATCACTGTGATTGCCAGAGGTTGAGAGATGAATCCAGAGCTCGAACTGAATCCAAATGCCATCGGCACCATAGCGGCAATCGTGGCAAGCGCAGTCATAATAATGGGTCGCAACCGCCGCATTGCGCCGTCTTCAATCGCCTGGCTCAAACCAAGGCCGCGAATTCGATACTGGTTGATGAGATCGATGAGCACCACAGCATTCGTCACCACGATACCCGTCAGCATCAGCACCCCGACCATCGCGGAGAGATCAAGCGAGGTACGCGTCACCAACAGAGCGATAATCGAACCGATCGCAGCAAACGGAATCGAGATCAGGAGCAGCGCAGGCTGAATAAGAGACTTGAAAATCCACACTAGAACCACATAGATGAGCAAAACGGCAGCCAGTATCGCCAAGATGAGCTTATAAAATGAATCAGCAAACATCTGAGCAGCACCGCTCATCGTCGTCACAGCACCATCGGGTAAATCGGCGCTATCAACGGCTTGTTCTACTACGCGCGAAAGCTCACCGATATTGTCATCGGAGGCAGGCGTGACGGATACTGTAGCTGTTGTTTGCCCATTTTTGGTGACGATACTTGGGATTGAGAGCACATCGTCCACCTGGGCAATATCGGTAATCGGCGCACCGAGCACCTCGAGCTGGCGAAGCTCGTCAACGGTTTGCACTGGATCGTCGATCGAAAGATAGATCGAGGTATCGATATTATCAATCGTAATCGTGCCGATATTCGGTTCCACCATCTGAGCTGCGATAAGGCCTACGAGATCGTTTTCCGTCAAACCGCGTTCGGCTGCGGCATTACGATCCACGGTAATCTGCACCGCCGGCGCAGCAGCCTTCAGATTTGAGCTAACGGATTTCACGTCGTCAAGATTGGTGACGGCGTTCTCCACAGCCTCAACCGCGCGAGCAAGATCGTCGTCATTCCCCGCGCGTATATCCACATCTACAGTTCCTGATCCAAGGAGGTTTTGCGTAGCAGCTTCTACACTATCGCCTTCACCTCCGGCCGCCTCGCTGCCCACGGCTACGAGGCGATCAGTCAATGAGGTAAGATCCGCCCCAGCATCAACACTGAGCAGGTAGCTAATCGAATCGGCGGATCCTCCCCCGCCCATCCCTGTAGCTATTGCAGCATCTGCTCCACGTGCATTGCTATCGGGGATAATCGTGGCCACAGATTTCACTTCTGGCACGCTGGCAAAGGCCGCCTCTACATCTGCGGCGCTATCGAGTTTCGCATCGATTGAGGTGCCGGGCTTCAGGTTTTGCGTCAGCGTTACCATGCCTTGGTTCGTAGAACCTAAGAGATTCATCTTGAGGGCAGGAATAAGGGCAAGGGTTCCTGCAAGTACGGCGACGGCGATCACAACGGTAGTCTTCGCATACTTTTGGGTGAGGCGGAAAGCGGGGCGATAGAGCGTGCGCAACCAGTAGCGATCTTCTTGAGCTTCTACCTCCGTGCGCCGAAGCCGTATCGCCTGCTCGCCGCCCAGCGCCGCGATACGAGCCTCACGTGAGGGCTTCAAGAACCAGTAGGCCAATACGGGCACGATCGTTAAGGAAACGAACAGAGATGACGATAGCGCAATGACAACGGTGAATGCGAATGGCTTGAACAGTTCACCTACAAGGCCGCTCACCAAACCGATTGGTAAGAATACGATGAACGAGACGAACGTAGAGGCCGTGACTGCGCTGGCAACCTCGCGAACGGCGTCAATAATCGCTTCACGTTTCGTTTTACCGTACTCGAGGTGACGTTTGATATTCTCAATCACCACGATTGAGTCGTCTACTACGCGGCCGATCGTCAGCGTCAATGCCGCAAGGGTGAGCATGTTGATGGTGTAGCCGAAAATCAGCATCCCGATGAATCCTGTGAGCAGACTCAGCGGCACCGATATCGCCGTCACGAGAGTGGAACGCACCGAGGTTAAGAATATGAGAATCACGGCTACCGCAAAGGCAAGGCCAATCGCGCCTTCTTCGGCAAGTGATCGTACCGATTGCGTAATATAGGGAGCTTGCTCGAAAAGGGCGCTAAACTCAGTGTTTCCGCCAACTGATTCACGCAAGGAATCAAGCTTGGCATTCACCGCGTTTGACGTCTCCACAAGATTCGCATTCGCAGTGGGATAGATCAGGAGCGCAAGCGCTTCTCGGCCATCGAGGCGCCCAACCATCGGGTTGTCTCCATCGGAGAGTTCTACGGTGGCGATTTCGGAGAGCGGATAGACGGCGGGCGGGCCGTCTTGAGTTGTACCATCAGGCAGCGTGATCTGCTGCGCCGGGCCTTGTACGGGGAGGTCTCGCAGTTCTTCCACAGAGCTAAGTTTCTTGCCCACCGTCACATTCACGGTAGAGTCTGCATTCGTCAGGGCACCCACCGGCACAGAAAGGCCGTTATTTTCAAGGGCGTCTTGTATTGCAGTATTCGATATTTCAAGCTCGGCCACCCGCGCTTGATCCACACCGATGTTCACCACCTGCGTAGGGGCACCGATCATTTGCACCGACGAAATCCCTGCAACCTTCTGGATTTCTGGCACCACGGCACTGCGGATGCGTTGTGCCACCTCAAGAGGTTCCCCTTCGCTCGTCACCGCCACATAGCTGAGCGGAATACTTGAAGTGCCTCCTGAGATAACCTGCGGCTCGGCTCCCTCGGGGAATGTGGATTTGGCACGTGACGCCGCAAGTTCTACTTTTGATGTTGCTCGCGCCAGATCGGTGCCGTACGTGAGCTCAATATCGACGACCGACATTGATGACGACGACTGCGTACTCGTGTTTTCCACCTCAGGGAGCTGCGCCACCTGCTGCTCGATCGGAAGTGATACGCGATCCTTCATTTGTTCTGAGGTTGCGCCTGGACTCACGGTCACAACGGCAATTCGCGGAAGCTCCACGCTTGGGATGAGCTCTTGTTTGAGCGTCAGCATCGAGAACGCACCGAGAACTGCAATCACGAGCGTCACAAGCACCACGAAGGCGCGGTTCTTTAAGGAGACTTTCGCAAGATTGAACATAGGTACAGCCTAGCGGAAATGATTTCACACTATTGAACTGTGAAGGAAATGAAAATCTGCGCGTGAGAGTGTGTAAACCCTGCACGCGCACATTTCCACCTAATATAACTATGCCGAGATCAGATCCGCTCCCACGGCGGCTCAGTGGGGAGCGCGCAATACTACGCCATAAACCGGCGCATCTTAGAGCGCAGCTCTGCCCATGTGTCGCTTCCGGGGACTCGCAATGCACCATGAAAACTACCTGGCGGCATATATGCCTGCGCCTCAACCCCGCTATCTACAAGTTGGCATGCAAGTTCTATGCCTTCATCACGCAGAGGGTCTGCAGGATTAACCACGATCATAGTGCGTGGAAAGCGCGAGAGAATCTCTGTGCTGCTCAGGGTTTCTACGAGTCTAGCTTGCACGGCATGATCAGGCGCAGCCAAAGCCCAGGCGCTCCGATTCGCCTGCGCCGTCCACACAGGCCCTTGAGCATGGCTTGCCATTGAACGTGTACTCGAGCGCGGATCAATGCATGGCTCAAACAGAATCATCCCCGAAACGCTCGCACGAAGAGCGGCGACATGCGGCTTCTTACCTACCAGATCAGGTACAAGGCGCCGATGCGCATATCCACCAGATTCATTCTCGCCCGATTCCGCAGCGATGCAGTGCGCAAGGGTATAGAACGCCAGACCGGCCCCTGCTGAATCGCCAAACACATATAGGGGCAGGTTCGTTTCGGCGGCGATATCCGTGCAGTAGCACAGGGCTTGCGCGCAGTCCCCTATGGCATCATCAATATCGGCTTCGGGTGTCAACCGATACTCTGGGGAGACGACGATCGCCTCAAGGTAGTTCGCAAGTTCTACATTGCGGTCATCGTCGTATCGAGCTCGCCCTGCGACGTATCCTCCCCCGTGAATCGACATCATCACTGCACGGATACGGGCAGGCGTGAATCGCCTGATCTCCATTGTTTGGTTCGATCCGGCAGGAATCGAGAGTACCCTGAGCGCCGCAGTTTCGCGGGCTAGATCGTTTGCCCCAATTGTGCGAGCAGCACTTGGTGAACCGGCGCCTTCACCGCCAGAAGCATTCTCGGCGTCCCCAATGCCGGTATCAGGTTGAAAGGCCGTATTGCCGTTGGCTCTCTCGCTACCATCAAGGCGAGCAGATCCAAGCATGTGCTCCCCTTCACCGCGCATCGTCTCTAAATCCCAAGGGGTTTGGGGCGGCGTCTCATCAATCACCGCCGTGAGCTGTGGATCAAGATAAGGTTCCATCGCTACCCCTTGCACATACGTCGTCACTTCGCAAAACGCTCAAGCCATTGGTCGAGCACAGCAGAGTATTCATCGGGTTTGCTGAGCCTCACGCCATGGCCGGTGCCAGGAATGATAGCAGTTTCGATGTGTTCGTTGCGAAGTTCCTCTATCGCATGTACGCCCGCTTCACCTATAAGCACCTCATCCGTATCAGACGTTACAACCATCGTTGGCACAGAGATCTGCGCGGCGACCTCACGCCAGGGTTGCAGGAAACTCACGATCCCCGTAGCGAGTAAGTGCGAATCTACAAGGGCTTTTCCAAAAGCCCATCCGATATGAGACGCCGCATCCCAGGTAGGCCGAAGCTCAGCGTTTTGGGCAACGGTAGTTGCCGGATCGGATTGCCACAGTTGTGTGCTGATACGTACTTGTTCTTCTGCGCGCTCACGATATCCGGCAGCCTGCTCGTCACTCAGCCAGGCAGGATCTTCGAGGAACAGGCCACACACCAGATCGGGGCGGCGTATGGAGAGCAAAGAGGACACTGCGGCACCCATTGAATGCGCAATAATCACGGGTGTGTTGCCGTAAAGATCGCGTAGATGCTCGAGCGTTGCTTCTAGCTCGCGCGCTGTGGCCGATCCAGGATCAGCTAGCTCCTCTTCAGTGAAACGCCGCGATGTGCCATGCCCGAGGGAATCGAAAGCCACCACGAAATAATCGCTCTGCAAACGATTGATGAGATCAACCCAAGCCGTGGCCGAATCACACACCCCATGGACGAGCGCAATCATCGGCGCTTGCGGCTCACCTGCGACGTAATACGACAGCATCTCCCTAACCCCTTCGAGAACACCTAAACCACTGATACGCTACGATCCACAGAATTGACGCCTTTACGTGCGAACCGATACGTCTCCATGCTACCGCCGTGACCCTGTAGCAGCACTCACCATACCGTCATATGTCGGTATAAACTGACCGACAAATGACGGTACCCATTGCCCGCATTCTTCATTGAAATTGGAAAGAGCGTGGAAGGAGAACCCACTGATGCATATCTTCGACGGATAAGTATCACGAACGCAAGCCGCAGCTTACTGGAATTGTAGAGGCTAAATAGCACAATACCCTCGACGGCCGGCTCGCTCACGGCGGGCATCCGGTGCTCGCGTGGATGGCAGACAACATCACCGTCCGGCAAGACCCGGCAGGCAACATCAGACCCAACAAAGCCAAATCCACCGAGAAAACCGACGGCATCGTCGCCACCATCATGGCGCTCGACCGAGCAATCAGGAATGGCGGCGACGAAACTAGCGAGTCGGTGTATGACGAGTGCGGGCTGTTGTTTATTTAGCACACGCTGACGAATATCAGGGTCGCACCCCGACATCTATCAGTGTTGTAGTGCTAGGAAGAAATGCTTGACTAGTAGTATCTCCAAGAGGAGATCGCAGCCCATATTAAATTAATGTGCTGTGAACGGGTCACAACGATGTGACATGGCAAAAGGAGTACGAAGGTGAAACTATGTAAAGTTACACAGTTAGCAACAGCAAGTATTTGTGCCCTTGCACTATCGTTTACAGTAGTCGGAGTTGCAAATGCTACAGAGGCCCAGCATTCTACTACCGTTGCATCACAGCTTCATAATGCAGAGTGGGATAGCTCGCTTACAGAATCTGAAATTGAGGAATTCGCTGATGCCACAGCAGATAGTTTTGTGGTGCTATTTCGTTATATCATCAAGCATGATGGAGCGAAGTTCGTTATAGACGAAAGACTGGCTGCTGAATATGGTTTTGGTGGAAGTTCTGAGCAGCTTGCTCTTATCGTTAACTCACTAAATGGAGCTTCCGACAATCCGTATGTAGATGCACATTCAGATCGCAGCTGGGGTTCGTTCGGATCATGTGTGGTGACGGGAGTTCTTGGTTTTTCACCCTTCCAGATTGATTACAATCTATTGGGTAAATACATTTACGAAAAGTCTTGGAACAAAGTCGCTGATTTACTTAAGCGTTATGCTAAGAAAGAGATCACTAAAAAGGGTGGCAATATTGTTCTTAAGCAAATCATTAAGTCAACTCCAGCAGGATTTGCTGCATGGTTAGGCGTTTACGCTGTCGGGTGTGCCGCAAAAGAGGCATGGAATTGGTGGAGGGTCTAATGCCGCGTACTATGCATGAACTGTTGGTCGGCCTACTGACTTTTGCATTGGTTGTTTGCCTGTTTTCTTTGTTAGCTCTGGTTATTTTCCCTTTACGTACAGTGCTGAGTATTGCTTTTCCATCACTGTTACTCGGGGTGATAGTTTTAGGCATTGGGTATTTTCGCCAAAAAGGAATTGACGAATAATGTCATGTCTAAGCAGCTTATCTACGACTAAGAACCGATGCCGAGTAATGGAGTTCAGGGAGTTTCCGTATGTCTAGGTAAATCGTCTTACTGTCGATAACTGAACAATTTTTGAGCTGGTGCTCCTTACTGCCTTATTGGCTGTGTGAGGGGCATCAGTTCTTTATACACACCTTAGGGAGATATACGTGAGACTCTTGAATTTGCTACGCCATAAATCGAAATTAGTCGAGAATCAGGGCTAAGCGTCAATAAGTGGGTCTTAGGATCGGGTTTCTTGTTGTTATTTCATGGCAAAATCGGAGTTTTTATCGTTTGAGGCCCTAATATGCTTGCATGCTTGACATTATGGCGAGGACGTGCAGTATGTGAAGAAGTTAAGTCCCAAGGCTCGTCTTTGTCCTCTGTATGCTCGCCCTTCGAAGAAGAAAGGCTTTACCAGTGCTGGTAGTCAGCGCTGGTATTGCTCGACATGCCACTACAATGTCACGAGTAAGCGGGTGGATCACAGGAGAAGGACACAGTTCAAGAGCCTGTCAAGTTTTTTGTGTAAATGGGTTGGTTAGTTTGTTGGGAATCGGTCTGGGTAGTGCAGGGCGAGTTCGCCAAGGACTTTCTGCCAGCCTTGGATGCCTTGGCCCTCGATGAGCCGCCCGGGTGCTTTACGCGGGCTGCCTTTGGGTAGGCCTTTCTCTTTAGCTCGCTCGCGTGCTCTTTTGTCTTCACTATTCGTTATCGCTAGCCACAACAGTTTCACCGCTGCCGTATCGGATGGAAAATGGCCACGATTCTTCGTGATCTTGCGTAGCTGGTAGTTCAACGACTCAATCGCGTTGGTGGTATAGATTGCCTTACGGGTTGCTGGGCCAAAAGCAAGGAACGGGATGAACCGGTCCCAAGCCCTGCGCCATGCCGCTACCGTTGCCGGATATTTCACACCCCACGGGCTAGCCGCGAAATCTTCGAGCGCGCCTAGAGCGGCTTCTTCGTTGACCGCGGTGCAGATCGGGCGTAAAGCTCTTGCTACGTTCTTGCGGTCTTGATAGGCGATGAACCTCATTGATGAACGGATCAGATGAACCACACACGTTTGAATCACCGCTCCTGGCCAGGTAGCTGAAATAGCTTCAGGAAAGCCGGTGAGCCCGTCACAGGCCACGATCAACAAGTCACCGACCCCGCGATTAGCGAGCTCGGCACATACCCCAGCCCAAGACTTTGCTCCCTCAGCAGCCTGAACCCAGATTCCCAGTACGTGCTTGACCCCGTCGAGATCAACACCGATCGCGATGTGAGCAGCCCGGGAGGTGAAATGGTTCAGGTTTTGTTCCGTTTGAGAGGGTGGGAGAATGTGGGTTATGCCAAAGGTTTTTGATCAGGATGTTAAGGATCGAGCGGTTCGGTTGGTGGAGGGTCGTATTCGCGTGTAGGAATGCTCGATTGTGAGTGCGTGCGAGCAGGTTGCATCCAGGCTTGGTGTGAGTGCTAGCGCGTTGCGTCAGTGGCTGGAAAAATCGCGGCGGGAGAATCGTGATCGTGCTTGCGAGATCGATTTTGTTGTTAAAAACGCTCGGTTGCGTCAAGAGGTTCGAGAGCTGCGCGATACGAACGAGTTATTGAAGGCCGCGTCGGCTTTTTTCGCCTCCGTTCCAGGCCACCAGCGCCCGTGATGATCGTGTTTATTGATGAGTATCGTGATCGTTTCTGTGTCGAGTTCATCTGTGCGACGCTGAAGAAGGAACGTGGGGGAGGTTTTCTGTCCTCGCGTGGTTACCGTGACGCGAAACGACGGCCCGCCTCGAAACGCGCGATCAGGGATGGCGAGTTGGTCGAGCTCGTTCGCCAGATCTACGCCGAAAACTACAGGGTCTACGGGGTGCGGAAAATGTTGCACGCCCTGAAACGTCAAGGAGTCAACATTGGCCCAGAGCAGACCAGACGGATCATGGCTCTTGCTAGGGTAAAGGGGTAAGCGTCAAGGAAAGAATCCCGTCACCACGCGTAAGAGTAAGAACATCGATACTCGCCCAGATCTGGTTCAACGCGAGTTCATAGCTAGTGCTCCGAACCGGTTATGGGTCGCTCATCACCTATGTGAGAACAGCGAAAGGCTTCGTGTATGCGGCGTTTGTGACAGACGTGTTCTCTCGCCGTATTACTGGCTGGGCGTTATCGGATTCGATGACCACTGAGGCGTTGGCGTTGCAAGCAGTGAATCAAGCGATCTGGGATGCCCGCTCAACGAGCGGCCTGATTCATCACAGTGACCATGGTTCCCAAGACGTGTCTGTGACCTATCATCAGCATCTTGTCGATGCTGGGATTATTGAATCAACAGGCAGTGTTGGTGATAGCTATGACAACGCGTTAGCCCAGAATGTGAATGGCTCGTACAAGAACGAGATCATTCACACCCGTACGTGGGCTGATCTTCTCGAGGTCGAGATTGCCACGTTCGAGTGGGTGACCTGGTGGAACACCACGCGCCTGCACCAACCCCTCGATTACCGCACACCACACGACAGTGAGACCGAGTATCGGCAGCAACAATCACTGCAAGATTCATTGGGCGTATTGATCCGCATAACGCTCACAAATCAGGATCAGAGGTCTCTGGGCATGCGTCGTGGACTCTTATTAGTGGTGCGAGTCGTAAAATGGAGGTCAAGTCAACGCTAAAAGCGAAAACGGGGTGGTTCGGATATTCCACCAAGGCTTCGTCCGGCAGGGTCTCGGTGTGGCCAGGCGGTGGCAGGGGAAAGGCTGCGGTTGCTCGGTATCGATGCAATGGAACCAAGAGTACAAAGTGGTATACCTACGGGGAAGGGTTTGCACCTGGAACTCGAAAACCCTGGGGGTATCACAACGGTAATGTAGTTACTCTTTCTTGCGGAGCTTAAATTGAATTGAGCGATGAGGATAGGTCATGCGATTTCATTCACTGCAAGTGCAAATCAAAGGCAATGTGGTTAGTTCGAATGAAGGCTGCGATTTTTCGCGCGACATTGCTGATGAATTCTATCTCTTGTCTCGTTCCTTGGGGTTTGAAGGTGAGAGGGATACCTATGCGGGCCTGTGGAGCACCCGGTTCGTGTATAACGACCACTCGCTTCTTACAGGAGATTTTCTAGCCAGGGGTTTGCATCTCGATCTTTTGTGCGACGGTGATCATCCAGTTCCGTTCGGTTCAATTTTCTTGTGCTTAGGGGAAACGATTAGGCGAATTGCTCAATGTGAAGTAACGGAACTGGCTGTGGTGTGCGAGCCCTATTCAGTTGGCATGCCGGGTAAAAGCCGAAAGAGCGAGGCGCATCTTCAGGATTTCTTTAGTTTAAAGACCGACGAGAACCCTATCCCCAAGGTGCAATGTTCAAGGATTGATTTTGCGTGCTATGGCCAGCGGCATGTGGTCGGGCAATCCGGATCAGTGGCGTTGCCGAGGTCGCGATGCTACTTACCTGAGTTGGCGCTACTATTTTCTGGGATCTGGTCACAGTGGGAAGATGATTGTTTGCTTAATGCTCAAACGATTCAAATTGTGGCTAGTTAGCTTGTTGTGGCTAGTTAGCTTGGCGATTTTTAGCGCTACCCTGGGTCTTTCGAGTGGTGAACTGGTGGAACCAGATCCGTCTCCACCAAAGCCTTGACTACCGCACGCCGGTCGAGGTCGAGAACGAGTACTGGCACATCACCGACGTATCAGAGAAAATAAAAACTAGGGCAAACGCCTAGGAAGCAAACCCAGCACACTTCAAAAAGGCTGGGCAGGCAGACACAAACCCTAAACACACAGCCACCGACACGCCGCCATAAGACCCACTTTTTGACGCTTAACCCTACATTTTTACCCCCCCTACTTTAGCTATAGCAGCTGCAATTTGAGGCGTCTTTAACAGCTTATTAATGATACGAGATCAGTTTCGGCATGCGCGCCGCTATAGCCGCTCCACCCGTGACAAAAAGAGGCGCAATAGATACTGCACACTTTCCCACTGTAACCACTACAACTGCGATGGATCTATCTCTCTTTCGATAGAGCCAGAATCAGATAGTAATACAAGCTACACCATCGTGACCCGCACGTATATGGGTCACGAGGACGATACTGGCTACCGCCACAGGGCAATAGATCTCGCCCATCTACGAGCCGATCACCATCGGCCAGTAGGTGTCCCAGCCACCAGCCACCCGCGCATTTTTCCCTGCTTGCACAATCAGCCCATGCAAGAGCCCATACTCCCTAACCGTCAGTTCCTCGGCGCGAATCGCGTCATCGCACGCTAGCCTCGCAGCTTTGTAGGTTGAGAATTCGCCCCACCCGGCTGCGCTTAAGAGCCTGCGCCCGTAGGCGTCATAGATGAAGACACCCCGGTTGTAGGCATAGAGCAGGATGTCGTCAGCGGTTTCTTCGCCAACCCCACGAACCCCAAGCAGCGACCTACGCAACTCCGCATCTGTGAACGAGGATGCCGCAGGGTCGTTGGTGATGAACCAGGTGGAGATACTAGCAAGATAGCTGGCCTTGGCACGCCAATACCCCGATGGACGTATCGCTTCCTGCACCAAGTTCTCGTTACCACCGCGCAGCGAGACAGGGTTGAGCAGGTTCAGGTCTTTGAGTTTGGTGAGGACTTTCTCCACGCTCGTCCACGTGGTGTTTTGCGTCAATATCGCACCCACGAGGATCTCGAAGCGGGTATCGCCCGGCCACCACACACCAGCGTCTGGAATCGCGTGATTCAGTGCCGCCAGAATCTGACGCATCGTCATCGGCATTCGCTTCACCGCCTTCCACGGTTTTCATTTTCTCAAACCACCAGCCGCTAACAAAAGGAATAGACTCCTGGCAACGATTGGTTGAGATAAGCTCTACTACGTCACCTTCACAGAGGACGACCAAGGTAACGAGACCTACGACACCCCGAACCTTTGGCGAAAGCTATCTCCGCAGAATTAAGCGTTGAACTAGCCGAAGCAATCCTCTACGCCCGACAACGGTACCTTCGGAAAGCGTCAAAGAATTCAAGTCTGGCACCATTACTTTGGGTGTGGACGATATCGGCGCCGACGTGGCAGCAGATTTGATTGGAGCACGCGTCGACAGCAACAAAGTCCTCGTGTCCGCTACCCAAGACGGCGGAGCCGGCGTAGCGATCGCATTCCGTGCCGCCAAAGCCAACGGCACCTACCGTTACTTCTGGTTGTACCGCGTCAAATTCACTGTCCCCACCACTTCGTTGACGACGAAGGGTGATTCGGTCGAATTCTCCACCCCAGAAATCGAGGACACCAACCTACGCCTCACCACCCGCGAAAACACTGGGCGCTACGGTGGCCTTAATCATTTGGGTGACAAATTGATGAAGTCAGAGAACTTTGAACAAGCAATCGAAGAAGTCATCCGGCTCATCTGCCTCCTCAGCAACCAAGACGTCGCTATTTGGAACTTTGGACACCCCGACGACCAGCAGCGCGGGCTCCCATGCTCCCGTCCACACCCGCCAAAATTGCCCCACCTGCCACACCGGTCACAGCTTTTGCCCGGCGGCGGGTACACGACCCGGTCGGATCTAAAACTCTTTGGACGATTCTGGGCCGATCTTCGTATATAACGAGATCACCTCAAAATCGTCCAGTTTTCCTTAAACTGCCACACGAAAGGCACTCACCCACCACGATACGAGCAAGACCAAGAACAAGGGCGCGCCTACCACCGCTGGGCAAGGGTCTAGCACCGGTGGGCAAAGGGAGGCTCCCGCGAGCAAAAACACCCACGGGAGCCCCCTCTTATTACCGCCTGATTCGGCGCCCGATGTAAGTCCCTACTCTGAGTCGCTCTGCTTCAGGTCGTAGGTCATTTCCTCCAGCTCCACGCCTTTGGTCTCCGGGATGTGCTTAACGACCAGCCAGATGAGGATGGCCGTCACCACGGCGTAAGAGAAGTAAGTGCCCGACAGGCCGATGTATTCCTTGGTGACCGGGAAGAGGAAAGTGATGAGCGTTCCGCCGATCCAGTTGCCGGCCGTGGCCAGCCCAATGCCGGCTGTGCGGATCTGGTTGGGGAAGATCTCACCTAAGAACACCCACAGCACCACGCCCCACGTGCCACAGAAAATGATGTAGACCAGATGAACGCTCACCAGCGCAACAAACGCCCACGCCCCGCTCAGGTTGAGCGTGCCGGCGTTGGTGACCGTGCCCTGGGTGAAGGTCACGGCCGCGACCATCATCGCCACGAACATGCCAACGGCACCCCACAGCAGGAGCGGGCGGCGGCCAATCCGGTCGATCACCGCCATACCTACCAGTGTCATGATAATGCCGATCACCGAGGTGAGCACGGGAATGAATACGGAGAGATTGCCCGCGAACCCAACCGTCGTCCACAGATCCGTCGCATAAAGCAGGACGTTGTTGATGCCGGCCATCTGGATGAGGAAAGCAAAGGCGAGCGCTATCCACACCACGGGCCGCAGGCCGTATTTCTCGTCGCGCAGGTCAGCGAAGCGCGGCCGGTGGTCCGACAGCGAGGCACGGATTTCCTCGATTCGCCCCTTGGGGTCCTCGTCTGAGCCGACGTTCACGATGATCTTCTCCGCCTTCGCATCTTCCCCAATTGACACGAGGTAGCGAGGCGACTCCGGCAGGAAGAGGACGAAGCCGCCGTAGAGCAACGCGGGCAACAGCTCGCTGATGAACATCCAGCGCCAGGTGGTCAGGCCGAACCACGCCTCGGCGTCGGCGGATCCGGTGACCTTGACCAGGATGAAATTCGTGATGAACGCGCCGAAGATGCCGAAGGCAATCGCCAACTGCTGGAGGGTTCCCAGCCGCCCGCGCTTGTCTGCGGGCGCGATCTCGGCGATGTAGGCGGGCGCGATCACCGCCGAAATGCCGACGCCGAAGCCACCCACCAGCCGCCACACCGCCAGCGCCATGAAGCTGAAGGATAGGCCGCTCATCAGAGCCGAGATCGCGAAGAGAATAGCCGCGGCGATCATGACCTTGACGCGCCCAATGCGGTTCGCAATACCGCCCGCGATGGCCGCGCCGATCGCGGCGCCGAGGCTCACGATCGACACGATGACGCCCGTCTCCCACGACGCCAGCCCGAATCCGGTCTCGGCACCCGAGACCGAGCCTATCGCGCCGTTGATGACGGCCACATCGAAACCGAACAGGAAGCCGCCTAACGCGGCTGCCCCTGCGATTTGCAGGAGCCTATTGTTGCTACTCATAAGCGTCCTTTCTACAGACCTGTGCGTGAGCTATTAGAACTATCGATTGGCGTGGCGAGGAAAGAACGAATCGTGGCTTTCACTCGCTCCCATGTTCGCGATTCCGGCACGGACAGCGCCCCGTGGAACGTGCCCGCGAGCATGTGCAGTTCGACCGGGACGCCGGCGTCTGCGAGGTCCCTGGCTAGGCGGATTCCCTCATCGCGGAGGGGATCGGCAGGATTGACGACGACGAGGGCGGGCGGCATCAGCGCAGCGACCCTGCGCGAGGGCACATAGGGAGGGGTGGCTCGCAGGTCGCCCAGGTAGTGGCGCCACGCCGCCGTGGAGGCTTCGCGCGTCCAGATCGGCCCACGAGCGTAGGTGGCGAAGGACCCGGTGGCCATCCCGGGCTCCAGACACGGCTCCAACAAGATGACACGCTCGATGTGAACCTGCACGCTGTCGTTCGCCAGGAGTTCGATCGCTTGCTGGGCCAACCCGGCCCCGGCAGAATCACCGTAGACGTACAGAGGGAGGTCGGGGTAGGTGCGGGCCAGGTAGGCCAGCGCGCGGGCGCAATCCTGCGCGCCTGCGGGCCATGGGTGCTCCGGGGCCAGCCGGTAGTCCGGGCTGGCCACGATCGCGCCGCCGAAGAGCTCTACGAGTTCACCGTTGCGAGCGTCGTCGTACCGCGCCGCCCCAGCCACGTACCCACCGCCGTGAATGGAGCACAGCACGGCCCTCGGCTCACCCTCGCCGCGCAGGCAGTGCAGCCGGACGGCCTGCCCCTGCCCACCTTCAACGACGACGTCCTGCACCCGGATCCCCTCTCCTGATTGCACGTCGGCCAGGAGTTCCTCACCCTCGCGCCGCATCTGGAGATAGTGCTCGGTGTCCTGCACCGGCGTCGCGTCGATGACGCCCGCGAGCTCGTCCGCGATGTAGGCTTCCGGTTGCGCGGGCCGCTCGCCGTAGCGGCGCAGGAATGCGCCTACGACTCGATAAAACTCCTCGGACTGGTCCCTGCGAACCGTGTGCGTGGCGTCGGAGATGAGGATCGAGCTGATGTGCGGGTTGCCCAGGGCCTCGAGTTGCGCCTGCCCGGCCTTGCCGAACAGCACGTCGTCTCGGTCGCCCGTGACCAAGAGTGTCGGGACGGTCAGATCGGCGAGTATTTCTCGCCCGCACGCGCCCACCACTCCGGTGGCGACGAAACGTCGATCTACCTGCGTCTTGCCCTGTGCCCATGCCCCGTACTCGGACGGCGGCCACGCCGAATACACCTTCATGAGCTCGGTGATCGCCTCGCCCACGTGCTCGGTCACGAGCTCCTGGCGCTTGACGAGGTCGCCGGCCGTGTCGCGGTACAGCCTGGTCTGTTCGTCGGTCAAGAGCGCCGGATCCTCCAGCACGAGTGCTTGAATCAGGTCCGGCACGTCCCGCGCGATGGTGGCCGCAATGGCACCGCCGAGGGAGTGCCCCATGAGCACGATCTTCCGGCTCAGCGAGTGACGCGCCGCCTCGATCACGATCGACCGGGCGGCCGCGACCATGGCCGGAAAGGGATCGGCGAGCTCGGCGTCGTCGAACTGACGCGATAGTCCGTGCCCTAGGGTGTCCACCAGGTAGACTTTCCACTCGCCATTCCAGTGATGGGCTAGGTCGGATAACGACGCCGCGTTGTCCGTTACCCCATGAAACGCAACGATTACACCCCTCTCTTCGCGACCTGAAACCGAATAGGATATTCCATGACTCGTCATTGAGGTCTCCTTAGTAGAGAAGGGAAGAGAATTGCCCTAGGGTGGATAGAAACCACCATAGAGTGGGTGTACACTGATTGTCAATAGCTGTTATCAGAGGATGGGTTCATGGAGCCAAAGTACTCGAAGGTCTACGACGCCCTCGTGGAGCGCATCGCGCAGATGAGCCCCGGCGAGCGCCTGGAGAGCGAGGTCAAGCTCGCCTCGTCGTTCAACGTCTCCCCCATGACCGTCCGCCGCGCCCTCATGCTCCTCAGCCAAAACGGCCTCACGATCGGTATCCCCGGTCGCGGCACCTTCGTCACGGAACGCGCCTCCACGCCTCCCGCCAGACATCGAACTGCCTCTCCGCACGAGCCATGCCTCCCTCCGGCCAGTCCCCTCACCCACGCCAAGCTCATCTCAGCCGCCCTTGAGGTTGCCGACGACGCCGAACGCGAGCTCCTGCGCACCACCGACGAACCATTCGTCGCACGCATCGAGCGCGCCCACTACCTCGACGACGCACGCACCAAGCTGGTTGGCATCGAGGTCGGGATCGTTCGGGCTGACCTCTTCCCGGGCATCCTGGGCCTCGACCTGTCCCTCGACCTCGCCGAGATCCTCGCTGGCGACCACTGGGACCGCCAACGCCAGCTCGTCACCACTCGCACCATTAGAGCTACCATCGCCACCCCCGACGAGGCCGCGCAGCTCCACCTACCCAAGCCCGCCGCGCTCCTGAACCTTGAGACCTCGTTCGTCGACGCGGACGGGGTCACGTGCGCCGAAACGATCAGTAAGTTCATTGGCGACGACGTCGAGTTCACCGCCTAAGACCTCGACGCGACCCGGCCATCATCACCGCAACGTGGCGGAGTAACAAATTCCCTGCACGAGATCGCCCGAAACACCTTTTCCTGGCGCGCTACACGTGATAAGAGGAGAAGTAGCCCTACAGTCGGTATGTCCAAGCCAAGGACTCACCGTGTATCTTACCGAGGTTGCGCCCTCGAGCGGCGCGATCATGAAACCGCGCCCATACGTTGCCACGTCCTGCGTGCCTACTCTTTCCCTCAACGGGCGTTGGAATTTTCGACTTCACGGTACCGCGGACGCACCGGAGATCCGAATGGCTGGGGCGGGCGCGGTTGGGGCGAGCCCGCGGTCGACGTCGTCGGCCACCGACCCTGGCGCGGGCTGGGAGACGATCTTCGTCCCCTCGCACTGGGTGCTGACCTCGCCTGAGGATGAACGGCCACGCTCGGCGAGTTATCATCCGCGCCACCGCTTTGAGCGCGGCGGGTCGATCTACACGAACGTCGCCTTTCCTTTCCCTATTCACTGTGCCCGAGCTTAATCCGACCGGCGAGTACCGGCGCACCTTCACCCTCAGTGCCGAGCAAGCCGCCGCTCCTTGGCCGGTGTTGCGCTCTGATGGTGTTGAGTCAATCGCCTGGGTGGAGGTCAATGGTTGCGAGGTTGGGATCGTGCGCGGGTCGCGCAACCGCAACGAGTTCGACCTGCGCGGCATGCTTCGCGAGGGTGAGACACCATCCGTGTGCTCGTCTCGCAGTGGTCGGCGATGACGTATGTGGAGGATCAGGACCAGTGGTGGTTGCCGGGTATCTTCCGCGACGTCACGCTACTCTTTGAGCCCGCCGGGCGAATCAGCGACCTGCGGGTGGTGGCAGACTTCGAACCCTATCCGACTTCGTGTGCACCGCTTTCGTGACCGACGTGTTCTCTCGCAAGATTGTGGGCTGGGCGACCCGTCGATTATTATTCCGAAGCCGCCAACCATCACTGATGTCACAATAAAAGCTGGAGTGAAGTAGAAAAGCATGACTCCGACGCTGTTGGGGTTTCCTCCGAATCCAGCAAGAACTAGTCCATGCGCAAACTCGTGTAAGAACATAATGGACAAGGATGCAAGCCCAACAACGAGGTAAGTTCGAAAGTCAACAGGAGTTGCGACTGCATCAATTAACGTTTGGAAGTTTCCGAGCAGTGCAAGAAAACCAACCATACAGACGGTTGCCCAGACAATCTGACTTGGCTTGGATACACCAATCTCGCGAATGGCCTCAATTTCTCAAATAACTTGGGAGTTTCTAGAAGAGTAAACTGAATGCGGTGAAGTCCCTCTAATCGAAAGCGCCGGTTCTTCCTTTTTGATTCCTCGGTGCACAACAGATTCATGCCGTGAAGCTTCTCGAGTGCAGCTTCGATATTTGCTGAAGTCCACACCCCGCCTAGAGTTCTAGAAAGCTCTTCAACGCTGTGCTCTCCAGTGAGCGACTGAATGAGTCGCGCAAGTTCAGCTTGAATCCGGATATAACGCCTACTGCCAGCTTGAAGGATCCACGATTCGTCGTCGTGCTGCGGCTCGTGGAGAACAACCGTATCTGAAATCCTAGGAGGATTTTCGGTTACCCAGTTATCGTTAAACTCCTCGTTCGTCATGTGAATGCATTCCTCACGCAGTGTCTTTCCTACGGAATAGCACAGTCGAGACCAGCCCGAGTGCTACCAGCCAAACAATGAGAACGGCATATGATGCGCCGACACTGAGTAACTCGTCGTGAGGATCCAGCACTACCCCAGTTGTGGCAAGAGTGAACAGATACCCAGATATCTCTGGAGCAAATCGTTAAATTGCGGGTTCGATCATCCATGTAAGGAGCGCAATGACGGAGATAGCGGTAACGGAATTCCGAGTAACAAAACCTATGTACAGCCCCCCCCCACAACGAAGAAAGTAGTGTCGCAGCAAAAACACCAATCGCGATAGTAACGACGTCACTCGTCCATACAAACTCAAAGCCCTTTGATTCGACAAGGAACATTGATACTGGGATTCCGACAACACCGCTACTGCGCCTAGAATTGCCCCAACAAACGTTGCAGTAAGTGTTTTGACGCCCACAATACTTGTTCTAGTGTGGAGATTATAACCGTCCGAGCGATAGACCCAGTTCCATATTCCCGGGTGACAATCAAAGCACCCATCCACGCAGCACAGATTGTCATCGCGAAAAATGAGCAAAGAACCGTGGCAGTCCCTTCCTCCGATGAAACTTGAGGCAAGGCAGGATCCAGCAACGACTCTGCGAACCCAAAGGCAAAAAGAACAGTTAAGCCGAGACCAATTGCAATAAGGACCCAGAACGGCTTCCCAGTAAATGCTTTCAGAAGGTCTGACGAAATCCGTTACCTAGCATCATTCAATCCCTCGGTTCCCATCAGTTCAAAGAACCTATCCTCTAATCTAAAATGTCCGTTCTCCGTAAAATCGCTCAGGGAACCAGCGAACTTCACCGTTCGTTTTAGGATGACTACGTCATCAACAGTCTGCTCAACTTCGTTGAGCAAATGACTAGAAAGCAGAACTGTTTTCCCCACTGAAACAAAACTGCGCAACAGCGTTCTCAGCCAACGAATTCCAGTTGGATCAAGACCATTTGTTGGCTCGTCAAGAAGCAAAATATCAGGATTGGGCAACAGAGCCGTCGCGAGGGCGAGCCTTTGTTTCATACCTTGGGAGAGCTTCTGGACGCTACGATTTTGGACATCG